>JAIBCD010000011.1 GCA_019694335.1 Rhodospirillaceae bacterium | reverse complement strand
AAAAAAAGCAGGCGGAAGTCCTAATCTAAACCTCCAGATCCCGGGCGGCGGCGACGCCGCCCGGCGATCGGCCGCCAGCGAGACCCCACCGAAGTTCGACGCCCAGCCGCCGCGGTAAATCTCACGCCAGCGCCGCGAGCAGTGGCGCAATGGCCTCGAGCAGGCCGTCCGCGCCGGAGGGTTGCCCGTCTGGCCATGCACCTTCGTATTCCGTGATCTCAAGCCCGATCAGCGGGCATGCCGCGAGCACCGCGCAGGCCTCGCGCAATTGCGCGAACGAGAGCCCGTCCGGCACCTGATATTCGGTGGCGAGCAGCCCGGCGTCGAGCACGTCGCAATCGATATGCACATAGACCGGCCGCCCATGCACGGCCGCGGCCAGCCGCGCGGCGAGACCGGCGCCGGCGCGAACGTGCCCAAGCTCGCCGCGCGCGATGCGGTCCATCTCCGGCGGATCGAGATCGCGGCTGCCCACCAGGATGACCTGCGCCAGCGCGAGGTCTGCGCCCAGGCCGGTGTCCCAAAGCCCCGCCGCGCCGGTCAGCACCATGCCGCCGAGATAGCTGTCCGCCCCGCGCGGCACGTTGCAGTCGCCATGCGCGTCGAACCACACGACCACCGCCTCGGGATGCCGCCGCGCCACCGCGGGCAAGGTCGCCACACTCGCGGCACACCGCCCCATTACCGAGAGCGGACGCAGTCCCGCGTCGAGCACTTCGCCGATGGCCTGTTTGAGCAACCCCAAGTCTGCGCGCGCGGTCGCGAGCTGTTCAGCCCAGCCGCCCGGCACCGGCGCCGCAGCAGCCCCAACCACGCGCGCCGTCTTGCCGACGATCGCGCTCAAAGCTTCACCCAGAATTCTTGCGCCGCGCATTCCGCGTGCGTTCCGGTCGGCGGCAAGGCCCGCGTAGATCGTCAAGGGCATCATGTGAGTTCCGCATCTCCGTCCCCGGCAGGGCGAGTGCCGGGGTTTTGTTCGGGCGCGCCCCGTCGCGGACGCTTGGGCAATCCCGCCGACGCCGCGGCGCTCCCCATTTTCGCCGCCGCCGTTTGCGCCCGCTCATTTTATATGTAAAATTATTCTTCGAGGCAGCGCCATTTCTCCAGCTGGGGGTCGTATGAAGCTTTTCCGATCGGTTTTGGTGGTCCTTCTGGCCAGCTCCAGCGCCTGTGCCGCCCAAAACCTCAAGGGTGGACTGGATGAAACCGGCCCCTATGACGTGGTGCGGAACTGGTTCAAGCCGGGCATGGAGTGGGACCAGCCGGTGGCCGCGGTCGCGGTCGAAAACCCGAACCGCATTTTCATCGGCAACGCCGACCAGCATGTGACGCGCCCCAATTCCCTGGTGATCGGCGCCGACGGCATGACGCAGAAAGAACGCAGCAAAACCTCCGCCAAGCCGGAATCCGAAAAGACCCATCTGCACCAGATCATGGTGCTCGACGGCAACGGCAAGGTGCTCGAGGACTGGGCGCAATGGAACGACCTGATCGTCACCGCCCACAGCCTGCACATCAGCCCCTACGATCCCGCGCGACACCTGTGGGTGGTGGATCGCGATGGACAGCAGATCCTGAAATTCACCAACGACGGCAAGAAGCTGGTCCTGAAGCTGGGAGAGAAAAACGTCCCCGGCACGGACAAGGGGCATTTCAACCGCCCGGCGTCGCTGGTGTTCCTCCCCGACGGCTCGTTCTATGTCGCGGACGGCTACGTCAATTCGCGCGTCGTGAAGTTCGACAAGGACGGCAAATTCCTCCTGGAATGGGGCACCAAGGGCTCCGGCCCCGGCCAGTTCAACCTCGTGCACTCGGTGGCGGTCGACGCGAACAAGCGCGTCTACGTTGCCGACCGCAGCAACAACCGGATCCAGGTGTTCGACGAGAACGGCAAGTTCCTGGACCAGTGGCCGAACATCCGCATGCCATCGCGCGTCGTCGTGACCGAGGACCAGGCGGTGTGGGTCAGCTCAGCCGCCTACAGCCGGATCGCCAAGTTCGACGCGGACGGCAAGCTCCTGACCTATTGGGGCACCTTTGGCGATGCACCGGGGTCGGCGGACAATCTGCACGCCTTCGCCATCGACGACGCGGGCAACTACTACGTCGCCGACACCTGGAACAACCGCATCCAGAAATTCAGCCCGCGCGGAGACGCGGACAAGAGCCGGCTGATGGCGCGGGAATTCCGGTTCAAGGCGCCTTAAGGGGCGTCGCTAGGCGCGGCCCAGCGCTTCTTTGAGACGCGCAATCTCGCCGTGGGCGGTTTCGAATTCCTGGCTGGGCGCCGCCAGGCGCAAGTCGCGCAACTTCTCCAGGGCCTTGATCAACACCGGCAGCGGCGGCCCGCTGGCGGTGATCTGGGCCATATGACGCTGTTCGAGTTCAAGCGTCTTCCTGACGATGAAGGTATTGACCAGCCTGTCGTGGTGTTGTGCCGCGGCACGGCCATGGGCGGCGCAGACATCGAGGAACAGGGGTGCGTTGGTCTTGAACCAGTCCTGCTTCGCCGACGCCGCGATCGCGTCCACGAACTCGCTCAGCAACGGGCGATGCGTGAGGCAACCGCGCAGCCGCGCCTGATCTTCCGGCGTCAGGTAGAGCATCTTGTCGACGAGAAGCTGGGAGTAGTACGGATCGTTCCCGCGGCATAGTCCGAGCAACAGGTCGATCTCGTTGATGGCCGAGAAATCCCCGGCGTTGGCGCCGCGGTATTCCTGCCGCCCGACCCGGTACGGCTTGAAGTATGGTCGCACGCAATAGAAGAACCGGTCGGGATTGAGCTTCTGAAACAGCAATTCGTTGTACTTGAACACCTCGTCCAGCGCGGCGCGCGCGTCGGCGAGCAGCAGTGCCGCCGCCGGGTTGGAGATGCCGAGGGCCGGAATCCGCGCCAGCGCGTCACCTGCCCGCTGATAGCAAAGAATTGAAAATGTGTTGTAGTCGTTGAAAATCTTTTCATCGACCAGCGTCGTGAAGCTCTTGGGAAGTCCATCGACGGCCCGGTTGTGGTGATTGAGATGCACATTGGCGAACCGCGGCACGACTCCGAGTGACGCCCCGATATGCATGCCCAGCGCCGAGGCATCGTCGAAGGGCGACTTGTGCTCGCGCGCGGGGTTGGTGAGCTCGTGCCGCCGCAAGGCCGCGAAGAACATGCCCAGGTTGCCGAGCGTGCCGAAGGTACGCTCGAATCCCTCGTTGGTATTGCCTTCCGCCACGAGCGGGCGGATCAGGGCGAGGCCTTCGTCGGTCAGGGCCTTCTTGATGGGGTCGCCCACGCCATCCACGTTGGCGCGGTCCGCTTGCGCAAAGTACAGGTTCTCCAACTCGGTGTTCATTTGACGGAACGCCGAGCGGATCCACGCTTCGAAACTGTCGGTTGCAGCGCTCATGGTCAGGCGTCTCCGGAGAAGTACCGCGCCATGCGGCGCATGGCTTCCTCGATCCGCTCATAGGGCTCGGCCCCAAAACAGACCCGCAAATGTCCCTCGCCGCCGGCGCCGTAGAACGTACCGGCTTCCGTCACGACATGGCACTTCTCGAGGATTTCATCGGCCACCTGCTGGCTGGCCTTGCCCGTCGAGGATATATCGGGAAATGCGTAGATCGACCCCTGCGGCATCTCGCACTTCACGCCTGACATCTGATTCATGCGTGCAACCACCATGTCGCGGCACCTCTTGTCGTTGGCGAGCATGTCGGCGATGGCATCCTGCGGGCCCTGCAAGGCCGCGCGCGCGCCGTCCTGGATGAAGGTGTTCACATGAGACACGTCGTTGGCGGTGATCTTCAGGATCGCCGGTATGAAGCGTTCGTGGCAGGCCACATAACCGATGCGCCAGCCATCCATGGCGTACGCCTTTGTGAAGGCGAACATGCTGAACGTGCGTTCGAACATGCCCGGCAACGAGGCGATGCTGATGTGCTTGTTCCCGTCGTAGACGATCTGCTCGTAGACCTCGTCGGAGGCGATCAGCAGGTCGTGTTTGATCGCGAGCGCGGCAAGGGCGCTCAACTCGTCGCGCGAGAACACGCGGCCGGTGGGATTGGCCGGATTGACCAGTGAAATCATGCGCGTCCTCGGCGTGATCCTGGCCTCGATGGCCGCCGGGTCCATGGCGAAACCCCTGGCCCGATCGAGCGGGGCAAGCACCACTTTTCCACCGGCCATCTCGATCTTGTTGATGTGCTGCGGATAATAGGGTTCGAGGAGAATCACCTCGTCGCCCGGGTCGAGCGCCGCCATGAACACCGCGTAGGAGGCATGCGTCAGGCCATTGGTGACGACAACTTCGTTTTCGGTCACCTTCAAGGCGTTGTGCGTTTTCAGCCGCTCGACGATGGCCCGGCGAAGCTCGATCGTGCCCGGGAACGCGCTGTAATGCACTTTCCCCGCCTGCAAGGCCGCGATCGCCGCGTCCTTTATATGCTGCGGCGTGTCCGAGCCCGGAAGCCCCACCTCGAGATGAATCAGGTCTACGCCGGCATAGAGTTTCGATGCCTTTTCATACATGCCGAAGCTTTTGGGCGAGCTCGACGAAATACGGTTCGCAGGCCACTTCACCAGAACGTTCTCCAGGTCATTGGGGCCCGTTCGGGCTCCATAATTGTTTTAATCATATAATAATTTCCGCCGCGCGCCTACGTGCAAGACGGCGGAAGCGGGCGAGCCTCTAACGGTTGGCGGGAGCGGCGGCCCCACCGGCTTGCGCCGTGGCCTTGGCCGGATGATCCACAAACACCTGCGTGAAACGCACGCGCAGGGCGCCCGAGATCGCGGTGTTGCGGCCGGCCTGGTCCGGGTACCCGTCGGCCAGGCGAGTCAGCGCCTTATAAATCGTGGGCGACGACTCCTGCCCGTAACTCTGGTGATGCGTGGAAATGCTTTCCTGGCGCTGGGCGTACCATGACGCGATGTCGATGTAGCCGCCCATGTAGCCCTCGGCGCCATCCGGGGTCAGGCGCAGTTCGAATCTGAGGCCGCGGAAAAGCAAGGTCGAGACGTTAACGAGCGCCTGGTATGGCATCAGGTAGTCGCCGGCCTCGGTGGTCAGGACGCCGTCGACGATCTTGCCCTTGAAGGAAAAGATGAAGTCCTTGCCGAAGCGCATATCGAGTTTCTGCGACGCCCCGGGCATATAGCCGCTTCCGCTTGCATCGGGCAGCATCGGCGAGAGGCCGCGATAGGTGGTGACCGTAACGTCGGGGTCGTTGCCGAGATCGTCGACATCGGTGAGCTCGATCACGACGCGGTTGAAGGAATTGTCCACGCGCCATTTGGTGACCATCAGGGCCGCCACGTCGCGGTAGCTGCTCACGCAGCCGATCACCCTGAAAAACTGGTTGTCGATGCCTTTGACGCCGTCCGGACTCGTGAAATCGTTCGGGCCCACTTTGCCGTCGAGATTTAGTCCGGGCACGACCGGCCCCACCGCTTCCTTGAACGGCATGGCCTCCTTTTCCGGCGTCGGGAAATAAATCTGCGCCTCGCGGGCGAGCTGCGTTCCGATCACGGTGCGCTTGGGACCGTCCTCCGGAAACAGAACCTTGAACTGCTCGCGCGGCCCTTCGTTCATGCCGTTAGGGCACTCGGCTTTCGCGCCGGGCGTCTTGTGCATCGCCCATTCTTCCGTCGTCATGACATATGCGATGGAGCGGTTGCGGATGACCGGCTGGCTGTCGTCCTGCGCCCGCGCACTGGAAGCAGCGGCCGGCGCCAACAGCAAACCGGCGGCGAGCAGCGAAGTCTGCAGCATATGTGTCATCGGATGATCTCCAGATCGGGCGCTTCTCAACCCGCGTTTCCCTTGAAATCGTCGCGCAACCAGAACGCCTTGAAGCCGTTGCGCGTGCCGTGAAATTCACCCCAGCCGTCGGCGCCCACCTGCCCGGGCTTCTTGTCGCCGGCATACGTGAAAACCGGGCGTCCGCGATAAGCCCAGACATGCAGCGCATCCGCCTGCCCGGGCGCGGCATGACGGCCGGTTTTCGGATCGATGTCGACCGCGGTCCAGGTGCGGTTGTTGCTTTTCGCGTCTTTCGGCGCCAAGACGTACGGGAAGGTCGTCAGGCACCGCGCGGCGTCGCCGCCGCCGCAAACCGCGAGGCGATAGGCCTGGGGGGCACCGGGGTGATCGCACGACTGCTGATCGAGGGCGTCGTCGATGCAGTTATAGATGTAGACCGCATGACCCCGTGCATCCGCCAGAACCTGGCCGGCATAAGAATCGTGAACCGTGAATTCTTTCGGCGGCGCGGGCCAGGCCTGTGTATAGACGTTATGCCAGCCGGGCTCGTCCGCGCCTTCCAGACTGCGCACGGTATCGTCGGCGAGCCGGGTATAGAGCGGCTTCTTGCGGAACACCCACTGCTTTACGCCCGGTTCCCGCTCCAAAACGGTCCAATCCCCTTTGGAAACCGCGGTCTCGCCGGCGAGCACCGGAATCCAATCGCGCAGGCAGGCCCCGGTACAACCGGATTTTGACGGGGTATCCTTATCGTAGGCGTAGACCGAGAAACCGGTCGAGAGCGCCAGCAGGCGGCCGGACCTAACGGAGAAAACGCCGAACTGCGCCGGAACGTCGGATGGCGGCGCCACGACCACGCGCGGGGTTCCACCGTCGCCGCCAGCGCCGCCGCGGCCCGAAACCTTGCGGCCGCCACGCGTATCGCCGGGGACTTCGTCAAGGACGGACGTGTAGAGCGCATACTCGTCATAGGCCCACTGCTTGGCGCCGTCCTTGCGGTCGACGATGGTCCATTTCCCCACCGGCTTCGCGTCGGCCGCCGCCAGCACCGGCGGCCAGATCTGCACGCAGGTCGGGCGCGTATCCAGCTCCGGCAATTCCAGGCCGGCGGGATACGGGCTCATGAGGCCCGAAGTGACCGTGTATCTGGTGTCGTCGCAGGTCGGACGGCCCTTCTGTTCGCCGGCATCGCCGTTGCGCTGTCCGCCTCGCGGCCACGCGTAAAGGGTGTGCCCCTGTGCGTCGGCGAACACCGGGCCCTCGAGTTCGGTGTTGGTCACCTGGAACCCGGGCGGCATCGGCACAGGCTCGTAGGTCTCCCGCTCGGCCGCGCGCTGTGCATGGGCAGGGTGCGCGCCAAGGCCGGAAGCGACGGCGAAAACCGCCAGCGCCAAGGTCAGCGTCGCGTTGGGGAAACGTCGCATATCGCACCCTAAACCAGGATTTCACCGAACTCTTTGGACGTGTTGTTGCTGCGCGTGCCCCACGAGGGGATGTCCAGCCCCATGACACGCTGCACGGTGTAACCGAGGCGCGCCACCGTGGCGTTATCCGTGGCGACGTGGACGCCGGTCTTTACGCGTCCGCCGGCGCGGCCGGCGGTGAATGCCGGCATGCCGTCCAGCGAATGCACCCGCGCGAAGCCATGGTCGGTTACGGCATAGATCAGGACGTTGTCGATCAGACGGCCGTCGCCTTCCTTCATGTCGCCAAAGGCCTTCACGAAGTAGGCCCAGGATTCCATCGCCCGGCGCGTGAACCACGAGCAATTCAGCTGGTAGCCAAGCTTGTCGTCCACGGGTTCCTCGTGCGTGGTGGTGTGGTGCGGCTTTTCGTAGCCCGCCTTGATCGTGTTCGCCGACGCGGCCGAGTAGTTCATGTTGAACACGCGGGTCTGGTCGCAAGCCACGGCCATGACCATCAGGTTCGTCAGCATCTCGTGGCGCGCCTTGTAGAGTTCCGCGTCGCCGCCGGCGGCGGGCTCGCGCGTCACCGCCTTCGGCGCGACACAGGCCGCGCGCGGCTCGGGCTTGGTGAGTTGCTGCTGGAACTGCTGCTCGATATGCCGCAATCCGGTGAGGTACTGGTCGAGCCTGGCCCTGTCTTCCGGCCCGACGTCCCGCTCGAGCGCCTTGACGTCGTCGAGCATGCCGGAAAGCACGCTTTTCCGGACCATGGTTTGCGGATTGGGCTTGAAGTCCGGCGCGTTGGGATCCTGGAAGTCCGGCCCGAACAGGCGCGTGTAAAAATTCATCGGCGAGAATTCGGCGGTCGAAGGCGCATTGAGGCCTTCATAGGACACCGTCGAGCGCGGATCGCCCGTCGCCGTCGCATTCAACGTCTTGAATCGGGTGGTGCGGCCGATCTGGTTCGCGACCGTCATGTCGATGGTTTCGCCGGGCGTGTTCTGGCCGTTCTTCGGCGCGGCGCCCGTCATATTGATGACCCAGCCGGTGAAATGGCAGCGGTTCGCCTCGGTGTCGCGGAACGCCTGCATGTTGGTGAACAGATTGATGTCCTTGCGCACCGGCGCCAGCATCGCGATTTCTTCCGGCAAGTCGAAGTCCGCGCCGGTCTTTTTCGGCACGAAGATGTTCTTGGCCATCCCCAGCCCCCAAAACCAGGTGCCGAAGCGTACCGGCATCGCCGAACCGTCGGCCATGGCGGTGCCGTTGCCGTTCAGGAAGCAATTGAGCAGCGGCAGGGCCACCGTGACGGCGCCGCCGTCCAGAACGCCCCTCAGGACGCGCCGCCGACTGAAGTCAATCATGAGACCTCCTCCTGTGTGTCACTTTACGGCGGTGCCGGCAGGCGACGAAGTATCCGCCGTTGCCGCGGAATTCGTCGCGATCTGCGAGAACGCGCGCGACGTCGCGACCGCGCGCAACAAGTTGGGAATCCTGTAGCCGTCCGCCGCGAATTGCTTGTCGAGGGCCTCCAGCACGGTGCGGCTGCCCTCGTCCGCCGGGCCGCCGGTCCCGTAGGCGTAGGCGCGCTTCACGACACAGCTGGTCAGTGCCGGATGATCGTGCAGCGCCCGCGCCAGGCCGGTGACGTCGGTGAACGCCTTGCCGTCAAGATTGCCGCTGGCGTCGATCACGGCGCCGCGCTCGGTGGCGCGGTAGCGGCCGGCGCCGTCGAAATTCTCCAGCGCGAGACCGATGGGATCGGTGATCTTGTGGCAGCCGGCGCAGACCGGGTTCGCGAGATGCGCGGTGACGCGGTCGCGCGCGGTGCGGTGGGTCGACTTGGGGTTCTCCACGGCCGAGAAATCTACGTTGGCGGGCGGGCGCGGAACCGGCTGGCACAGCAGCAATTCGCGCAAGGCCTTGCCGCGCAAGGTCGCGGAACTGCGGCCTGGATGCGAGTGGCCCGCCAGGAAACTGATCTGGGTCAACATGCCCATGCGCGGATTGTCGGCGGGGAACTCGTAGGGAACCCAGCCGCCGGTGCTCGGCAGCCGGTAGAGCGCCGCCAGCGACGGGGAAAGGAAGGTTTCGCGGGTCGTGTACAGATCGCGGTAGTCGCGTTTCTTGACGATCAGCTGATCGACGATAGTGCGCAGCGTCTGTTCCCGCGCGTCCAGCACCGTGGTCGCGGTGAAATTCGGATAGATGGTCCCGTCCTTGGCCAGCGTATCGAACAGGTCGAACTGGAGCATATCGTCGAAGAAGGCCCGCACTCCGAACTCGAGGCGCGAGCTCGCGAGCATGCGGTCGACCGAAGCCGCCAGCCCCTTGTCCGTATGCAACTCGCCCTTCTCCGCGGCCTTCAGGAGCAGATCGTCCGGCGCGGCGTTCCAGAGGAAAAAGCTCAGGCGCGCGGCCAGGGAATAGGAATCGAGGCGCATGGCGCCGGGCGTCCTCGGGTCGGCCTCGAGGCGCTCGGAGATGAACAAGACTTGCGGATTGAACAGCATGCCCTCGAGCGCGGAGCCGAGGCCGGTGTAGAAGTTCTTCAGGCGGTCGGCGCCGTCGCCGGCCTGGACGACCCACTCCTCGAGGCGCTTTTCGTCGAGCGGACGGCGATACAGGAAACGGCTGACCTTTTTCAGGAACATGCGGGCGCAGGCGTCGTCACGCGCCGTTTCCGACTTCGGTGTGCAGGGGATCAGGAATTTCCGGTTCTCGGGATTGACGACCTGCGTCGCCACCGACACCGCGGTCTTTTGATACACTTCCATCTGCGCGGCGGTGACACCCGCGATCGAGGTGCCGACGGTGAGCAGGCCGTCCGTTCGTTGCAGCGGCGCGAACCGCGCATCGGGGCGCACATTCGGCCCGAACACATAAGCGAGGGTGTTGAGGTATTGATCCGAGGTCAGGAGACGCAGGCGGCGCTCCGACGTCACTGGTGGCGATGCTTGTTGGGCGACCGCCGCCACCCGGTGCGCGGTGGGAGGCTGCGAGCAATTTGCGGTCGCGAAACACGCGACAATCGTGCCAGCCATGGAAAAAAGGCGCCGGTTCGAAAATTGACGCAGCGGCATTTCGGGCACTCTTCTCACCGACTCGCTCCTAACCGCGGCGCAGTACGCTGCGCACGCGCACGTCTAACGGAAAATCAGCCCGTGAAAATTTGCTATATGTATAAAATATATTCAACGCAAATATTATCCCTTTGGCGATTGCCGCATTCCCGGCGGCGTGCACGGACCCCACCGGGCTTTCGGGTAACAACGCTTTTCCGACATCATATGGGCTAACCCACCCCCGGCCCCTCACGCTACGACTTGCGCTTCGTTCGCATGATTGGTGCGCTCATTCACCTTTCCGCGCAAGGCCTTCGGCCCGTGTGCCGGGGCAAAGGACGCGACACGCGCGCGGGAACGACCACCGTTCCTGGCCGCGCCGCCCGCCCGCAGGTGCGGGAGATCGCCGCCTTCAGAGACGTTCGGCCGACGTCCTCCACGAGCCGTCGCTCGGCAACTTCGCCGGCCATATCGACATAGCGCGGATGGAAGACGATGCCCGCGGCGTCAATGTGAC
This sequence comes from Rhodospirillaceae bacterium, assembly GCA_019694335.1. Lineage (GTDB taxonomy): Bacteria > Pseudomonadota > Alphaproteobacteria > Rhodospirillales > Rhodospirillaceae > SHVO01. The sequence continues at coordinate 54,941 of JAIBCD010000011.1, read as the reverse complement.
GGCGCCGGGGGCTGAGGCTGCCTCAGCGTGCCGCGCGGCCATGCGTGCGGTTCGCATGCTTGACCGGCGCCGGGCCCAAGTCGGCGGCGCGCACGGCTTCCTTCGTGCGGGCCAGGAGGCTCATCATGAGATCAATATCTGCCGCCGGAATATCAGCAAGAATCTGGTTTATCCATTCTTCATGATGCCGCGCCATCTCGCGAAATAGAAGCTGGCCCTTTCGGCTCAGTCGAACCGAAACCGCACGACGGTCGGTCTTCGAAATCTGCCGATCTACAAGCCCCTCGGCTTCCAGGCGCTGGACAATCCCGGTGACGTTCCCATTCGTGACCATCAGGCGCTCGCTCAGCCCGCTCATCGTCAAACCCTCGGGCATACGGTCAAGTTGGGCCAGGAGATCGAATTGCGGAAGCGTTACCGAATACTGGAGATCAAGGCGCCCACGAATTTTCGTTTGTATGAGCATTGTGCAGGTAAGCAATCGCAGCCAGAACCGCAGGTTTTCGTGTCGGCCCGCGCCGGCTTCCTCAAAATCCGCCACCTGCGCCAGATTGTTGGGGGTCGAGGCCATGGAATGTTCCATCACTTGAGACCGAACATTCCCGCCGGCCGTCAATCCGCCTGTTACGCATCAGGACGAAACGCGCTGTCGTTGTTACCCGTACGGCGATGGCGCCGGCTTCGTGGACCGAGCCGGCGCCATCTTATTGTCGGGAGGCAGGCGTACCCCGGTCACATCTTGAACCGTACGCCGACGCGGAAGGCGCGCCCCATCAAGTCGTAAAGAGCGGAGTTGGACTCGTTGGTCGAGAACACCGACGCGCCCGGGCCGGAAGGAACGATCCCGGCGTCCCGGTTGGTCAGGTTGCGGACACTGAAGAACAGATCGGTCTGCGCCGCCTCGACCGGCAGCCGGTAGGTCGCGGACAAGTCGAAGTAGAGAGCGCCATCGAGGTGGTTGTCGTCGATGGTGGTGTTGTTGGTGGTCGAGGCCGGGCAGCCGCTCGAGCACTGGATGTAGTTGTTGTTGAACACGCCGGCGCTGAAGCCGCGCGCGTTGAACGAGACGCTGACCGGGTTGAGCGTGTAGTTGACGCCGAGATCCCAGCGCCAGGACGGCTTCGAGGAACTGAGCTGGCCGACCTGGTCGTTCGGGATCGAGCCGATGACGCCGCTGGCCAGCACGTCCTTGATGTAGTGGGTCGCGAGACCGCGGAAGGTCAGGTCACCCTGCCAGTTCGGCGACCATTCCTCCAGCGGCTGGCGGTAGCTCATTTCGATGTCGTAGCCGGCCGCCTTCTCGGTGGCGAAGTTCAGCGGGCTCTGCGTGAACACGATCAGCGGGCTGCCAGCATCGATGATGCGCGTGAACTTGTCGCACGCCGACTGCACGCCGGTGTAGCACAGGTCGATCAGCTGCTGCGCATTCAGGCTGCTGATCGCGTCCTTGATGTTGATGCGATAGTAATCCCACGACAGGCTGAACCGCGGGAAGAACGACGGCTGCAGCACCACGCCGAGACCGAGCGTGTTGGCCTTTTCAGGCCCCAGCAACGGATTGCCGGTGGTGGTGACGCGGTTATTGGCGTTGACGTTGTTGTTGAAAGGATCGCGGATGGTGTTCGGCGACGTGGTGCCGGCCTGGAACAGGTCGGCCAGGTGCGGCGCGCGGATGTCGCGAGAATAGGTGCCGCGGAAGCGGATATCGTCGATCAGGCTGTAGGTCGCGCCGATCTTCCAGGTCGTGACGTAGCCGGACGTGGAATAATCGGTGGCGCGCACGGCGCCGTTCAGGTCGAACGCCTTCGCCCAGGCCACGTCCTTCGCCAGCGGCACGGCGACTTCGACATAGCCTTCATTCACCGTGTACTTGCCGGAGAACGGAATGCCGACCTGGAAGAAATAGAGGCTGGTGTTGTAGACACCGGGGTCCGCCGCCTGACGCGTGCTCTCTTCGCGGTGCTCGGCGCCGAAGGCGACCGCCACCGGGCCGGCCCAGGTGGAGAAGGGTTCGCCGCTGAAGTTGAACGCCCCCACCTGCTGCTTCAGACGGATGATGTTGTACGGATCGGCGCGGACGTAGTCCTTCGCCGCCTGGCTCGCCACGCCGCGGCCGAACAGGTTGAGCGGCACACAGCCGTTGGTGGGCGCCGTGAGCGTCGACCGGCAGACAATCGTGCCGTTGGCCGGGTTGCGAACCGCGTCGATCGCCTGCAGGTATTTGGGCACGTTGATAGTGTTGCCGGAGATCGTCGTGCTCATATTGAAGCCCGACGACACGTGGGCGTCGAATTTCCAGACCGTGTCGAAGGCGTCGATGACCCCTTCGGTACCGACCATGAATCGCAGGATGCGCCGGTCGTACAAGGGCTGCTGGGCGCCGAGGTCGCCGTTCATGGTGCCGAAGGCGAACGTGGGCCCGGCCGCGATCGCCGCCGCCGACAGGGACGCCGGCAGGAAAGCGTTGTCCGACTTCATGGTCAGGTTGCCGGGATAGAACACCGGCGTGCTGCGCGATTCGGAATTCATATGCGCCCAGGACGCTTCGCCGAACACCTTCCAGTTGTCGCTGACCTTGTACGACGCGTAGGTGTAGACATTCTGGCGTTCTTGCCGCGGCAGGAGCGCGGTGCCGAAAATGCCCTTGTGCGAGGACGACACCCAGCTGCCGCCCTGCATCATCGGCGAGGAGATGAGCGAACCGAACACCACGTTGTACGGGGTGCCGCCGGGACCGAAAGCGACGCCCTTGAGCGGGCCGGCCGCGATCTGGCCGCCGAGGGTCGCGACCGCGAGGCCGGTCTGGTCGCGACGGATCAGCTGCGGCTGGCCGTTGGTGGCGGTATAGGCCGGATTGGTCAGATAGGACGACCCGGTCAGGTTCCACGCGCGGTTGGGCACGAGGATGCCGTCGTCGTTGGCCATTTCGCCGCTGATCAGGAAGTGGCCGCGGCCTTCGGCAAATGCCGTGCCGCCGGTCATGGCGATCTTGAAGTTGCGGTTGTCGCCGTAGGTGGTGACGCCGCCCGACAGTTCGCCCTTCACGCCCTGGTATTCGGTGTCGAGGATGAAGTTCACCACGCCCGACACGGCGTCGGAGCCGTAAGCCGACGAAGCGCCGCCGGTGACCACGTCCACGCGCGTGATCAACTGCTGCGGAAATTCCGAGATATCCGCAACGCCGGTGATGATGCCGCCCACGACGCGCTTGCCGTTGAGCAAGGTCAGGGTGCGCTCGGAGCCGAGGCCGCGCAGGTTGAGGCTGTTGACCGCCGCGCGCCCGCTGGTGACCGTGGCGGCGCCCGACTGCGGCGTGGCGCTGGCCGCGAGGCTCGGCAGTGTGTTCACAAAGTCGGCGAGGTTCGATGTCGCCTGGTTCTGCATCTGCTCGACGCCGATGACGGAGACCGGGGTCGGGGCTTCGTAGCCGTCGCGGACGATGCGCGTCCCCGTGACGACAACTTCTTCGATCTGCGCAGATTGCGATTGCGCCGTTTGCTGGGCCCGCGCGCTGGTCGCGGCGCCTGCCACGAGGATCGCGGCCATGATGGGTGTGGCCGCAAGCGGCATGGCCGCCCAGGTCCGCGCCTTTATCTTCGAGCCCAAAACGACTTGATTAGAACCCAGATTCATATGCATCCCCCGTGCGCGAATGACGACTTCAACAGCGGACTTGGCGCCGTTACCTGTTAAACAAAGGGAACAAACTAATCTTTATGAACTCAATCCCGCCCCCGAAAGATCGAGTCATTCGGCACCGCCGAAAAATCAATGCCAATATTACTTTATGGTTAAATCGTTTTCCGCGCAAGAACGGTTTATGTTTAAACTATCTAGCAGACCGCTCATCGGGCCTCGTTGTCCCGCGCGTTCGAAATGGTCGGCAACCAGCCGTTTCGGCCCTCACCCCTCGCCCGTGTTTGTCTACTGCAATGCGCGAAGAGGTGGCCCCACGTACCGCAAACGGATAGTAAGCAAAACCAAGCTTCCCAGAAAGAGCGCTTTATCGCGTTCGCCAAACAACCCGCATTCCAGGAAGAAGCTTGCCAGGCAAAGCATCGCTGTCGCCCAAACGATTCCGACGATTATGCGCTTTCGATTGAACGTTAAATGGCTCATCGCGCGCACTGTCCGTTTGAGGACAGGTTTTTGCTGGGACCAAGACCGTCGATAGCTGCGGTCGCCGGATCACCCTCAACCCGAGCGGATTTTTTCGTCATCGGACCCAGAGCGCGGATTGATACAATTAGCGGAGACGCCCGCGTGCTTTCCCGCCATCGCCCACGCAGCCCTGCGCCAGGGTTATCGGCCTGCCTGCCCGGGAGCAGGGACGTCGCCCCCCCTACCCTCGGCGATCCACGCGCATTCCTGAACCTCCCGAAGGCTATCGAAGGTCCGTGTGAGACAGTTCCCGCTGCGCCACACTTACACGCGGTTCTGGCACGCGGTTCCGGCACGCGGGCCCGGTGCGGACCACGCTTTTGGATGGCCGAAGCGTAAATTATTGATTTTATTGGAGCGGGTGAAGGGAATCGAACCCTCGTCGTAAGCTTGGAAGGCGAATTTTGGGGTTTTGATAACATTGGAGAAATCTCAGAAAGCCTTATTTCTCGGGCCTTTCTTGGTTCCCTGAGTGTCACCGAAATTCCCCGAGATTCCTCAACAGTGCTCCAAATTGCTCCAAAAACTATTTCCGAAAGATATCGAAGCTTACGACGCGCAAAAACGTGTCAACGAAAATTTCCAAGCATCACACACGCTTAGGTAGGTGCTCCGTTTCAGCGATCATACACTACTTCTATTCCCGCTTTCTGCCCTGCGTCGCAAGGATCGCCCGGCGTCTTAATGCCAGCTCTAGTTATGCCGCATCGAAAATGGAAAGGCCGCACAGGACGGACAGGTCTCGCGTCTTCCCCCAACCGCGCTTGTCGGTCTCCCGATCGATCTGGACGGCAAGCCGGTCCAGGCGTCGAGAATGAGCGTCACCGGCGACCCTCGTTAATCAGTTCCTTTATTGAAGACCCGCCCAGCGAATGCCCCTTCGCGTTCTTGAGAATGTCCTCGGCCGCTTTTATCGCGTCGGCGCGATTGAGGGCAGCGGGACGATGAATAACGATATCCCCGTCCTTGACCTCAATTTCGACCTCGTCCCCCGCGCTGAGACCTAAGGTCTTCGCCAGCCTAACGGGAACCCGAATCGCCAAGTTCTTTCCCCATTTTCCGACAGTTACGCGGGACATAGCCGGAACACTCCCTTGCGGAATATCTGGCATATCCTGGGCAAGAAGACACGGCCGAAACAATAAATGACGTGCAAAATCGAGCTGTGGGCACTTTTATGGCGAGCTGAGCATGATCGTGCGTTTAACTTGGTTGGCTGCGGGGAGCAATGAAGCAACGGGTTTTTGTTGCGTTTTCGGGAGGTGGCGCCAAGGGCATAGTCCATGTCGCAGCGCTCAAGGCCCTTGAACAAAGCGCAGTTCAGTTTGCGGGCCTGGCGGGTACGTCCGCCGGATCGATTGTGGCCACGCTTGCGGCCGCGGGGTTCACGGCCGACGATCTGATAAACCCGGGCAACGAGCACACGATCCTCGCAAAGTTGACGACGATCGATACCAGTATCCAGCGCGTGACCGATCTTTTTGGGCGCGGCGGGTGGGCCAGGATCAAGGTCTTTCGGTGGCTTACACGGCACCGCTGGATATTCGGCACCGCGTTAGTTGGAGCATGGGTTCTTCCCTTGTTGCTCACGTGGGCCGCAACCAAGATCGCGCCGAGCTATACCTTTTGGGTAGCCTGCATCAGCTTTGTCGTGATCGGTACGGCCGTATGGTTCGTGTACCGCAGAATCGTCGGCGGCCTGGCGAACCTGTCGAAATTGAGAACGGCGCTGGGTCAACTTCTTCAAGAAAAGATGTTTCCTCAGGAGAAGGACCGCGTGGTCCGTATGTCCGATTTCGGGCGCGGCGACCTACCTTCCTTGAAGATCGTGAGCGCCAACCTTTCACAGGGGCGTCTTCACCTTTTTTCGCCGGAACGAACACCGTTAACTCCCGTAGCCGATGCCGTCGCTGCATCGCTTTGTCTTCCGATCATCTTCGCGCCTTGGCCTATCGACAACGAACTGCATGTCGACGGAGGCATCGTTTCGAATTTGCCGGCATGGCCGTTTGACGAGGAGCGTGAATTGGATCCCGGCGCGATCACGATCGCTGTTGAAATCGAAGACGCCCCGGATACCGACGCGGTTCATCCCCATCAATGGATGGGCGCCGCAGTCCGAACAGCGCTCTTCGGCTCCGGTGAATTGAATACCCGCGTCTCAGGCCCGACCGAGCGGCTGGCGCTACCGACGAAGATCGACGTACTCGACTTTGACGTCACGGGTGAGATGGCGCGGCGCGAGGTTAAGAATGTTTCCCAAGCCGCAAAGGTTTGGTTGGCCAAACGGCTCACTCGATTGCCGGCGATCTACCGCGACGCGTGCCAAGTCGCCCAATCTCTGGCGGAGGACGGCCTTGGCTTGTCCCCCGGCGGAAGAGGCACCGCCCACCGTGTACGGGTCGCGGTAGGGCGTTTGGACCGCGGTTATACTCGATCTCTCCGCTTCTCCTATTGCGTCGGTTTTGACGATGACGCCGATGAGGCCATGTTGGTCCCCTTGGAGGGTTCGGTCGCCGGCTTGGCGTGGGCGGACAAGGAGAGCCGGCTGGAAATCTACCCCTTGCAGCCGTTTTTCGACCTTCCGGGGGACGGGAATCGGCTGCGGCGTAAGGTCAGGTGGCCCTCTTCGGCCTGGATAATGTGTATTCCGATCTTAGATAAGAGTACGGGCGAACCGCGGCTCCTGGTACAGCTGGACGGAAATTCGCCGTTAAATCAAGACGATGCGACAGCCACTGCAATGGATGTCGTTGAGGGAGCTGTAAAAGACTTCTTCGATCTGGTATTGAAGGAGTTGAAAGACTTGGAGGATTCCAATGGGCCTCAAGAGCCGCACGTATAACGTTAATACGCAGAAAAGCGGGTCTGAGTCCGGTTCCTATAAGACTGTCCTCAAGGGCCGGCATGAATCCGAAATGACCCGCGTTGTCCGCGACGCGAAGAAGTTTGCCGACGACCGTAAGGACGCGCTTGAGAAGATTCCCGACGCCGCCCTGCGCCGCAGCGCCGCGCGCTAATTGGCACCCGGTCCGACGACACTTGTAGGCCTGGGTCTCGACCTTATCGAACTTGAAAGATTCCGACAGCTGTACGGCGCGGACGACGTGGAACTTCTGCGTCGCTGCTTCAGCGACGACGAGCTCACGTCTGTTGGCACCGGCGTTGACAGGCTAGCGCGGTTAGCGGCGCGGTTCGCCGCCAAGGAAGCCACCTACAAAGCACTCGGTGGACCCAAAGGCGTTGCTCACACGGACATCGTCGTTTCATCGGAGCCGTCCGGAAAACCGATCCTGATGCTCCATGGCGCAGCGAAGATTGCAGCCGCAGAGGCGGGCATCTCCTCACTACTGTGCAGCTTTTCTCACTCGGACACGAGTGTTGCGGCCGTGGTGGTCGCACTCGGTGCGATACCGAGATAACGGATTTCGCCTCCGTCCAAGTCGGCATGGACAATGCCACCGCGATTCTTCACGACTTCGCGCCAGACCTTGAAGCCTTCGAGGATGGCTTTACGCCACAAGGTCAGCGGCCGTGAGGCCACTTCCAGGTGGCCGCACATGCCTTGGATCGTGCGCAGTACCTGCGTATCAATATCGGACACGCCTTCGAGAAACTGATGACCCCGTGCATAGTCGAAGGCAAGAGCAACGACGCCTTCCTCGATCACGGCGGCGCGTCCGCCGTCCTCGACCTCGTCTATCTTCGGGACGCTGCGGCGCTTGATACGCATGAGCCCGCGTAGTACCGGCGACCACCCGAGAATCGCGGCATTGGCGATATGGAACACGTCATGGAAGCGATAGCCATCGTCATCATAAGCGTTGTCGGTGAGCTCCGCCCCGAGCAGGCGCCCATCCATTTGCGCACGCACCTCAACTCGTCCCCGCTCCTGCACCTCCGTGAACGTGATTGTAAACTGCCGCGGGAACTTCTCGCTATCCTGGGCGGTTGTTGTATCCGCGCCGGCAGATGCGTTCGTGCCATGAAGGTCGGCGGCCTTGGCGAGGTTCTGCGCGGCAATATCCTCCAAGGCGAGGTCGTACTTACTCGCGAGGTTCGACACATACCAAAGAATATCGCCCAGTTCCTCGGCTACGCGTTCAACGAACCGGACATGGCTCGGCCCGTCGCGCAGGCGTTTCTTGTATTCCGTGAGCAGCCCGCCGGCCTCACCAGATAGGCCCAAAAGTGGGATGAGTCGCGAGGCCTCTGGATCGCCCTCCAGCGTCGGCGTGCGGTCGGTCAGCAGCGCCTTTTGCTGATAGTCAGCGAAGTTCATTTTGCTCCTCCCAACAAATCGCGCGAACCTTGCGCGGCCGGATAACTTGGAATGCGGTCGTTCAAACCCCACTTCGGCGGGAACCATGGCTGAACCGGCTGCGCCTCGGACCGGAAGATCTGTTTAATGCGCGTGCGGCCCGAGAGACCCTGGATTTCCGGATGCGAGACACGCGTGTACTTGCTGATCTCACAGAACAGATTTTGGCAATCGATGAGCTGAAGACGCCGTCCCCAAAGTGTCTTGAAGTTTAAACCAAGCCGCGCGAATTCTGCCTCCTGGCGATCCATCATCAGGCGGATTAGGTCCACCGGGTCCACGTCCTCTACGCCCACGAAAGTTTTGGCTAGGCCGTCCCTTGCGCCAGGTCCCGCGACTACAAACTCAGCCTCGTCATGATTGATCACGGTCGCATAGTTCAAGTCGATCGCGAGTTGGAAGGCGAGAAAATCGCCCAACGACGGGAAGGATTTGAGAAGCGCGAAAACCTCTTGCAGGCTTTGCGTCTGTTGCAGACGCGGCACAAAGTCGCCGCGGAGGATCATCTCGATCAGACGCAAGTGACCATGATGTTTGATGCCGGAGCTGCTAAGGCTCACAGGCGGAATGATGTAGGCCGCAGAATAGAGTTTGCTTCCTTTCTTGGCGGCCTTGGACAACACCGCGTCATAGGCCTCGAAATCGAAACTCTGCCAATGCAGAGGTCCGACTTGATCCTCCAGGAGCTGCCACGTCGATATTTTGTTGAACAGCTTGAACAGCAGGATGCGAAAGACGACCTCCTTCGCCGAATCGGGATAGTCTTTGCGGTAGATGACGTTCCTTATGAGGTACTGGCTCACCCGGTCCGCCGCGCGATAGGCATTGGTGAACTTGAACTGCTGCAAAATCGCATCGCCGGTCCAGGGCGGAGCTTCGCCCTCGAGGCGCCGAAAGTAGACGTCTTGGCGCTCGACGGCGAACCGCCAATAAAGATCATAGACGGTCGTAGTTTTTAGTTTTGTCAGCGCCGTCGAACGCGGCGTAGCTTCGCGGGAGGGTTTCACGCGGCAACCGCGGCGCCTTTCTGCGCGGCGAGATGTTTCTTCGCGACCGCAAGCAAGGCCTGAAAGTCGGCTTCAGTCTTGCCGACGTCCATCTTGGCGACACCGACAAAGATGTTGAGGCGGGTTAGGCGCAGTTCCATTTCGCGCGCCATAAAGGCTCCGAGACGGGCAAGGCCCAAATAGTTGCCGTATCCCTTACGGGCGATCTGCTGCGTGGCATAAAATGCGTTCACATAGAGGTCACCGTCGTCAGGCACAAAGCTGACCTGTTGGAGGCAGGGAAACTCCAACTGACCGGTCGAGGTATAGTCGCGCGCAGGATCGAAAGTGGTAGCCTGGAACTTCGACGTGCGGCGCGCCTTCGGATGCTCATCGTAGTCATCGAGCATCCACTTGAGCTGATTGGGGCCTTTGCCGTTGCCGTTCAAGTCAACGAGGCGCTGAAAGTACGATCCCCGCTTGTTATTGCGGGCGTTGAAGTCCTGGACGCGTTGAAAGCTCTCGATGAACAGCTCGAAGAACTTCTCGCGGTCACCGCCCGCAATCTGGTGATAGCGTTCCGGGAAGATCGTCCAGGCAACATTCTCGGTATCGCGTTTGCCTTGAGCCTCGAGAAAGGCATCGACGGCTTGGCGGATTTCCGGGATTTCGGCAGCGACGCCGTTGTCATCGAAGCCGGAGATCGACAGCGTCAACGGCGCGATGCGTTCGACGCCGGGCCGCGATAACTGATCGACAACTTTCGCCCAACCAAGCGACAGGTTGTCGGCTTCGAGCAACGCGCTAATCGTCTTCATCGGGATCCTCCTCAAAGCGGTTCACAGCAGCTCCAACGTAGGCCTTGGGCTGAACTCTGATAGTGCAGACTTTCTTTCCCCAGGATGCGGTGGCCTTTCCGCGCTTAACGGCGCCGTACAGATCAAAATTCGTGTAAGAGCCCAGATGCTCCAAGGCGCGGCCCTCCACATCCACATCGAGTGGGAGGATGATGGCGGCACCTTGTTCAACATCGTAGTGCTGCGCCAGGCTTTCGGCATCGACCACCACAAAGGAGTCGAAATCATCCTTGAGCAGTTGCTGGCGAATGCGCTGCGGCGCCCATCGGTCGAGTTCGGCCGTGTGCGCAGATCCGATCTCCTTGAGTGTGTAGCTCAGGTGATTCAACAGCGTGTCGTAGCCAACACCGAATTCGCATGCGACCGTGTAAAGCTGGAGAGGTGTCGGCTTGGCGATGGACCAGCCCCGCCGCGCGAAGGCACCGCGAAGGCCGACAGTGGGCATGAGGAAGAAAGAGGCTACGCCGTTGGCAAGGATTTCTTCGGGCTTGTTGGAGTCCGCGCGTTCGTCGGCTTGAAGCTGGTCCATCGTGGAGCCATGACCGAAGTGATGGTGGCCAAGTTCGTGGGCGCAGGTAAAAGCCCGACGAGGAAGCGGCCGCAACGCCGACAACAGGATTCGCGGTGCGGCGCCCTTGAAGTAAAACCCTTCCATGCTCACGTCGAGAAAAAGGACCTTCACGCCAAGCTTCTGTGCAGCAAGGTACGGGTCGGCGGGACCGAATTGGTCGAAGCCCGTTTTGTCGCGCAACTCGACAGCCGCAGCGACGGCTTGGCGGAAAAGGCCTTTGCGATCGGTCACTCTTTGGCGTCCTCATCGCTGGCGCGCATGGCGGCAAGCGCCTTGAGAAGATTGTCCAGCGACTCAGGCGACAACTTCTTCAATTCGCGAGCGGCAAGCTTGAGGCGCGGGTCTTCAATGGCGAGAGAATCGTCACCCTCGCCGGCGAGGTACGACAGGCTCACGTCGTAGATTTCTGCGAACTGGCTCAGCTCTTCGGCGCTGACACGACGATTGCCGGCTTCGATCTCCGAAATCGACGGTCGATGCAGATTCATGCGTTGAGCCACCTGTCCTTGACTCAACCCGGAAAGTCGACGGGCCTGCTTTAGTCGCTCGGCCATCGCTTTGCGGCGAGATTGTTCGTCTGTGCTCATGCTGCGGCCGGGAGAGGCTTGGACTGCTTGCAGATCGCCGAGGCGATTTGATCTACCGACAAAAGGGGTGCTCCATGTTCGCCACCAAAAATATGTACGTTGTTGGGAATGGAGACGCCGAGTTTGCGTGCCACGAGGGTGGTAGCCACGGGCCATATGGTGCTGTCGAATTTGGGGAGGACCTTGGTGGGGATATCCGTCCCTTGCAAAGGCGGGCAATCGAGACCACTTACGGTCTGGATGTTCTCTAACACCGATAAAAGTGCCTTTTTCGCGTCGTCGTGGGTCATGCTCGCGCTCCTTACATTTGGTAAGATAATCTTACCCTCGAACTGGCGCAAGTTTTTTTACTAAATCGCATAAGCTATTGATTACGTTTGGAGAAAGCGCATTTTGCTTGTCGCTCGCCGGACGTTAACAGTCGGCGCAGAACGTTAGCGAGTGGAATCGCCCCGTTTTCCATGGTCAGCAGCTTTCGGTCGAACCGGGACGTCGACGACCCGCCCCAGCTCGAAGGCTGCCTCCTGACTTACTCGCGACTAACTATTCGATTCTGGCGCGTTCGAATGGCATCGGCGCTAGGGCGTTAGCTTGAACAGCTGCTTCTTCGTGCGATCCGCTCGGCTACCGTAGGTCGCCCGCGGCTGCTTTTCCGACCTTGTCTCGCGAGAAACACTTCAACTTCCAGAACCCAATCCCGGATCTTGTCTGCGTAGATGTACACGGCACGACCCCGGTGTTGATGTGGCGGCGGCGGCGGAATGTTTTTTGGTCGCTTCGCTTCGCATATGAACGTCTTCCGAATGAATGATTTCGGATAGCCCGATAGTTCTGCCGCCCGTTGAACCTTCACGAGGACAGGTGTTGGCTGGGCTGACGCTAACGCTTCGCTCATCGGGCGGATTCCAGCTTAAGCCGGCGTGCTTTCGCAAAGCTCCGGTCGGCATCCAGGAAGCTTTGCAGCATGAATGGGATCAACTCAGGCAACGATTCCTCTTGCCCATACGTTTTCTGATACAGCGTGGCGTAGTCCTGAAGATTGGCATTCAGTTCTGGGCTTACAACCAGATTGATCTTCACGGGTGTACGGTCGGGGAGCTTTGCGAGTTTCATGTCGGCCATGCTTACCTCCTGCCTCGATAGGGTCGTAGGATGAGATCCTTGTGAACGATGACGCGGAGCGGCCAGCCCTGCCGCACTGTGATGGTCGGCTGGATGTCGAGATTTCGCCCCACAATCCGCTGGCCGGCGCGGTTCACATTCGATTGCGTGGATTCACGCAGGGCGCGAATGAAGTCACCTTCGTCGTCGCCAAAGCCAATTTCCGTTCCGACCCCAAGCAGTGTAGATAGCGCAACACCTTTGACGAGCTGCCAGGTGTGGCCTTCGCGGGTGGAAGGAATTGGAAAGTCGCCGCGTTCCTCCTTGACGGTGCGCGCGGCAAAATACCGCCGCCGTCCCGCGACGATTTCAAAAGTGTCGGGCGAGCCGTTGGGTCGTACCAAGAGCGGCATGAGAATGCCGCGCGTGCGGATGCTCGGCAGCAGGTCCGTAGTATCCGGGGCTTTTTTGGCATGGCGCATGTTGAGCGGGGAAACCGAAAGATTGTCGAGGGCGATATGAGCGAGGGTCATGGTGATACTCCGTGTTGAGGGGGTTAGGCGGTCGCGGGGGGATCGGCGTCGGGGGACGCCTCTTGGCCGAGAACCTTCGCGGCCTCGGCAAGATCGGTGTCGTTTTCGGTGATGCGTTCGGCGCGGCGCGCGGCCTCGGCGTAAACCGAAAGCGGGTAACGGGCGGAAAAGAACAGGTCGCGTTCCAACGGAATACCGAGCCGGTTCTTGACGGATTTAAGTTCGGTGAGGCTCACGTATCCCAATTCGGGAAAGCCCTGGCCGAGGTCGCACAATCCGAAAAGCGCGTCGGGTTCGGTGGGCGAGACTTCGGTGATAAGCCACGTCGCCGCGCCCGCCGGATCAAAGAATTTGATGACGGGCACATGGTCAGTGCCGTCCGGGGCTTGGCCGTTCGCAACGAGGCGCGCGTAAAGATGTTGCGGAATGACGATCATGCGGCCTCGCTCTCGGGCATCGCACCCGCATCAAAAGCGAGGATGAAATCCGCTGCCTTGCTCGCGTGCGACGCGGCGCGAAAGATCGCGTGATTGTCCTCTTTCAGGACTTCCAGCCAGGACGCGAGGTAATCCGCATGGCGCACGGTCGGAATAATCCCAAGCGCCGCGCACACGAAAGCCGATGACATTTCCGCCACCAGTTCCTCGCGCGCGTAAGGATGGGAACCAAACCGCCCGGAATGATCGCGTGCCAAGCGGTGCTTGGCTCCGGTCCAGTGCCCGAGTTCGTGAAAGCACGTCCGGTAGTAATCAATCTGCTGATGAAACGCGGGCTGCGGCGGGACTTGGATAAAGTCCTCCGCCGTCTGATAGAAGGCGCGCGCGCCACCTATGCGAAAGTCCGCGCCCGTGGCTTTAATCAGGTCTTCCGCATGCGGGATGGCTTCGCGTTCCGGGAGCGGGGCAATTCCTGCGAAGGCCGTTTCCGGCAATCCGTCGCATTGATCGACGTTAAACACCGTGAAGCGTTTGAGGAACGGAACGGCGTTCGCTTCGTCTCCCGTCTTCTGCGCGCGTTCCAGTTCGCTCTTGGGAATGAAACGGTCGGCATAGAAAACCGTGGTGCCTTTCTCGCCCTTGCGAACGCATCCCCCGAGGGTCAACGCTTGGCGAAACGTGAGCCAGTTTTGTCCACGAAATTGCTTATCGTGGACAGCCCCCCAAAGGATCAGGATATTGATTCCACTGTAGCGGCGCGATGTGGCGGCGTTCTTGGGCAAGCCTAATCCCGCATTGGCCGCGCCCCACGGCTGCACCCAGGGAAAGCGCCCCTGTTCCAGTTCCGCAACGATCTTGTCGGTGACTTCCTGATAAAGATTCCCGCGCTCACCACGGGCTCGCTGTGTGTTGTCTGAACGCATCTGCTGACCTCCTGCGCCACTAAAAACCGCGCACCTGACCCCGAAAGAGGGGTGGCGGCGATGAAGCGACCGCAGAGGCCCGCCATTGAGGGAGGGATGGCACCCGCAGGGGCGCAACGCAGTGGAGCACCCGAACGTAGTGAGGGTTGCCGCCCGACCGGGCGGGACTAGAAGGGAGCGCCGCCACCCCGCTTTCGCGGCGTCAGGCCACCAACAATCTCAGCGCGCGGCAGCGCGATGGCATTGGATCTTGCTTGCGCCAGTTGGGCGAAGCCCGGAGGGCCGAGACCGCCCTTCGCGGGCTCGGTTCACGAGCACGACGGTGGGCGAAGCCCAGGCGCCCGTACCCCGATGACTGTGAATAATATTCTACTGCTAACGAAAGAAGCGGCGCAGGCGCTAAAAATCAACTGCCTGCAATTCCGCGGTGACGTCCGTCACGCCGTTCCACGTCCACACCTCGTCACGGAGAAAGAATTTGTGACTGTTGGTTTTGGCAACCCACTTCGCGCGCGGGCCAATGAGAGCGTGGGGAATAATGATGGCGCGCCGGACTTCGTACCTTTCAGAAAAAAGAACGCCGGCGAGAAAATCGAAATGGCCGTGCTCAAGATCGCGAAGCGCGCCTAACTGACGTGAAGCATTATGGGAGGTAATCTTCCGTGCCTTGATCTGATAACGCTTGCCGTCGCTATCGATCGCATCGAGATGGGCATTCGAGTTCCCTGTCCGGTTCCAGCCGAAGGCTTTGCAAAAGAGATATTCGGCGAAATCACCGACGGGATTGTTAGATGTGCGGATCAATTCGCGGGCGCGCAACTCGTCAATAATGCGCGCGTGAAGGTTCAACAGGTTTGAGGGTGTCATGGACGACAGTAACGGCACGTCCTCGGAGACGACGGGTGCGCCGGTGTCGGCCTTGCCGGTATTTCGGCGCGTCGTCATACCCGCGTCGCTTCCGACGTGGGCACCGTTGTCCTCACTCGGAGGTCTGCATCCGGCAACGTGCGTTGTAAGCGAAGGCTGGCCTCGCCGCCCGCCAGCCATTCTTCTTGCTCGGCGGGATCGACGAGAATGACGGGCATGGCGCGTTCGTGGATCGGGCGCACCAACTCATTCGGTTCTGTCGTGAGGAATGCGTACAGGTGCCAATCGTCGCGGTGGACGCGCTCGCGGCGCGCTTTGCCCGTCGCCATGAGGCGCTCGCCGCTCCACGGGCGCCAAATTCCGGCGAAGCACGGGACTTCGGCCGCCGGCGTATAGAACCAGGTCGAATTTCGCACTGGCTCGGCGAAGGCCGTGAACGGCACAAGGCAGCGGTACGCGGGCGCCGTGAGCCATTCGCGGTTCACGTCCTTCCACCACTTGCTCTTGAGATTACGGATGTTGGTGATGACGTCGGACTTGCCGGTGATGGGCGGGAAGCCCCATCGCGCAAGCCGCAGTTCCAGGCCGCCCTCCGGCCGACTCACTAGGATCGGCGCATCCTGATCCGGATAGACGCTGTCGCGGGGCTCCAGGTTGCCCGTGGCCGGGGTCGTAAAAAGCTCGCGCGCGAGCAAATTCGCTAAGGCCCTGATCTGGCTAATAGAACCCCGGATTTCGTAGCGATTACACATGCATCCCCCGGATGATCGCTTGACTCAAGAGTTCTCTTTTTGTTCTCATCCGCGCCCCCAGAGGAAACCCCATGCGCCAGCCCGCGACCATAGAGCGACTGTATCTCGATTTTGACGGCTTTTTCGCCTCCGTCATGCAGCAGGCCATGCCCCAGCTCCGGGGCAAGCCGGTCGGCGTGATCCCCTTCGACACGTCCGCGGCGCATACGACCGTGGTCATCGCCTGTTCCAAGGAAGCCAAAGCCGCCGGGTGCTCGAACGTCATGCGGGTGCCCGAAGCCAAGGCGCTCTGTCCCGACCTGATCCTGGTGACACAGCGCCCGGACCTGTTCCGGCGCGCTCACAATACGCTGCTCAACGAGATCGCCTGTGAGATCCCGGTGGAGACCGTCAAATCCATCGATGAGCTGTGCTGCATTCTCGACACCCGCGCCATTGCGGCGCCTGAGGCGCTGGCGCTGCGGATCAAGGACCGACTGCGACGCAATGTCGGCGATCAAATCACTTGCTCGATCGGCTTCGCCGCCAATCGCCTGCTGGCAAAGATCGCGTGCAAGATCGACAAGCCCAACGGGACAACGATCTGGCATCCCAAGGATATGCCGCAACCGCTCCTGCCGCTGCCGCTGGAGACAATTCCCGGCGTCGGACGCCGGATGGAGGAACGTCTCCGTGCCGCCGGCATCACGAGCATGGACGCGCTCTGGAAGACGCAACCCAAACACTTGCGGGCGCTCTGGGGCAACGTGAACGGCGAGCGCATGTGGTATGCGCTGCACGGCTACGATCTTCACGCGCAGCCGACAGCACGCGGCATGTTCGGCCACGGCCGCGTCCTACCACCAGGCTGGCGCGATGCCGGCAAGGCGGAGGAAATCTCCAGACTGCTCTTAACAAAGGCCGCGCGACGGATGCGGCGCGACGGCTTCTTTGCGCGCAAGCTTTGGCTCTGGCTCGATATACGCAACAGCGCGTGGTTCGGAACGCACGACCTTCCGAGCGTCAAAGACGACCACGCCTGTCTCGATGGCCTTAAGCGGCTCTGGCAACGCGCACGCCGCGAGATCGCGCCGCGCGCGGAAATCGTGCGCGTCGGCGTGACGCTGGCCGAGCTTTCGGCCGCGAATGAACGCCAGCTCGATCTTCTGCTCAACGACGATAGTGACCGCCAGAAATGCGAGCGCATCACCGACACCATCGACACGCTGAACCGCAAGTTCGGGAAGCGCGTGGTCACGGTCGGACCTTGGACACCGCCACCCGGCGGCTACGCCGGCGGCAAGATTGCTTACAACCGCATTCCATCGGCGGAGGACTTCTGGTGACGTGGCTTGAGGATATGTATTTGCGCGACTTGGACGACACAGCGCTCTTGGAAGCGACGTGTATGCGTTGCCGCTATGTATGGCTCCAAAGTCCCGTGCAGCTTCTCATCAAGGTCGAACACCGCAACGTCAACCTCGATGAAGTCGCGAAGAACCTTGCCTGTCCGCGCCCGCACTGCCGCCACGTCGGCGTGCGTCTTGCGCTGGTCAAAGGCGAGGACACCAGCGGCTTTGTCGGCGGAATGCCTTAACACCAGCCAAGGAGAAAGCCATGCTCAGTCCGCGCGAATGGGTGAACGCCATTGTCACAAAATCGCTGTCCGAACCGATGGCGACCGAAGACGTGCTTAAGAGCCTGGAGCGAAATATCGGCCAGAGCGAGCGCACGATTGAACGGGTGCAAGCGATCCTAAACCACATCGACGGCGAGCTGGTCGAACGCCGTGGCGGCCAGGTTATGCGCGATCTATGGCATACCGTCGCCGACTACCTCGAAAAGGTGCAGGAAGGCCAAGCGGCGGCGTAGTCCACCGGTACTAGGACGTTCGGCTGCAATGCCTGAACCGACCACGGCAATCAGCACGCCACCGCCTGAGGTGTCTTGTGTGCGGTCCGGCTTACACTGCTGCTTTTCGGCTGGTTGAAGGGCCGGAGCGGCATCTGCCGCAGGCGTCGAGCATCGATGCGCAGCCTAAGCCTCACGCCTCTAATTCAAGTCAGACGGCATTTTCCGCTATCAGTTGAGAGAATTCCTCATAACTATCTGAGGGATACAGATAATTTCGACTCGCATAGGTGTAATTCTAAACCTATACTATTTATGGCTGTGGTCGGTAAAAGCTGCGCCCGTTCCAGCGCGTGGCGCGAGAACGACAAGCCGACCCTACGGCTGGCTCCTGAAAGCCCGTCGCTGCGGCAAGCGTGGTTGAGCTCATCAACCTGGAACTTGTCACCGGTCTCAAAAGAATGTGGAGGCAGCGGTGGGAAGAAGACCTGTTGACCGAGACAGGCCGCCGACCGACGCGGCCTTACTGCGTATGTGCCGCTCCGGCTGGGCGTGGGAGTGGCTACGGCATAATCGCAAGTATCGCGAAAGCCCGGGCATTGGCGTGGCCGTTCACCGGCGCGTCGAGCGCAAACGGCCTTTGCTGACGGTGATTGAGTCCGGCCGCGAAGCCGACGACGCATGGGGGTTGTGCTTCACTGAGGACGCCGATCGCCCT
Organism: Rhodospirillaceae bacterium; assembly: GCA_019694335.1. GTDB lineage: Bacteria > Pseudomonadota > Alphaproteobacteria > Rhodospirillales > Rhodospirillaceae > SHVO01. The sequence continues at coordinate 36,297 of JAIBCD010000011.1, read as the reverse complement.
TTTCAGCGCGCCGCAGTGTTCTGGGACGCCGCGGTTGACGCGTCGGTATGTCCCGTCGCTGCGGTGCCATCACGGAACAGCGGAGATTCCCGCTTATTCGATCCGGCGCACTTGAAAGTCGCAGCAACGGTATTGGTGCGGCATGAAGGTGATCAACATCTTCAGCTTTGCGATGGCGTAAATGCCATCCAACTCCACGTCGTTGAGGGAACGTTGCTCGACGGCCCGGTCCGGCTTGCCTATGTCCTCGAAGATTTTGGCAGGCTCAATCATCACACCGTAACCCTCGAACGACTTGGCGCCGTGCTCGAGCGCGGTCGGTTTCCCGCGTCGCTCTTTCCTTCCGAGCCACAGGCCGACAGATGGCTTCTCACCCTCAAAGCCATCGAATTGGAAGCGGCAGGCTTGAGCCATGCCGACATCGCCGCGCAGCTCTATGAGAGCGGGAGCCGCGGCAGTTTTGCGACGGATTGGCGGCGCAGCCGCGTTCGGCGCCTGCTTGAAGCAGGCCATGCGATGATAGATCGTGACTACCTCAAGATTTTAGCGCGTCCCACGAAAGTTCGCTCTAAAGCGGCTTAGACACCTGCACGTCCTCATGCGTACCGACCTCTACCTCCCCGGCCTGGCGCTGCAGCGCGCGTGATTTCACGAGCAAAAAGACGACCGGAATGACGATGAGGGTTAAGACGGCGGAGGACAGCATCCCGCCGATCATCGGTACGGCGATCCGGCTCATAACCTCCGCGCCGGTCCCGCTCGACCAGAGGATGGGCAGCAGGCCGGCAATGATGGCGGTGACGGTCATCATCTTCGGTCGCACGCGGTCAACTGCCCCGGCCATGATGGCTGCGTGCAGATCGCTTAGCGTCAACCCGCGCCGTTCCGCTTCGCAGCGGACACGGGCTTCATCCAAAGCACGGTCGAGGTACAGCAGCATCACGACGCCGGTCTGCGCTGCGACGCCCGCCAGCGCGATAAATCCAACGGCGGCAGCGACGCTCATGTTGTAACCAAGGACAAACATCAACCACAGACCACCCACCAGGGCGAATGGGACCGAGAGCATCACAATCACGGTTTCGGTGACCCGGCCAAAGTTGAGGTAAAGGAGCAAGAAGATCACAGCAAGCGTCACCGGCACGATGATCTGAAGCCGTGCCTGCGCACGCTCCAGATATTCGAACTGCCCGCTCCACTGGACATAAACGCCAGGTGGAAACGTGACTTCGGCAGAAACGGCACGCGCCGCGCGGCGGACATATCCGCCCAAATCGCCCTCGCGGGTATCCACAAAGATGTACGCGGCAAGTTGGGCATTCTCTGTGCGGATGACGGGCGGGCCTTGTTCCACGGCAATTCGCGCCACTTCGCCCAGCGGCGCGACGCCGCCCGTTGGCAGCGGTACGCGCACTTCGGCGGCGATGGCCTGGGGATCGCTGCGGAAGTCCCGGGGGTAACGGATGTTCACGGTGTAGCGTTCACGCCCCTGAACCACAGTCGTAACAGGTTCGCCGCCGATGGCGATGGCAACGGTGTCCTGCAAGTCCTTCACCCGCAAGCCCAGCCGCGCGAGCGCGCCGCGGTCTGGATCGATGACGAGGTAGAACCCGCCTGTGGTGCGTTCGGCAAACGCACTCGCCGTGCCGGGAATTTTGTCGATGACACGCTCGATGTCCGAGGCGGCCTTTTGGATATCGGCGAGGTTTGCGCCATAGACCTTCACGCCAACCGGCGTCCGGATGCCAGTCGAGAGCATGTCGATGCGCGCCTTGATGGGCTGCGTCCAGGCGTTAGTCACGCCAGGAAACTGTAGCGCTTGATCCATCTCGGCGATGAGCTTGTCGATTGTCATCCCAGCACGCCATTGGTCGCGCGGTTTGAGATTAATCACCGTCTCGGTCATTTCCGTAGGCGCGGGATCGGTCGCGGTCGCCGCGCGGCCCGCCTTACCGAATACCGACGCAACTTCGGGGAAACCACGGATGATGCGGTCCTGGGTCTGCAAAAGATCGGCGGCTTTCGTCACGGAAAGACCCGGCAAGCTGACGGGCATATAGAACAGGGTGCCCTCGTTGAGCGTCGGCATGAATTCAGTGCCGATCTTCACAGCGGGGATCGCGGTCACGGCAAACACGACGGCGGCGGCGCCAATAACCAACCATCGGGCCTTGAGCGCGGCGGCTATCACCGGTCGATAGACCGCCATGAGAAAGCGATTAACGGGGTTGTCGGCCTCGGGACGGATCTTGCCGCGGATAAAGAGAACCATAAGGGCCGGAACAAGCGTCACCGAAAGAAACGCTCCGGCCGCCATGGCAAATGTTTTCGTGTAGGCGAGCGGCTTAAATAGACGCCCTTCCTGATCTTCGAGAGTGAAGATTGGCAGGAAGGACACAGTGATAATTAGCAGGCTGAAGAACAGTGACGGCCCGACTTCAACCGCGGCGGCAACTATCGCGTCGCGGCGAGACGTGCCGTCGGACCGCTCCAAGTGCTTATGGGCATTCTCGATCATGACAATGGCCGCATCCACCATGGCGCCGATAGCGATGGCGATGCCGCCGAGGCTCATGATGTTGGAGCTGATGCCGAGTACTTCCATGGGAATGAAAGCCATCAATACGCCGATCGGCAGCATGACAATGGCCGCGAGCGCGCTGCGCAGATGAAAGAGGAACAAGAGGCTGACCAGGGCCACGATCACACTTTCCTCGATCAGGACCCGCTTGAGCGTATCGATCGCGCGCCCGATCAACTCTGACCGGTCGTAAACGGGAACGATCTGTACGTCTTTCGGCAGGCTCGGGGCGAGCTCCGCGATACTGGCTTTGATGTTGGCAATGACGTCGAGCGCGTCAGCGCCGTAGCGTTGCAGCGCGATGCCGCCGACAGCCTCGCCTTCGCCGTTGAATTCGGTGATACCCCGGCGTTCCTCCGGTCCCATAACGACCTGAGCCACGTCGCGGAGAAGCAGAGGCGTACCACCACTGGCCCGCACGACGACTTGTTCAAGGTCTGCCGGCGAGGCCACATAGCCGCGCCCGCGGATCATGTACTCGGTGCTGGCCATCTCGATAACGCGCGCGCCGACTTCGCCACTGCTCGCGCGAACGGCGTTCTCTACATCCGCAAGTGTGATGCCATACGTTTGAAGTCGCCGAGGATCGACGATCACCTGGTATTGTTTGACGAATCCGCCAACGCTAGCGACTTCGGCGACACCGGGCGCCTTTGCCAGCGCGTAGCGCACATACCAATCCTGTAGTGTGCGAAGTTCAGCGAGGCTTTGCTGCGCTCCGATCACCGCATATTGATAAACCCAGCCGACGCCGCTGGCGTCCGGCCCGAGCGCCGGGGCGATGCCCGCTGGCAATCGCTGGGCCGCGGTGTTGAGATATTCGAGCGTTCGACTACGCGCCCAATAGATATCGACACCGTCCTCGAAAATTACATAGACAAAGGAAACGCCGAAGAACGAAAGGCCGCGCACGGCCTTGGTGCGCGGGACGCTGAGGAGCGCCGACGTTAGTGGATATGTCACCTGATCTTCGACGACCTGGGGCGCCTGCCCAGGGAATTCGGTATAGATGATGACCTGTGTGTCAGAGAGGTCTGGGATCGCATCGAGAGGAATGCGGCTGACGGCGTAGAGACCGGCAGCCGCCAGCGCGACGGCTAATAAGGCAGCCAGCACAACATGACGTGCCGACCAGCGGATGACGTTTCCGATCATGGCTTGGCCCCCGCCGGCTGAGGCGCGAACGACTGCAGCGCCGCGCGCAGATTGCTTTCGGCATCGATGAGGAAGGCGGCCTCGACGACGACGTCTTCGCCCTCCTTAAGGCCCTCGCGAATGGCGGTGTAACCCGCGCTTCGCGCGCCGGGCGTGACTTGCCGGGGCTCGAAGCGGCCGTCGCCCTTGGCGACCAAGACAACCTGGCGTGTGCCGCTATCAATGATCGCGGATGTTGGTATGGCAATCTCGGCCCTCGCTTCGGATGTCGGGATAGTAACCGCAGCAAACATATCGGCGCGCAATGCCCCGTCCGTGTTGACGACACTAATGCGGACATCGGCCGTACGCGTTTCGGGGCTGATCTGCGGGGCGATGAACGAAACTTTTCCGTTAAAGCGGCGATCCGGCAAAGCGGTAACGGAAATACCAACGGTGCTGCCGATTTTCAGGGCTGGCAGGTCATGTTCAAAGACTTTGGCGACAATCCAGACTTGGCTCATATCGGCAATCTCATAGAGCTGGTCGCCGGGCATAAAGCGCTGGCCGAGGACCGCGGACTTCTTTACGACGATGCCTGAAATCGGGGCGCTCACCGTTAAGCTTCGACGCGCATTGCCTCCGGCGATATCGCGAATTTGCGCTGCCGAAATGCCCAGATTACGAAGCCGCGTAAGCGAGCCTTCGGCCAGAGCATTAGCGGTCTCACCACCGGCACTTTTGGCGAGGCGGTATTCGTCCTGAAGCTGGACGAGTTCGGGGCTATAGACGTCCACAAGCGGAGCGCCGGCTTGGACGGCAAGGCCAGAGGCGCCGACATGAACGCGTTCAATCCAACCTTCCATACGCGGCGCAACAACGGCGTACCGGCTTTCGTCTAACGCTACGACGCCCGCCGCCTGAATTTCGCTAGCGACCTGCCGCGACATGGCTGCTTCGGTGCGAACGCCGGCGCGCTGTAAACGTCCGGTGTCAATCTGCACCGTACCGGGAGACGCCACGTCCTTTTCATAAACGGGGATGTAATCCATCCCCATCGAGTCTTTCTTGGGCGTGGGCGACGTATCGGACAGCCCCATCGGATTGCGGTAGTAGAGCACCTTGCCTTTGCCGGTGTCAGATGCGGCGGGTTTCTGAGCCTCGGCCGCATAGACCGGCAAATAGTCCATGCCCATGGAGTCTTTCTTCGGCACAGGAGATGTGTCTGAGCCACCCATAGGGTCTTTGTAGTACAGGACTTTGCGCGCCTCGGGCGTCGGTGCCTCATGATCGCGGAAGCCAAACCAGTAGATACCGCCGGCGAGGATCGCGACGAAGCCGAGTGCGATTATGTTGCGCATCATAGGGTGCCTCCCACCAGTTTCTCGATTTGGGCCAACGCGCGGTTCTGATTGACCAGGAATGTTAGGTGCTCAAGCCGATTTTGGAGAGCGCGCCGCTGCGCCTCCAAGAGTGTGAGGAAGTCGATGCGGTTCTGCTGGTAAGCCGTTGCGGCGGACTTCATCGCGAGTTCGGTCTGCGGAATGTGGGTTTCATGGAGAATGACAGAGATGCGCGAAGCTTCCTCGAAATCCCAATAAGCCGCTTCAAGCTGTTCACGTGAACGAGCCAAGACGCCTTCGCGGCGATCGCGCGCGGCCGCGAGTTCCGACGTTGCGGCACTGATCTCCGCGCGCCGCAAAGTCCCGTTAAGTGGGATCTTCACGGACACCATCGCCTCGTAGCCTTGCCAGCGGCGGTTTTGGTCCACCACCGACAACCCAACCGCTACATCCGGATACCAGCTCTTTCGTGCAAGCGACTGCGAGCCCGAGGCCGCCGCAATGGCCGCGTCCTGTGCCTTGAGCATCGGATTGGCGTTCTCCAAACGCGAAACCAAGGCGGGAAGCACGAGGGTCTCGGCTGGCGGCGGCGCGGGTAGCAAGCCCGGAGCTGCAAAGGGAGAATTGATGGGACGATTAAGCAGCGCATTGAGACGTGCGGTTGCGCGCCGCTGGTCCGTCTCACGTCGCAGAAGCTCGGTTTGCAGATGGGCCGCCTCGACGTTGGCGAGAATGGCGTCTTGCTGCGATCCAAGTCCCTGTTCGTAACGCCGCTGCGCCACCTGCGCCATCAAATCGAGTGTCTGTTTGATTTCGGTGGTAATTCGGCTGGCTTCATAGGCCCCGTAATAGTCGCCGTAAGCGGTTTTTACGGCAGCCACCAGTTCAAGTGCGGTCTGATCGCGGCTGGCAACAATTTGAGCAGCGTTGGCGCCAGCCACGGATTGCGCCAGACCGCGTTTGCCCCAGAGCGGGAATTCTTGCTCGACGGTGTAGTCGATGCGGTTAACCCGTGTGGGTTCCACGCTCCCACGCGCGCGATCAATGTCCTTAAGCTGTAACCGAAAGGTCGGATCGGGGAGCGTTCCGGCGCCTTGGGCACGTGCCAGGGCCGCCTCGGCCTGCAGTGCCGCCGCGCTAAGGTCCGGGCTAAGTCGGCGCGCTTCGGCAACAAGGCCGTCAACGTCAGTGCCGAGTGCCGCATCTTGCGCACGCGCGGAGAAAATAAAGGGCAGTATCAGCAGCAGTCCAAACCAGACGCTGCGAAGCAATGATAAAGAGGTCATGACCGCAATCCATAAATGCGAAGCGTCGACGCATGCCTTGGGGGCATACGACCTAAAGCTCCAATGCCTACACAACAGCGCGTTCAATCATCGCTGCTGAATGACAGTGGCTAAGTGCTTATGGATTTAAGCGGTGGGAGGGGGAAGCGGCGGTGGCCGAGTCAAGCCACCCGCAAAGACAATCGGCGCTTGAGCGTAGTCTTGTGGCTGGGCAACCCGCGCAACGACCGACACAAGGTCGATGGTGAAAAAGTGCAAACACCCGGCGATACAGGCGCTCACGTCCTGACACGGCGTTTCGTCCGGGCAGTTGGCTTTATCGGGGCACGGGCAGTCCATGCCGGCGTGCGGGGTTTCGTGCTTTTGCGACATGCCCGCGAAAGCGTTCGCCACGCCAACGGTGAGCATCAGCATCACCGCCACCATCACGACCGAAACGAATTTGGACCGCACGCGCATGGCCTAAGTCTAGCACTCCGCGCCCGCCGGAGGAAATCCACTATTGGCGGGCAAGGATCGCCCTCATCTGGTCGATTTCCGCCTGCTGGGACTTCATGATCGTCTGGCAGAGGCTCTGAATCTCGGGGTCGGTAATGTTGGCCTCCCGGCACATGAGAATGGCCCCCGAGTGGTGGGGAATCATCGCGCGCAGGAACTGACTGTCGCCGATGGCCGCTTGCGTTCGCATACCGATAAAGCCAAGGACAAGTAATGCCGCCGCCACGGCGTGCAGAATAAGATTGAGCTTCTTGTCGGTGAACATGGATTTCATATCGATGAGCATGATGATCACCATCGGCGCGGCCATCATGAGCACCATATAGATTTGGTTAATGTTATTATAAAAGTCCGGAAGGCCAGCGATCATCGTGTACATCACGACATACATGATGACGGCGTTGATCAGTGTTGTGACGATGAGATGCGTGTAGTGGTGATGCTTCATATCGTGGTCGTGCTTCATGGTTCTCTCTCCACAGGTTCACCCCCACAACAGGCTTTGACTTAAAAGAACAGACGCACCCCGGCGACAAAACTCGTCGAACTGACGTGCTCCCCTGCGGCGCGTGCCAAGTCGGCCGTCTGACCGACCTTGCGCTCGAAACTGATGCCGATGTAGGGCGCGAATTCTCGGCGGATCTCGTATCGCAGCCGCAACTCGGCCTCCACGGTGGAAATGCCCGCGCCGGTGTTAAGTTCCGGCACGTCCTGCGCCGCGATATCGATTTCGGCGCGCGGCTGAAGGACCAACCGTTGCGTCACGTTCAAGTCGTAGTAGCCCTCTACGCGGGCATGAACATCGCCCTTATTTGATACGAACAGCGCACCGCCGACTTCGAACCAATACGGCGCGAGTCCTTCAACGCCGAGCACGCCATAGCCGCGCGACGGATTTGGTTCGATGTCGTACCGAAGGCCCGCCTGCAGATTGAAATACGGACCGATGGGCTTGGCGTAGAGCGCCTGAACTTCCGCTTCACCGAGGTTACCCTGAAACTCGCCTTCGCCCTTGAACTTGACTACGGCGCGATGGGAGTCCCCGCCGTACCAGGCTTCACCTTCCCAGCGATAGCCTTCATTACCTTTGCGGGCTTGCAGCTCAAAAATGTTGAGTGAGAAGAGAGATACGGGCTCGCCGCCGTGTTCTTGTTTTAGAAGCGCACGCGCTCCAGCCATCACGTTGCGGTCATAGAATTTATCCGCCGCATGATCTGTGATAGTGGGCGGGACTTCACTTTCGTAGACAGGAATATAGTCCATGCCCATGGAATCCTTCTTGGGCACCGGAGACGTGTCCGGCTCGCCCATCGGATTCTTATAGTAGAGCACGCGCCCCTTATCCTGTGGCGCAGGCGCATCACTCTCGTACACAGGGATGTAGTCCATCCCCATGGAGTCCTTCTTGGGGACCGGCGATGTGTCCGGTTCGCCCATAGGGTTCTTATAGTAAAGGATGCGGCCCTTGCTTTGCGCTGCTGCGACGGGCGCCGCTGCGTGATCTGCATGGTCATGTTGGTCAGGGACCGCAGGCGTTGTAACCGCCGGCTTGGCGTGGTCCGCATGATCGTGAGCCGGCGCGGCTTGTGCGGGCTTCGCCGCGGGAGCTGCGCTGTGATCATGGTCCTGCGCAGAAGCTACGTGAGCAACCGTTAGCGCCGCGATGAAAGCAATCGTTCTCACAGGGCTTCTCCTGCGAGCGGACGAATGCTGACTACCTGAAACATGCCAGCGTGCATGTGGTAGAGCAAATGACAGTGGAAAGCCCAGTCGCCTGGCGCATCCGCAGTCAGGTCGAAGGTCGCTTTCCCACCGGGCGCAACATTCACCGTGTGCTTGCGCGGATGATGTCCCGGGTTGCCGGTGACCAATTCGAAAAAGTGCCCGTGAAGATGAATGGGGTGCGCCATCATGGTGTCGTTCACGAGTGTCACGCGGACGCGCTCGTTCATCCGGAAGGCAATCGGGGCTTTCACCTCGCTGAACTTCTCTCCGTCAAACGCCCACATGAAGCGTTCCATGTTCCCCGTGAGATGGATTTCCATACTCCGCGTCGGTGCGCGCGTGTCGGGATTAGGGTGAAGCGCAACGAGATCGGTGTAGACGAGAACTTTGTGCCCGACGTTCTCCAGACCGATACCGGGCTCGCCGAGGCGGTCCTTCGCCATCGGAGCGATCATCTGCACGCCGGGTCCCATCTTGACCTGCGGAGCATTTTTCGGATCGCGCATGTCCATATCGCCATGGTCCATCCCGCTCATCGCGGAATGGTCCATTCCGGGCATTGCGCCGTGATCCATCTTGGAATGATCCATTGGCGCAGCGTCGCCGTGCCCCATGGCGGCGTGATCCATACCGCTCATCGCGCCATGATCCATGCCCGGCATGGCACCGCCGCCCATATCCATCCCCATGTCTTTCATGGTGAGGATCGGCCGTTCGCGGAGCGGCGGCACTGCGGCAATCATTCCTTCGCGCGGTGCCAGCGTTGCAACGCCCATGCCCGAACGATCCACGGCTTCAGAGACGAGCGTGTAGGCCTGATCAGCCGGACGCACGACAACGTCATACGTTTCGGCAACACCGATCTGGAATTCCTGCACGTCCACGGGACGCACATTTTCGCCATCGGCCTGCACGACCGTCATGGTCAGTCCAGGAATGCGCACATTGAAATTCGTCATCGCTGCGGCATTGATGAACCGCAGACGCACACGCTCTCCCGGTTTGAAAAGCGCCGTCCAGTTGTCTTCGGGTGCGTGGCCGTTGATGAGATAGGTGTAAGCGGCGCCCGTAACGTCGGAGATGTCCGTGGGGTCCATCCGCATCTGCGCCCACATGAGTCGGTCTTTGAGTGGAAGATCCTTTCCCGCAAGCAGGCTGGCGAGAGTCTGCTTCTGAAAGTTGAAAACGCCCGGCTGCTGCTTCAGGCGTTTGAAGATTGTGTGGGGATGCATGAAGCTGAAATCCGCCAGCACGATCACGTGCTCGCGGTCGTATGCGATGGGATCGGCGTCTGCGGGGTCCAGAATCAAAGGGCCGTAGTGACCCATCTGTTCCTGAAGACCGGAATGGCTGTGATACCAAAACGTACCGGCGTGCTTGATCGGGAATTCGTAAACGAAGGTTTCGCCGGGCTTGATGCCCGGAAAGCTGACGCCCGGCACGCCGTCCATTTGGAACGGCAACAACACCCCGTGCCAGTGGATCGACGTCTCTTCGTCCAACCTATTGGTGACGGAAAGGCGCACGTTAGTGCCCTGCCGCAACCGCAGGAGCGGACCGGGGATCGTGCCGTTTATGGTCACGGCATGGGCGGAACGTCTACCGATTGGCCAAGAAGTATGGCCAATGGTCAGATCAACATTGGGTCCGCTGAGCGATGGCAGAACACGGGCTGTGCCGCGGTTGTTGGTTTGCGCCCACGCAGGCAAGAGCCCGGAGCCTAGCGCCGCAGCACTTAATGCGAGCACGCCACGGCGATTCATGTTTTTCATATCGGCATCCACATTAACATTTGAGGCAAAGCGTCGGCGGCCGGCGCCCACGTCCTGCAAGCCCATTACCTTAAATACGCAGCTCGCGGGCGAACCCCTCGCGCGCAAAGCATTTCGTGGATCTATTGAATCCCGTCGCTTCGCAGAAGTTCCTCGAGGCGCTGTTTGGCGCGCCTGACCTTCATTTCCACCGATTTCACGGAGGTCCCCAGTTGTGCGGCCACCTCTTGCTGGCTGAGGCCGGCGAAAGCAGTCAGGACAATCACTTCTTTCTGTGCGGCGGGAAGAGTTGCGACTGCCCGATCGAGCGCTTGGAGCCGTAGATTGTCGGTTTGAGCGTTCTCGGCAATTACATCTGCACTGGGTTCCGTGCGCTCGCGAACATCCAGCAGCCCGAACAACCGTGTTACGTTGCGCCGAACCGCCTGACGGCGTCCGAAATCGCGGCATTTGTTAAGTGCGATCGTGCGCAGCCATGCGCCAAAGTCCCGTCCGTTATCGTAACTTCCGAGCGCGAGCCAAGCCGCGACGAAGGTATCCTGCACGATATCCAGAGCGTCGGCGGCGTTGCCGATGTAATGGCGGGCAATGCGGTAGATTTGCGCCTTGTGGCGAATGACAAGCAGGTCGAATGCCCGCCTGTTGCCGTTCTGAGCATCACTTGCCAGAACCGCATCAGGCTGATCCGCCGCCGACATTAGGGCGGGTCCGCAGAGAGTGCCTCACGGACGGTCTTATCAAACGTATTGGCCTGGTCCGGGCTCAGCACGGCGCGCATCTCAAGAATATGCACAACGGTTAGCTCCTGGAGCTTCGCCATCGCAGCATGGAAATGGGAAATGGCCGTCTTTGCGGCGTCGCCGTAGGCGCGCTCGGCTTCTAAAGCCCGCGCAAGTTCGAGATTCGCGGCGCGCATTTGTACGTCGAGGTCTTTGCGGTCCAAGGCAAACTTTGCCTCGATTGCTTCGATTTTCTTCTCCTGCTCCGGCGAAAGGCCGAGCTGCGTGTGCAGGATGGTGTGAACGTCTACCGCCCCATGTTGGTGTGGTTGATCGATCCGCGTTCCGACCCAAATGCCGGCCGCCATGGCCACGACAGTAAGGACGACGACGGCGATGGCCGTCCTGGCCGTATTCATTGATGGCTACCAAGCAGGAGCGTGGACGGCGCAGGTATAGACCGCAGCGAAAATGCGTCGAAGCCCATTGAGGCTTGGGCGTTGCGCGGCGCCACACCGCTTAAAGCGATACCGCCGGCAATGACCATAGCGACGACACTCGCCTGACAGGTCAGGACGATCTTCCGAAGCCGCGCCGCTTCCTGGTCGGCCGCGACCTTCTGCCAAATACCAGCTTCCAGGCCTTCAAGGCCTGGGGCGGCAAGGGAATTTCTAAGGCTTTCTAGGTCGTTTTCCAGCATGGCGATCTACGGTTGGTTTCATATCAAGTACGCAGCTCCCGGCCGGAACCCTCGCGAGGGGTCCACCAGCGGGCTGCGTACTCCTTATATCACGGAACCCGATTTGACCCTGAATAAGGACCTTTCCCATGCAAAAGTACACTGCCGCTGTCGTGGCTATCCTCGCCGCCATAAGTACCGCACCGGCCTTCGCGGCCGACCGCCCCATGACTGGTCTGATCCAAGTCGCGGCTGACCACGATCATGACCATGGTGCCCAGAGTGCAATGGGCACGAAAGGTCGCGGGGTGGTCAATTCCGTGGACGCCGCCGGTCACAAACTGAACATCTCTCATGAGCCGATCCCGAGCCTGAAATGGCCCGCGATGAAGATGGACTTCGCTGTGGCGCCCTCGGTCGACCTGAAGGCGGTTCAGGCCGGTGCTCAGATTGAGTTCGTGGTCAGCATGAATAAGGACGGCTTGCCGGAAATCCAGACGATCCAGCCGGTGAAGAAGTAGTCCCATGAAAAAGCACTTTGGACTGACGGTTATTGCCCTCACGCTCGCGCCGGCGCTGGCCTTCGCGCACGCCGAGCTGGTGAAGTCGGACCCCGCCAATGACGGCACCCTTGCCGCTGCCGCGAAGGAAATCACGCTGACCTTCGATGAAGCTGTTCAGCCTGCGACATGCAAGCTCACCATGGCCGACGGAATGGACGTTGCGAGTATTGGCAAACCGCACGCGGATGGAATGGTTCTCCATATCCCAATCGCAAAGCCACTCTCACCGGGCCGCTATAGCTTGGGCTGCCGTGTGGTGGGACCGGACAGCCATCCCATCAATAGCGCCATTTCCTTCACCGCCGCGAAGTAAACAGAAACGGAAACAGGGAGATTCCATGATCCGCTCGCTCAAGCTGCCCTGTGCAGCTCTCTTCGCCACGTTCGTTGTTGCTATCCCAATGGCGTTTGCCCACGTCACGGTGCGACCAGCGGAAGCGCCACCCGGAACCGAGACTACCTATACTGTACGCGTGCCCACCGAGGGTCAGTCCGCAACGACGTCGGTTGAACTTGAAATCCCTGCGGGCGTGATGATCGTGTCGGTGAACGGTGCCGCGGACACTTACGAGATGAAGAAAGCGGGCGATCGCGTGACATCCATTGTCTGGAAAACATCGATCCCGCCAGAACAGCGCGCCGAACTCACCTTTGTCGCTCAAAATCCTGCGTCGGGAGCGGAGATCATGTGGAAGGCGCATCAATTTTTCGCTGACGGGACACGCGCTGACTGGGTCGAAGCGAAGGGCAGCAAGCGCCCAGCCTCCGTTACGGCGCTCAAAGCGCCGTAGTAATCTTATCCTTTTAGCGAGGCCGGTCCGTGGACTCTGAGCTGTCATATTGGGCCGTCCTTGCCGCCGCTAACCGCTGGGCGCTTTACGCGCTCATGCTCATTACCAGCGGTTCAGCGCTGTTTGCTGTGCTCACGCCACTTCCGCAAAGGCTGCGTGACGCAGCCAGCGCAGTGGGGCAGCCGACTTCATTGCTGGCAGCTTTCTCCTTCCTTGCGTCCGTCGGCCTCGGCGGCTCTGAGATGATGGCGGGCGGCCCGGAAACGCTTTGGTCGCCGGATACGTGGTCGCTCGCCGCCAGCACCTCCTTGGGCCACAGTGCCGCACTCGGCGTGCCCGCGATGTTCATCCTCTGGGGCGGGCACAGATGGCAGCTACGGCCGCTTTGGCTTTTTGGCGCTCTCGGCGGCATCGCCAGCTTCCTCCTGACGGGGCATGCCGCCACGACAACCCCCACCTGGCTCGCTGCTACTGCGGTCGCGGTCCATCTCGCCGGAGCAGCGTATTGGATCGGCGCGCTATATCCTCTGCATAAAGGCCTGCGCGACCTTGATCTCGTGAGCAATGCGTCCGTTATCGCCGCTTTTTCTTATCGCGCCGTAGTGTTCGTCAGCGCGATTGTTGTCAGCGGTGTCGTTATTAGCTGGATTCAACTCGCAACACCGCAAGCTCTCACGTCCACGGCGTACGGATATCGCCTAATTGCAAAGGTTGGCCTTTTTGCCCTCCTTATAGCCTTGGCCGCTTACAACAAACTTGTTCTTACGCCCCGCATTGAACTTGGTGCGCAGGACGGTGCCCGGGCTCTTCGACAGGTGATCAGAATAGAGTATGCGTTGATCGTTCTGATCCTTGGCGCAGCGGTCTCTCTGACGTTGGTTGAGCCGCCGCGGGCGCTGACGCACGTTCTCAGCACCGACGGCGGCTCCTACGAACTTCTCTAGAGCTTGACCATACGCAGTCGCAGCGAATTGGCGATGACGCTGACAGACGATAGTGCCATCGCAGCGGCGGCGATGATGGGCGAGAGTAAGAGCCCAAACATGGGATAGAGCGCGCCAGCCGCAATTGGGACGCCGGCTGCATTGTAGAAAAACGCAAAGAACAGGTTTTGACGGATGTTCCGCATGGTCGCTTGCGACAAGCGGCGCGCGCGTACAATTCCCGTGAGATCACCTTTGACCAGCGTGACTCCAGCGCTTTCCATGGCCACATCTGTACCCGTGCCCATGGCTATACCAACGTCGGCAGCCGCAAGGGCCGGCGCATCGTTTACGCCGTCGCCGGCCATGGCAACGGTACGACCTTGCGCTTTCAAGCGTTGCACGATGGTGCTTTTCTGATCAGGCAGAACTTGAGCTTCTACCTCGGTGATCCCGAGGCGGCGCGCGACGGCTTCGGCCGTCGTCCGGTGGTCGCCCGTCAGCATCACGACATGGACGCCCTCCTGTTTCAGAGCTTCCAAGGCTTCCGCCGTCGTTGCCTTGATAGGATCGGCGATAGCGAGAATACCTGCCGCCTGACCGTCTACACCGACATAGACCGCGGTGGCACCGTCCGCGCGCAGCTCGTCCGCGCGCGCACGAAGGCCCGCCACGTTTATTCCAAGGCTTGTCAAAAAGGCGTCTTGTCCGATGACAATTCGCCGGGAATCAACGACGCCGACAGCACCTTTTCCGGTCGGCGAGTCAAAGTCGGCGACGGCGGGAATGGTAATCCCCCGCTTTTCGGCGGCCGCCACGATAGCAAGCGCCAACGGATGTTCGCTTGCACGTTCGACGCCAGCCGCCAGTCGCAGCAGATCATTCTCCGTGTGACCTTGGGCGGCGATGATCGAAGTCACGCTCGGTTTGCCTTCCGTCAGCGTACCGGTCTTGTCGACAACGAGCGTGTCGATCTTCTCCATACGCTCAAGCGCCTCGGCGTTTTTGATCAAAACACCGTGCTGCGCCCCTTTGCCAACGCCCACCATAATGGACATCGGCGTGGCCAAGCCCAGCGCACACGGACAGGCGATGATGAGGACGGCTACCGCCGCGACCAGCCCATAGGTAAATCGCGGTTCCGGTCCAAAAAGCATCCAGGCGGTGAAAGCCGCCGCTGCGACGAAGATCACGAGCGGTACAAACCACGCAGACACTTGATCGGCCATACGCTGGATGGGCGCCCGGCTACGTTGCGCATCGGCGACCATCTGTACGATCCGCGCGAGCATGGTTTCGCTGCCAACTTTCTCCGCAGTGATCACAAGACTGCCAGATTGATTGATCGTGCCGCCAATGACGGTAGAACCGACTTCCTTGGTCACAGGCATAGACTCGCCGGTGACCATGCTTTCGTCGACAGCCGAGCGGCCTTCGACGACTTTTCCGTCCACCGGAACCTTGTCGCCGGGACGCACGCGCAATCGATCTTGGATTTGCACATGATCGAGGTCGATTTCTTCTTCGCTGCCATCGGCGAGAACCTTGCGTGCAACCTTCGGAGCGAGCTTCAGAAGGGCTTTAATGGCGCCGGAGGTCTGCTCGCGTGCACGGAGCTCAAGGACCTGACCCAAAAGAACGAGGACGGTGATGACCGCCGCGGCCTCGAAATAGACCGCAACAGCGCCTTCCGCGGAACGGAAAGCATCCGGAAACAAGTTGGGCGCAATAGTCGCAACCACGCTGTAGATCCACGCGACACCTGTACCCATGGCGATGAGCGTGAACATATTGAGCTTGAGCGTACGGAGCGACTGCCAGCCGCGCACGAAGAATGGCCATCCGGCCCACAACACAACAGGCGTCGCGAATGCAAACTGGAGCCAAGTCGAAAGCTGCGCGGATATGATGTGATGCAGGTCCGTGAGGTGTGCCCCCATCTCCAACGCTACGACGGGGAGCGCCAGGACCAAGCCAATCCAAAAGCGCTTCGTCATATCGGCGAGTTCGTGATTAGGACCGCTGTCGGCTGTTACTGCTAGCGGTTCCAAGGCCATGCCGCAGATCGGGCATGATCCGGGGCCGACCTGACGCACTTCCGGGTGCATCGGGCAGGTATATATCGCGCCATCATCCGCAACCGGAGCCTTTTGCTTGGGCGGGGCGAGATATTTGCCGGGGTCGTTTTCAAACTTCGTGCGGCAGCCGGCCGAACAGAAGTAATAGCTCGTGCCAGCGTGATCCATTTTGTGCTTGGCCGTAGAGGGATCGACATCCATCCCACACACCGGGTCCTTTACGGTATGCGCATGAGCCGCGGGTTTAGCGTGGTGAGCGCAACACGCGGACTTAGCTTGCGCGGGCGGCGCATGATGCTCATGGCTGTGGGAGTGGTGGTCATACCCATGGTGAGCATGCCCGCTGTGATCGTGATCCGTGTGCTTTCCAGCCATTGGTCGACTCCGTCCATATACCCCCACGGGGTATGTTTGCCCTTGCCAGATATACCCCCATGGGGTATATGTCAAGGATGCAAAAACAAACCAAAGCCTCCTGTCTCAAACGCCTCAACCGCATCGAGGGCCAAGTCCGAGGTCTCTCCGGCATGGTCGAGGAAGACCGCTATTGCATCGACATCGTAACGCAGATTGCGGCGGTCCGCGCCGCCCTGCGCAGGGTCGAAGAGGAAGTGTTGCGCGATCATGTCGGCCATTGCGTTCAACACGCCATTGATTCTGGCAATAGCACTGAACAAAAAAAGAAGATCGCCGAATTGGTCGATGTTCTCAGCAGAACAAGCCGCTAGCGCTCTTTTGAAAGGAGAGCCACATGACAACGTCTCCTGAATATCCTGGCGCGCCTCGCTGGGTGAAAGCATTAGGCGTGATTGCCGTTCTTGCCCTCGCGCTCGTCGTTGGCATTCACCTCTTTGGTGGCGGCGGGCTGGCGCACATGATTGACCACAGCGGCCTGGAGCAGCATCACGCATCTCCATGAGACGTGGGCTCACAAAATTTCTGTTGACCCTTCATGTCAGCACTTCGGTCGGCCTGGTAGGCGCTATCGGCGTATTTCTGGCGCTCGCGATCGCCGGCGCTTTCCACCGCGATTCTGAAATTGTCCGCGCCTCCTATATTGCGATGAATGTTGGCACGACGGCGGTCATTGTTCCGCTGTGTGTCGGCGCTCTTTTGACGGGCGTTATCCAGTCCTTGCTCACGCCATGGGGCCTGATTCGCCACTATTGGGTCGTGGTCAAACTCGCACTTACCATGCTCGCAGTTGCAGTTCTAATGCTACATACGCAACCAATCGCAGCGATGGCCGATGCGGTAAAGGTCTCGGCCTTGGCACCAGACCAATTCTACGGTCAACGCATTCAACTTATTGTCGCCTCAGCGGGCGCGCTTGTCGTCGGACTCTCGGCTGTCGTTCTGTCGATTTTCAAGCCGGCAGGACTTACTCCCTACGGCTGGCGGAAAGTTCAGGCGCAGCGGGAATCCTTTTCCGCCTGATGAATCTGCGCATTGCATACGATCCCGTGCACGGCGGCCTGCCTAAGCTGCCCGATGTTGTTTACCGCCGGGCAGTCGGGCGGCAAAACGGTCTGAACGAAGATGGGTGTATCGCGCTAGCATCGCCGGGGTGAGGTGGCCGGTGATAGCCATGATTTCGTGGTCACGCAGATCGGTATTTTCAAAGAGACGTGAAATCGCTTCATGCCGCAGATCATGCCAACGGAAGTCAGGAAATTTCTCTTCATTCACGACTTCGCGGTAAGCGTGGATGATGCCCCTCGACGTCTCCACACCAAGAACGGTTTTTGCCGCGAATTCCGAAGACTTACCTTTCGGCATGATCGACTTGAAAGCCTTTACAGCGTTCTTTGAGAGAGGCACGCGTCGAGGGCGGTCGTTTTTGGTCTTGGGAATATCGATGTGAGGATGCGCGGATGTGAGATCGACCCGGCTCCATACCAGCCCTGCGAGTTCTCCCTGCCGAACGCAGGTTTCTAGAGAGATGGCAATCGCAGCGGGCAGCCAGGAACGTGAAGACGTTTTTGCAATGTCTAAAAGGCGCTTTTCCTCTCCTTCGAAAAGCCTACGGTCACGACCGTCGGGTTTCTTGGGACGAACGCCCGGCTTGACGGGGTTCTCCAGGGGGACCTTGTGGGCCCGGGACCAAATTTGGATCAGTTTGGATAGGGCGTTTAGGCGGTGAATACAGGTCTGGGGACCGCCATCAGCCTCCGGCCCGGCGAGTTCCCCATCTTCGGCATTATCCTCGTCCAGGACCGTCCTGCGCCATTCTATGAGGTCCCAGTCATGGATCGCGGTGAGCGCCCATTGACCCAGGTCCTGGGTCTTCCAATAGCGCCATTTAGCTTCGAGGTTTTTGCCGTTGGCGCCGAGCCCCGCATGCTTGCCCTCGATGGCCCAGTCACAGGCCTCCTGTAAGGTCGTGGCACGGGCACCTTTACGGTCAACGTAATCCCCACCCGTAAGCTTACCTTCCGTCAGGCGAAGCCAATCCTGTGCTTCCTTCCGGGTCTCGAATGTCTCGCTGACGGAAACACCGTTTCGGCGAAACTGCACTCTAAACTGGTGAGGACCGCGCTGCTGAATTTTGGGCATTTAAGCCTTCCCGTCGTTCCTGGAGGTTCGACAAGATTGCTCCAAATTGCTCCAAAAAAGCCACTAACTGGAGGTGGTGCGCCGGTAAGTCATTGAAAAGAATGGAGCGGGTGAAGGGAATCGAACCCTCGTCGTAAGCTTGGAAGGCTTCTGCTCTACCATTGAGCTACACCCGCGGCAGCCACTTTTGTACGCACCGGGCCGGGCGACCGGCAAGGGACTATTTGGCCGCTTTATTTGGATTCTGTGGGGGATTCCGTTGGAATCCGCAGATAGGGCTCGACCACGCCCTTGAGCTTGATGGTCATGGGGTTGCCGTGGCGGTCGCGCGCCTTGCCGGCGGCGACGCGGATCCAGCCCTCGCTCACGCAATATTCCTCGACGTTGGTCTTTTCCACGCCGTTGAAGCGGATGCCAACGCCGCGTTCCAGCAAAGCGGCGTCGTGGTGCGGGCTGCGGGGGTCGTTGGAAAGACGGTCGGGTAGGGTGTCGGCCATGGTCGCTCGGGCGTTGTGCGGGGCGCCCTTATAAGGCCCGGGATCGGGCCATGACAAGCGGCGCCGGCCCCGGATAGGATTCTTCCGCCTTCACACGGGCCAACCAGGCAAGGACCGGATGATTCCATGAACCAGGCGGACGACACACTTTTCAAGCCGGGCCCGCGCATCCTAAACCCGCACTTCGTGATCGATCCCGCCGAGTTCCCGCTGTGGAATCTGTCCTACAGCATGTTCGGCGAGGATCTGATTCTGCGCGTCCTCCTGAAAGGCAAGCTCAAGTCCGGCGTGCCCGGGTTCTACGCCGATTTCGGCAGCTACGACGCCCGTTACGGCAACAACTCCTATCTGTTCTACCGCTATGGCTGGCGCGGCGTTTGCGTCGAGGCGAACCCGGACCCGCTGTTCAAGAGCCAATACGCCACCTACCGGCCGCGCGACGTGTTCATCAATGCGGCGGTGGGCGAAGCCGGGTCCGGGTTCTGGTCCAAGGCCCCGAACGCGCCCGGCAGCCGCATCGCCATGAGCCGCGATGCCTTCGGTCCCGAGGACGGCGAACCCATCCCGCTCAAGTTCCTGCCGCTCTCACGAATCTTCGAGCGCTGCCTGCCGCCCGGGATGGAGATCGAGTTCATGTCGATGGACGTGGAGGGCGGCGAGATGAGCGCCCTGCGCTCCAACGATTGGAGGCGCTACCGGCCCAAAATCATCCTGATCGAGGTCAACAACCTCGACGTCATGAACATCAACAAGTCCGAGGTCATGACCTACCTGCAAGGCCAGGGCTACAAGGTCGAGGGGGTGATGTTCCCCAACGCGCTGCTGACGTTGGCCTAGGGTGGCCCCCGGTGGGGGCGGCCGCACACTGCGAGGAAAGCCAAGGTGGTGGAGGGAGAAGGATTCGAACCTTCGTAGACATAAGTCGGCAGATTTACAGTCTGCTGCCATTGACCGCTCGGCCATCCCTCCCCAAGCCATTGGTATCCACAGGCAAAAGGCGCTTTGGCGGACGGACCAAGTAGGGGGTTGGGAAGGCCTTGTCAACGTGGCAATTCCTGTCACTTTGCGCCCCACCCTTGCCGGCGGAGCCGGCATCCGTTTTTGGTGTGCGCATTTACCGCGCGCACGCGAGCATTAAAGGCGAAAATTCAATGGGACGACGGGATTCAAGGCCACCGCGCGGCCGCGACGGGCACACCCCGGGCGGGCATAAGTCAGGCGGACAGGCCCCGGCTGGAAAACGGCCCTTACCCGGCGGCCGGGGACCATCCCGGCCGGAGAGCCATGAATCGCCGCGCCGCGACGCACCGTCGCGCCAGGAGATCTGGATCTATGGCTATCACCCGGCAGCCGCGGCGCTGGCCAATCCGCAGCGCAAGATCCTGCGCATCGTCGCCACCGCCGAAGCCGCCGCGCGGTTGCGCGAAGACTCCTCCGTGCCGGCCGACATCAGCGCGCGCACGCATACCTTAGGGCGCGGCGACATCGATCAACTGGTCGGCAAGGACGCCGTGCACCAGGGCATCGCCGTGCTGGTCCGGCCCTTGGACCATAATCTGCAGGACGTGCTCGGCACGCTCGAAGGCAAGGCCGACGCCTGCCTGGTGCTGCTCGACCAGGTGACCGACCCGCACAACGCCGGCGCGGTGTTGCGGTCCGCGGCGGCGTTCGGCGCCGCCGCGGTGATCGCGCCCGACCGGCACGCGCCGGATGAATCCGGCGTGATGGCGAAGTCGGCCTCGGGCGCGCTCGACAAAATTCCTTACGTCAAGACCGTCAACCTTGTGCGCGCCATCGAACTCATCAAGGAGAGGCAATTCTGGCTGGTGGCCTTGGATGCCGCGGCGCCGGCGGCGCTGTCGTCCATCGACCTCGGTGGACGGATCGCGCTGGTGCTGGGCGCCGAAGGCGAAGGCATCCGCCGGCTGGTGGCCGAGGCCTGCGATCACCAGGCCCGCTTGCCGATCGCGAGCGCGATGGAAAGCCTGAACGTGTCCAACGCCGCCGCCGTCGCGTTGTACGAAAAAGCGCGCCAGATCGCAGCCAAGCGCAAATAGTTGCCCTTTTGACCCGCCGGACCTATCGTCCCGGCGATTTTTGAGACCAAGAGCCGGATTAGCTCAGCGGTAGAGCAGCGGTTTTGTAAACCGAAGGTCGGGGGTTCAATCCCCTCATCCGGCACCATTTTTTTCGCGAGAGCGAAAAAATCCCTCGGAGGGACTGTGCCGCTGATGCGGCCTCTCGGGAACTTGCTTCTTACCGCCCCTTTTCGGCCGCCGCCGTCAGCGCCTTGACCGCGTCCTCCGCCACCGCCCGCTCCGCGTCCGACCGCCAGCCGCCGTTTTTCACCAGCGGACGGAGGATCGCCTCCACGCGGTCGGCGGCCTGGCCCACGGCGGCGAAGCCGAACATCGGCGCCACACCGGCGATACGATGGACTTCCGTGAGCAAGTCCTCGGCCGCGGAAGCGTTCCAGGCCGTCGCGGTCCCGCGCCATGCGCGGGTGACGGCCGCCCCGGCGGCCGGCAGGTGAGCCGCGAAGTCGCGCGCCAGCATCTCGAGTTTGGCGTCCCGCGTCTTGGCCTTTTCGCTGCCGGCGAGAACCGCAGCGGCGAACGTACGGGGGTCGAACGGTTTGGCGATCAGCCCTTGCGCGCCCAGTGACATAACCTCGGCGCGGGTGGCAGGGTCATCCCGGCCGGTCAGGAAAAACAGCCGCGGCGCGTGATCCCTGGCCTGGACCAGGCTCCACAATGCGCGCCCGTCCATGCCGGGCATCGCCAGGTCGAGCAGGAGCATGTCCGGCGCGGCGCTATCGAGGACGGAAAGCGCTTCGGCGCCGCCGGCGCAGGCGGTTACCAGAACGCCGGGCACGGCGCCGAGCGCGGTGACCACGACATCGCGGACGAACGGATCGTCGTCGACCACCATTATCTTCAAGGGGGGCACGCGCAGGGCATTTTCGGGCTCTTTATCGCCGCCTTTTTCCACCGGGAACCCCATTCCACCCGGCCAGGATACCGCGACACGCGGTTGGCAAGTCGAGTGGATATTTTCATCGGTGGTTGTATAATTTGGGCCCACTATCAACCTTATCATATGTGTTGAGCCAGATTTTCACGCGCGATGCTGGATTCACAACCTGCCCCTGCCGACTCCAAACCCCGGATTCTGATCGTCGAAGACGATCCGTTCGTGCGCGACATTCTCGATATTTATCTCAGCAGCGAAGGCTACCGCGTGGCCACCGCCGGCAGCGGCCAGGAGATGCGCGAGCGCCTGGCGGAGCAGCCGGTCGACCTGGTGCTGATGGACGTCAAACTGCCGGGCGAGGACGGTTTCACGCTGACACGCTACCTCCGCTCCCATCACAAGGTGGGGATCATCATCATCACCACGCGTCATGAGACCGTGGACAAGGTGGTGGGGCTGGAGTGCGGCGCCGACGACTATGTGATCAAGCCGTTCGAGGAGCGCGAGGTGCTGGCGCGCATCCGCAGCGTGCTGCGGCGGGTGAGCGAACAGGCCGCCGCGCCCGCCACCGCGCCGGGCGGCGTTCAACTGTCCTTCCATGGCATGACGCTCGACCCGGACAACGGCTTCCTCCAGGCCAACGGCCACGGCCAGACCTTGACCGGACACGAATGCCGCCTGCTCGCGCATCTCGTGCGCCATGCCGGCCAACCGCAGGACCGCGAAGCCCTGATGACCCAGGTTCTGCGCCGGTCCTGGTCGCCGCTCGACCGCAGCATCGATGTGCTCATCACGCGCCTGCGCCAGAAGGTCGAAGCCGATCCCCGCCACCCGGCGATCATCAAGACCGTACGCGGCACGGGTTACGTCGTCCCCGCGCAGAACCAATCTGCGCAAAACTGATCTTCAGGACGCCTGCCTGAGCGTTTGAATCGCCGCGCGCGCGGTGGCTTCCATCTTGCGCGCGGCGTCGCGCGCCGCCACCGCGTCACCGGCGCGCAAGGCGGTCTCCAGCACGGCGGCGTCCGCCGACAATCCATAGGCACCCGCGATCCCGGCGCTTCCCTTGATTCGGTGCGCGGCCTCCAACGCCGGCTCCAGGCGCCCGCTCCCAATGGCCCCGCTGATGACGCGCAAGCCCTCCTCGACGCCGGTGCGCCATTCGCTCAACACCCGTTGAAGGCGCGCGGGGTCGTTGCCGTAGATGGCCTCAAGGTTGCGGATGTCCACGACCGCCGCGGCGGCGGTCTCCGGTCCGGAAGCGGCCGGCGACGGCGCGATGCCCGGAATCCACCGCGTCAGCATCGCGCTCAGGGTGCGGATCTCGATCGGTTTGGGGAGATAGTCATCCATACCCGCGGCGCGGCAGCGCGCCGCTTCGCCCGGCAGAGCGTTGGCGGTGACCGCGATGATCGGCATGCGCGGCCGCGTCCCTGCCGCCTCCGCCGCGCGCACCCGCTTGGTCAACTCGAAGCCGTCCATGCCTGGCATGTGGCAATCGCACAGCATGGCTGGATAGGTGCCGGCGTCGAGCGCCTTGAGCGCGGCGATGCCGTTCTCGGCGATGTCGCAGTCGAACCCCAGGATCGACAGCTGCTGGCACAGCACATCCTGGTTGATGGGGTTGTCCTCGGCCACCAGCACCACGCGTCCTTCCGCGCGCGCCGCCGCCGCGGTGTCCTCGCGCACGGCCGCGAAACCGGCGGGCTCGGCGCGGCGCGTGACCACGGCCTGTGTGTCGGCGGACGGATCGATGACGCGGCGCGCCCTGGCCAGCAGCTCGGCCCGGCGCAAGGGATGCGCGCCGATGCTGTCAGCCACCTGACCCGGAATCGCGGTGCGCGGCCGCAGCCACAACAGCGACGGCGCGGCGTGCGTCATGGCCTTGAGAGCGCCGTCCACGGCGGCGATGTCCTCGGCTTCGGAGTCCGGGCCCAGCAGCACCAGCACCGGCTCCGGCGCACCGCGCGCCGCGGCCAGCCGCAGCGTGATCTCGCCCAGGCCAGCCAGGCGCGTCACCGCGGCGCCCGCCGCCTCGAGATACGTGAGAGCGATGGCGGTTGCCGCGTCGCCCTCGACCGCGAGCACCACGAGGCCGTCCAGCGCGCCGCTGTCATCGCCGGCGGCGGCCGCGACCGGCAGGATCAGATCGATGTGGAACACCGATCCGCCCTTGCTGGCGGCCTCGAGGGAAATGGCGCCGCCCATGATCTCGACGATCCGCCGGCAGATGGCGAGGCCCAGCCCCGCGCCGCTGCGCACCGTCCCTTGCGCATCGCCCTGCGCGAGACGCGAGAACGGCTGGAACAGGAATGAGCGCAGGTTCTCCGGGATGCCGATGCCGGAATCCCTGACTGTCAGACGCAAGGACACCTCGCGGGAGGTCGCGGCCGTCATCTGCACCGACACCGCCACCATGCCCTGGTCGGTGAACTTGACGGCATTGCCGCCCAGGTTGACCAGCAGCTGGCGGACCCGCACCGGATCGCACATCACCAGCGGCAGGCGGTGATCGGTTTCGCAGGTGACGATCAGCCCCTTGGCGCCGGCCTGCCCGGCGAGGAAGACCGCGCAGTCCTCGGCCAGCGCACCGAGATCCGTGGACACGGGCGACAACGACACCGAACTTGATTCCAGGCGCGCGAAATCCAGCACGTCGTCGATGATGCGCATGAGCGCGACGGAGGAGGTCTCGGCGGTGGCGATGATGCGCCGCTGCTCCTCGGTCAGCGAGGTGTGGCCGAGAATTTCGAGCATTCCCATCACGCCCATGAGCGGCGTGCGGATTTCGTGGCTGACCGCCGCCCATACCGCCGCGTCCTGCGGGCGGGATGAATCCAAAGCTGGCTCGGCGGTGCGGTTATCGGCCGTGCTCACGCGATTTGGCCCCTTTCAGAAGTACAGGCCGCGGACACTTACGCGCAACCCGAGCATAGGCCGCCCGGAAAGCCTTCGCGAGCATCCTCGCCGGCGGACGGCCGGCAATTTGAAGACCCGCCGGCGGACGGCCGGCAATTTTTAAAGATCAACCGGCGGACGGCCGGCAATCTTAAAGAATCGCGCTTCGCGCGAGGGGTGGCTTGGCCGGTCCTGGAACCCTACATTAACCGCATGAAACAGGATGACCCCACATCGATTACGTCCCGCATAGGCAACCGCTTCGTCCAGCGCCTGCTGGATATGGTCGGCGGCCGCACCGTGGGCCGCCTGACGCTGTACTTTCCCGATGGCGGCCAATACTCGCTTGCCTCCACCGATAAGCGCCCCGATCTGCACGCCGTGATCCATTGCCGCCGCTGGCGCGCCATCCGCCGCTTCATGACCGAGGGCGAGACCGCCTTCCTCGAAGCCTATGTCGATGGCGACTGGAGCAGCCCGGAGCTCGCAGCGGTGATCGAGTGGGCGGCGCTGAACTCGCGCGGACTTTCAGCCGGGGGCCTTTCCATGATCAGCCTGCGCGGACAAATTTCCAAGCTGCGCCACCGCATCGTTCACTTGCTCAACGCCAACACGCGCGCCGGGTCCAAGCGCAATATCGCCGCGCACTACGACCTGGGCAATGCGTTCTATCAGCAGTGGCTCGACCCGACCATGACCTACTCCTCGGCGCTGTTCGCCGCACCCGGACAGTCGCTGCCCGAAGGACAGATCGAAAAATACCGGCGGATCGCGGCGGCGCTCGACCTCCGGCCCGAACACCATGTGCTGGAAATCGGTTTCGGCTGGGGTGGCTTCGCGGAATTCGCGGTCAAGGAATACGGGTGCCGCCTCACCGGCGTCACGCTGTCCAAAGAGCAGCTGGCGTTCGCCGGAAAGCGCCTGCAGGCCCAGGGACTGGCCGACAAGGTCGACCTGCGCTTCCAGGATTACCGCGATGTCGCAGGCACCTTCGACCGCGTGGCGTCGATCGAGATGTTCGAGGCGGTCGGGGAATCCAACTGGCCGCGCTATTTCGACACCGTACGGGAGCGCCTGGCCAGGGGCGGCGCCGCGGCGTTGCAGATCATCACCATCGCCGAGGAACGCTTTGAGCACTACCGCACGAATTCGGATTTCATTCAGCGCCACATCTTCCCGGGCGGCATGCTGCCCTCGGTGGAGCGCCTGAAGGCGCAGTTCGCGCAAGCGAAGCTCACCTTCGGCGGCGCGGTGATGTTCGGCGACAGCTATGCCGCGACCCTGCACCAATGGCGCGACCGCTTCCTGGCCGCCTGGAGCAGCATCGAACCTTTGGGCTTCGACGAGCGTTTCCGGCGCATGTGGGAAATGTACCTGGCCTATTGTGAAGGCGGCTTCCGCGCCCAGGCCATCAACGTCGGCCAGTTCAAACTGGTGCGCGAGTAACCCAATTGCACCCGCGCGCCCAGGCCGTCCTCGACTTCTGGTTCGGGCCGCCGTCCTCGCCCGGCTACGGCAAGCCGCGCGAGGCATGGTTCAAGAAGGATCCCGACTTCGACGGCGCGATCCGCGCGCACTTCCTGTCCGACTACGAAAAGGCGCGCGACGGCGTTTACGACGACTGGCAGAAAACCCCGCTCGCGTGCCTGGCGCTCGTGATCCTGCTCGACCAGTTTCCCCGCAACCTGTTCCGCGACGACGCCCGCGCCTTCGCCACCGACGCCAAGGCCCTGGACTGCGCGCGGCACGCGGTGGCGGCCGGCTTCGACCGGCAGGCGGGCGACATCCACGCCACGTTCTTCTATCTTCCGTTCGAGCATGCCGAGGACATGGCCAGCCAGGAACGGGCGCTGACCCTGTTCCACGCCCTGCCCGGCTGGGAGTCGCCCGGAAGTCCCTATCAATACGCGCGGCGTCATTGGGATATCATCCGCCGGTTCGGGCGGTTCCCGCACCGGAACACGGCGCTGGGGCGGACCAGCACCGCGGCGGAGCTGGAATTCCTGGCGCTGCCGGACTCTGGTTTCTGAAGACTCTGGTTTCTGAAGATTGGGGTTTCTGGAAAGGACAAAAGCGATGCGCGACATGGCAGAACCGCAACGCACAGGGCGCAACGTGCTCGGCGGGCCGCTGGCCTTGTGCTCGGCCAAACCGGTCACGGGCTTCTTCCGCGACGGCTGCTGCAACACCGGACCGCAGGATGTCGGCTCGCACACGGTCTGCGTCGTGATGACCGCCGCGTTCCTCGCCTTCAGCGCCAAGGCCGGCAACGATCTTTCGACGCCCATGCCGGAGTACGGGTTTCCCGGCCTCAAGCCCGGCGACCGCTGGTGCCTGTGCGCGCCGCGCTGGCAGGAGGCGTTCAACGCCGGCCAGGCGCCGCGCGTCGTGCTCCAGGCCACCCACGAGGGCGCGCTAGAATACGCGAAGCTTTCAGATCTCAAACGCCACGCTGTCGATCTCAGCTGATCTGAGCGATTTCACACCGCGCCAATTGCCGCGACTCCGGATTTGATCTACAGGGATTCTCGAGCCTTCCGCGCTTTCGCGGAGGCGGTTTAGGGGAACTCGACAGATGAAGTATGTACTCGCGCTTGCGCTGATGTTCGGCCTCGGCGTGTCCGCCCATGCGGCGACACCGGCCACCCATAGCGCCGTGGCCGCCAAGTCGCAGGTTTCGGGGGCGATCAAGGCCGCCGACGCGCAGGCCAAGGACACCAAGGCCAAAAAGAAGAAAAAGAAGAAAAAGGCGTCTCACGCCTAGTTCTTTTCGCGCCAGGCGAGCGAAACGGCCGGCCCAAAGCCGGCCGTTCGTACTTCTACGCACCCGGATGTTTGATGCGCATCAAGGTTCGCGGCCGGGCACGGTCCTAGAACCCCCGCCGGACAGCGGAGATTTTCATGCGGAATAGCGAGAGACGAATGGGAAAGCGGGCGGAGACCCGCAGCCCGCGGCGGCCTACGCGAGCCAGGCGGACAGTGGGACGTGCTTGTCGATCACGACCGCGAGGAAAACGCCGGCCAGGTATTGCATGGAAAACAGAAAATTACGTCGCGCCCAGACCGGCGATGGGTTCTGGACTAGCTTTACATTGAGCCACAGGAACCGAAGCCCGAACGCGGTCGAGATCACCGCGTAGAGCCAGCCCAGCTGGCCGAAGGCCACCGGCAGCAACGCCGACGCCACCAGCACCACCGTATTGCCGAGAATCCATTTCGCGCAGGCCGCGTCGCCGGCCACCACCGGCAGCATCGGCACGCCCGCCCTGGCGTAATCGTCCTTGATCAGGATGGCGAGCGACCAGAAGTGCGACGGCGTCCACAGGAACAGCGTGATCGCCATCAGCGCCGGGAGCAGCCACAGGCTCGGGTCCACCGCGGCCGCCCCCGCGAGCACCGCGAAGCTGCCGGCGGCGCCGCCGATGATGATGTTGGTCCAGTGCCGGCGCTTGAGCCACACGGTGTAAACCACGCCGTAGACGAAAGCGCCCAGGAACAGGTGCGCGGCCACCACCCAGTTGAAGGCCAGCACCGCGAGCGCGCAGCCCGCGACCAGCAGGGCGCCCGCGAACAGCAGCGCGTTGCGCACATCGGCCACGGAGCCGTTGACCAGCGGGCGCTTGGCGGTGCGCGGCATCAGGCCATCGATGTCGCGGTCGTAGAACTGGTTGAACACCGCCGAGCCCGACGAGCCCAGCAGCATGGCGACGAACAGGACGCCGAGCTGGCGCGCATCCACATGGCTCGCGACCGCCGCATAACCCGCCATGGCGGACAGGGCGATCAGGAAGCCGATGCGGAGCTTCATCAGCTCGATGTAACTGCGCAGACGCATGTTCTTGAAGTCTCTAAGTCGCTCTATCGCAACGAGGGGCCGGGGATAACACCCGCCGACTTGTCCGCCAACAACAATCTGGCCGCCAGCAGGATGAAGATTATACCACCGATCACCGCGATCAGGCCGCCCACGCCTTCGGTCGCCATGGAAGCGATTTTCATCACATTATCAAGGTCTTGATCGGCGCCGCCGGCCTTGCGCACGACACCTTGCATCCCGGCCACATAGAGCCCGCCGGAATGCAGCAGCTGGCCCAGCCCCAACAGCACATACATGGCGGTCCGGAGCTTGCGGCGCTGCGTGCGATGGCCGGCCAATGGCAGGAACAAGCCGAAATAGAGCGTCATGAACACCAAAGTCACGGCGATCAGCATGGCGTGGTAGTGCGCGGGCGTGCGGGTATCGACCGAGCCCTCGAAGAAACCCATCAAACCGCCCGCGGCGAACAGCACGAGCGCCGCGATCACGCCTTTGATCTCGGGGGCGCCCTCCCAGATGTCGCGCCGGCGCCTGATCAACAGGCCGATGACATTGAGGATCACCATCACCGTCGGCAGCGGCAGCGCCCACCAATACAGCGACGTGAAAGTCATGCGCTGGCTGGGGTCGCCGCCGACATAAGTGAGATACAGCAACGGACCGGCGCCCGCGCCCGCCACCAGGATCAGCATGGCGGCGCTGAACCACGGCGCGGTCATGGGTGTTTCGCCGAAGGCGACCCGCATAATGAAATAGAGACCGCACAGCATCAGCGCCGTCTTGGCGAACTCGAGTATGTGGCCGCCGCCCCACATCACGTATTCCGCCGCGCCCTCGACACCGACGAACTTGGGGACCGTGAGCCAGGCAGCGCCGACACAGACCATGGCGATCAGGAAGATCACCCCCGCGCAGGCCACGCCGAACACCCCGGCGTCGGGTTTGCGCCGGCGGGCCAGGATCAGAAGCAGGCGGAGGATCGGCAGCGCCACGCAGGCCGCCAGCAGGCCAAGCCCCGCGTAAAACAGCGGATGCAGCAGCACCGGGATGTAGTTGTTGATCGACGGCACGCCGAGATTGCCGAGCGCGGGCACCAGCAACAGCACGAAACTCGCCCCCGCGCCGTAGATCGCGACCCGGCCGAAGAACGCCTCGAGCGGGCGGATGTCCGTGCCCCGCTCCGCGATCGCCTGGGCCGTCGCCACCACCGTAAGCAGGCCTTGCACGCCCAGGTACCAGACCACGAAAGCGAAAATGACATGCACCACCAGGATGCGGCGGAACGCTTCCGGGCCGGTCCAGGGCAGGATGTGCTCCGCGCCCGGCACCCGGGCCGCCGCGAGCAGCAGCGCGAGCAGTCCGGCGAGTGCCAGCGCGATCAGGGGCAGCGCGATCCAGCCCTTCAGCTCCGCCATCAGGTGCGGCGTCAGCTTGCCGGCGAAATTGCCGTCCACCGCCACGTCCATGGGCGGCGGCATCGACCGGGCAATGAGTTCTTTATCGTCCATTCAAAGCATTTTAGGCCGAAGTGGAAACCGGTCCGGCCGCTAAAAATGCGACCGAACAATCACCCGGTTGCGGAGAGGATGGGCGCTGCGACGGTACGGCGAAGCCCCCGCGGGCGGCGTTCTCCCCCTCATGCCGCCGTCGGAGTCAGGTGGTAAAGAATGGCATAGATCACCACGCCGGTCACCGTGACGTAAAGCCAGATGGGCAACGTCCAGCGGGCGATGGCGCGGTGGCGCACGAAATCGCCGTGCAGCGAGCGCCAGGCGGTCACCGCCACCATCGGCGTCACGACGGTGGCCAGGATCACATGGCTGATCAACAGCGCGAAGTAGACCGGGCGCGACCAATCCGGGCCGCGATAGACGAACACCGGCGCGGTGAAGTGATAGAACAGATAACAGGCGAGAAAGGCGCTCGAGACGATCAGCGCCGCGATCATCACCTGGCGATGCAATGCGCGGTTACCGCCGCGAATCAGGACAAACCCGACGATCAGCAACACCGTCGACAAGCTGTTCAGCACCGCGTTGACATGCGGCAGAATCGCGGTGAGCCAGGCCCCCAGAGACACCGGCATCAGGGGCCCCTGACCGCCGTCTTGACGATGAAGCTCACGTACATGAACGCGGAAATGCCCAGGAGCATGAGCGCGAACAGGATCATCTTTTTCCGGTCGGGGGGCGGGTTTTTGGGATCCACGGCCAGCTTCCTTCGCAAAGTTCCAATGTCAGCACCGATAGGGCGATGATGTAACCGAGCCGGGGGCGTCGCGAAACCGTCAAATTGGCTGATTCACCATGCTTAACGCGCACCCCGAACCCCTTGAATCCGCGAGGCACTTCCTTTGACGCCATGGATGGCTTCGGCTAGTCTCCGCGCAGTGGGCTTCCGGGGGGCCGGAAGCCAGGCGCCGGAGGGGTTTCCACGACCGCGAAGGCGCTTCGGGGCGGTAGCGCAAAATTTTGAAAAACCTGAAAAAAACAAGTTGAACGCCTGGTCTGCCCCCCTTAAACGGGGCCAGACTCTAGCGCCCGGGTTTTCGAAGTTCGTGATTCGTGTAACGACCTGCGTTACGAACTTCGAAAACCTTAAACGGGCGCTAGTAAATACATAAACCGAGTGCCGTTTATCGATTTGAAATTTCTAACGCGAATGCCGAAACGCCCGAGGCGGAAAGTTCAAATCGGCGGCACTCGCCTGTAATGGAGATCAGAGTGAGTCGTGTAAACCAGGCGATCGCCGCCCTTTCGAGCATGCTTTTCGCCCTCCCGGTCTCGATGCCGGCATGGGCCGCGGACGAAATGCCCACCCCCTCCTTCCCGACGGAATGGCAGCTGGGCTTGCAGAACGCCGCGTCGCCGGTCATGGAGCGGATGACCTCGTTCCATAACCTGCTCCTGGTCATCATCACCGCGATCTCGCTGTTCGTGCTGGCGCTCCTGATGATCTGCGCCGTGCGCTACAACGAGCGCGTCAATCCGGTGCCGGCCAAGTGGTCGCACAACACCATGATCGAAGTGGTCTGGACCGCGCTGCCGGTGCTGATCCTGGCCCTGATCGCGGTGCCGTCCTACCGCCTCCTGTACTTCCAGGACCGCACCGAACAGGCCGACATGACCCTCAAGATCGTCGGCAACCAGTGGTACTGGTCCTACGAATACCCCGACACCGAAATCACCTTCGACGCCATCGCGACCCCCGACAAGGACATCAAGCCGGGCCAGCACCGCCTGCTCGAGACCGACAACCACGTCGTCCTGCCGGTGGAAACCAACGTCCGCCTGCTGATGACCGCCACCGACGTGATCCACGCCTGGGCCATCCCGGCCTTCGGCGTGAAGCTCGACAACGTGCCCGGCCGCACCAACGAGACCTGGGTACGCCCCACCAAGCTCGGCCGTTTCTACGGCCAGTGCTCCGAACTGTGCGGCGTCGACCACTCGTTCATGCCGATCGTGGTGGATGTGGTGAGCAAGGAGGCCTACACCGCGTGGGTCGCCAGCAAGAAGGCGCCCGCGGCCCCGGCCGAAGCGCCCGCCGCGCCCCCCGCCCACTAAACAAAAACACGCGCCTTCGGCGCAAAAGAATAAGTCCAGTCACGTAAAGCTTCAGAGATCCGGAGAAGTTCATGAGCGCAGCCAGCACCGCCCACGGTCACGGTCACAGTCACGGTCACGATGATCACGGGCACGATCATCACCCGAGCGGCATCCTGCGGTGGCTGAACTCCACCAACCACAAGGACATCGGGTCGATGTACCTGATCTTCGCGGCGCTCTCGTCGCTGGTGGGCGCGGGGTTCTCGATCGTCATCCGCGCCGAACTCATGCATCCCGGCCTGCAGTTCGTCCACGACAAGCAGTTCTACAACGTGCTGGTCACCGCCCACGCCCTGCTCATGGTGTTCTTCGTTGTGATGCCCGCGCTGATCGGCGGGTTCGGCAACTGGATCATGCCCATGATGATCGGCGCGCCGGACATGGCCTTCCCGCGCATGAACAACATCTCGTTCTGGCTGATGCCCCCGGCCCTGATCCTGCTGGTCGCTTCGATGTTCGCCGGCAACGGCGCCGGCACCGGCTGGACGCTCTATCCGCCGCTCTCGGGCATCAGCGGGCATCCCGACATGTCGGTGGACTTCGCCATCCTGTCGCTGCACCTCGCGGGCGCGTCCTCGATCCTGGGCGCCACCAACTTCATCACCACCATCTTCAACATGCGCGCGCCCGGCATGACCTTCCATAAGATGCCGCTGTTCGTGTGGGCGACCCTGGTCACCGCCGTGCTGCTGCTGCTCGCCGTGCCGGTGCTCGCGGGCGCGCTCACCATGCTGCTGGTCGACCGCAACTTCGGCACCGCCTTCTTCGACGTCCGTGGCGGCGGCGATCCCTTGCTGTGGCAGCACTTGTTCTGGTTCTTCGGCCACCCCGAAGTGTACATCATGATCCTGCCGGCCTTCGGCATCATCAGCCACATTGTCTCGACCTTCTCGCGCAAGCCGGTGTTCGGTTACCTCGGCATGGCCTACGCCATGGCCGCGATCGGCGTGGTCGGCTTCGTAGTGTGGGCGCACCACATGTACACGGTCGGCCTGGGCGTCAATTATCGCGCCTACTTCATCGCCGTGACCATGGCGATCGCGGTGCCCACGGGCATCAAGATCTTCTCCTGGATCGCCACCATGTGGGGCGGCTCCATCCGCTTCACCGTGCCGATGCTGTGGGCGATGGGCTTCATCTTCCTGTTCACCGTCGGCGGCGTGACCGGCGTCGTGCTGGCCAACGCCGGTCTCGACGTGGTGTTGCAGGACACCTATTACGTGGTCGCCCATTTCCACTACGTGCTGTCGCTGGGCGCCGTGTTCGGCATCTTCGCCGGGATCTACTACTGGTTCGGCAAGATGACCGGCCACGAGTTCCCCGAGTGGGCCGGCAAGGTGCACTTCTGGACCACCTTCATCGGCGTCAACATCACCTTCTTCCCGCAGCACTTCCTGGGCCTGGCCGGCATGCCGCGCCGCTACATCGACTATCCGGATGTGTTCGAGGGCTGGAACATCGTGTCCTCCTGGGGCTCCTACATCTCGGCGGCGTCGACGGCGTTCTTCCTGATCATGGCGGTCTACTCCATGTTCGCCGGCAAGAAGGCCGCCGCCAACCCGTGGGGTGAAGGCGCGACGACGCTGGAATGGACGGTTGCGTCCCCGGCGCCGTTCCATACCTTCGAAACCCCGCCGGTGATCGGCCACGCCGAGCCGCATCCGGCCGAGTAGTCGACCGATGGCTGAGGCCCCCATCCAGCGCAGGCCCTCTGAGCGCCGAAAACTGATCACGGCGGCGACGGCGCTTCTCGTCGTCGCCGGCATGGTGGGGTTTGCCTTCGCCTCGGTGCCGCTCTACCGGCTGGTATGCACGAAGCTGGGTCTCGGTGGCGCCACGCAGGTGGCAACCCACGCGCCCGAGCAGACCGCCGCGGTACCGATGACGGTGCGCTTCGACGCCAACACCGACCGCATGCTGCCCTGGACCTTCAAGCCCAACCAGAAGTCCGTCGACCTCAAACTGGGCGAGACCAAGACCGTCAGCTACCACGTCAAGAACCTGTCCCAGCAAACCATCACCGGAACCGCGTTGTTCAACGTCACCCCGGAAAAGATCGGGCAGTACTTCAACAAACTCGAGTGCTTCTGCTTTCAGAGCCAGACCTTGGCGCCCGGCCAGGAGGCCGACCTGGCGGTGACGTTCTTCGTCGATCCCGCCCTGGTCAAGGACAGCACCACCGAGGAAGTGCGCACCATCACGCTGTCCTATACGTTCATGCGCGCCAAGGACGACCTGGACAACGCCAACCGCGCCGACCAAGCCAAGCTAAGCGGGGCTTCCCCGCAGACCAAATTGAACTGAGACCTTACCGAGCATAAAGGAACGCCGATGAGCGCCCACTCCGCCAAACATCCCTTCCACATGGTCAACCCGAGCCCGTGGCCGGCCACGGGCGCGTTTTCGGCGCTGCTGCTCGCGGTCGGGGCGATCCTGTATTTCCACAAGACCCCGGTCTTCGGCATGGAGAACCTCGGCGCATTCAAGCTGGTGCCGGGCCTGTTCATGGTGCTCCTGACCATGACCATGTGGTGGCGCGACGTGATCAAGGAATCGGTGGTCGATCACGCCCACACCTCGGAGACCGCGCACGGCCTGCGCATGGGCATGGTGCTGTTCATCGCCTCGGAAGTGATGTTCTTCGTCGCCTTCTTCTGGGCGTTCTTCCACAACGCGCTGGGCTTCTCGACCACCACCCACCAGTGGCCGCCCGCCGGCATCCAGGTGCTCGATGCCTGGGCGATCCCGTTCTACAACACCGTGATCCTGCTGACTTCGGGCATCACCGTCACCCGCGCCCACCTGATGGTGGAACGCGGCGACAACAAGACCGCCTCCAAGTGGCTGTTCATCACCGTGGCCCTGGGCGCCCTGTTCCTGTCGCTCCAGGCCTATGAGTACATCCACGCCGGCTACAAGCTGACCGACGGCGTGTACCCCTCGGTCTTCTACCTGGCCACCGGCTTCCACGGCTTCCATGTGTTCGTCGGCACCGTGTTCCTGTTGGTCTGCGCCTTCCGCGCCCAGGCCGACCAGTTCACGCCGGAGAAGCACATCGGCTTCCAGGCCGCCGCTTGGTACTGGCACTTCGTTGACGTGGTGTGGCTGTTCCTGTTCGTCTGGGTGTACTGGATCCTGGGCCTGCCGGTTCGGACGTTCTAAGACGTCTTGGATAGGATGAAAAAAAGGGCCGGTGCGACACCGGCCCTTTTTTATTGAGAGAGGGAATGCAATGGAAAAGCCGATCCCGCCTTTCATGGCCGGCCTGTTCTGCCGCTGCCCGCGCTGTGGCCGGGGGAAGCTGTTCGATGGCTACCTGAAGGTCCGCCCGGCCTGCACGGTGTGCGGCCTGTCGTTCGCCGGCCACGACACCGGCGACGGGCCGGCGTTCTTCATCATCCTGCCGCTGTCGATCATCACCTGCGTGGCCGCGCTACTGGTGGACGTGAAATTCGAGCCGCCCATGTGGGTACACATCGTGGTGTGGCCGGCATTCATCGCCCTGGTGGTGGGCGGGCTGCTGCCGCGCGTGAAAGCCCTCATGGTCGCGCTCCAATACCGCTACCGCAACGTGGAGCGCGACCAGGACAACCAGCAGTGATTCGGTCTGTGTCGGCTCATTCGAGGGGCTTGAGCAGGTTCACCACCTGTTCAAGCAGCCGGTCGGCGGCTTCCTTGTTCTTGATGTGAACGTAGGCCCCAACGGTGCATCCGCGCCCCTCCAGGTTGACCGGGTCGGGCTTGTAAGCCACGTACGCCTTGGAATAGCGATCGTTCGCTTCGTCGGTGCGCGTGCAGGTCACCGTTTCCAATCCCAGCAGGCGCTTGCCAGCCGGCGCCCGCACGCCAGGTGCAG
>JAIBCD010000078.1 GCA_019694335.1 Rhodospirillaceae bacterium | reverse complement strand
ATTCGACGTCGATTGCGCGTTCAGCGGCTTGCTTGGCCGGCAGGGGCCGCCGGAAGATCATCATTTCAGCGGAACGATTTCGGACGGTGAAGTAGTACTTGACGTGTTCGAGGGGCGCCCGGAGAAGTTTGTTCTTCCCCGCGTCCGGAATTTTGCGGCGAAGACCGGCGAGTGTAAATGAAGCGCGCGGGAGGGGTGTTGTTCGCGCGCGTGGCCGCGCTGGCTCTTGCAATGGGCGGGCCAGTCTCGGCCGCGGAGAAGGCCGCGCCGGACCTGGGTTTCGCGAGGAAGCATATCCAGGTGGTCGAAGCGCCGTTCGGCTTCAACGCGCCGTGCGATGCGCTGCCCACGGGCGGCGACATCGCGCGCGCGGCTTTGGCGGTGCTGGAGCGCAACCGGTCGCGGTTTCCCGCCACGCGCACCGTGGACATGGTGGGCGGCAAGACGCCGCTCGACCCTGACGCCATCAAGGTGGCGCTCAGTGTGCAGGTGGTGGTCAGCCCCAACACGCCGTCGGGCGGCCAGGTCGCGCAAAGCGTGGAGACCCAACTGGGGTTCTGGTGGACCGCCCAGCCGGTGGCGCCGCTGGCGGGCGCGATCCGCACTACCTCGGTGCAGCGCCTGTGCGGCGCCGCATTGGCCGAGGCGATCATCGCCACCGCCGGGGACATGGTTCAGGTGTTCGCCGACGGAGTCGCGGAACAGCAGCGCAAAGCGGCTCGCAAGTGAGGGGATGCAGGTGAGCGCAATCGATAGGGCGAGGGCGGAGCACTACACTTGGGGCGGTGTCTGCGACGGTTGGCATCTGCTCAAGGCCGGAGGGCTGAGCGTGATCGAGGAGCGCATCCCGCCCGGGGGCTCCGAGGTGCGGCATTTCCACGAGCGCGCACACCAGTTCTTCTATGTGCTGAAGGGCGTGCTCAGCTTCGAGCTGGACGGTAAGGACTACAGCCTTCACCCGCGCCAGGGCCTCGAGGTCAAACCCGGCACGCCGCATCGGGTGTTCAACCGGGGAACCGAGGACGCCGAGTTCATCGTCGTCTCCCACCCGCCCAGCCATGCTGACCGGGTGACGGCGGAGCAAACTTTCGCCTAGGGCGGCCATAAATGCGCCATTCCCTGCAATCATAGATGGCGCTCTCCCCGGAGGGTTCCATGCGCCGGATTGCCGCTATCGCGATGTTTTGCCTGAGCCTATCCGCGCCTGCCTGGGCCGAGGGACCGGGCTTCAACTGCGCCAAGGCGGCGGTCGGTCACGAGCGCGGTGACCAGCCCCCAGGATACCGGGACTTTGCCTACGGCGGGCTTTGCACCGTCGAGCGCGACGGTAGGGCACAGCGTGAACTGGTGTGTATCGAAACCTGCGGATCGGCCATCCACGAGATGGTTGTTGGGGATCGCCTTATCGGCAGCAAGGAAATCGCGATCTTTACCGCAATAAACTGTGATTGGGCGTTACCGCCCTCGCGCCAGCAACGCTTTCAATCCGCGCGATAGCGCCGGCCCGGCCTCCACCATCACCACGCCCGCGAGGATCAGCGCGCAGCCCGTCAGGGCGGTGAAGGAGAGGCGTTCGTCCAGGAGCGCGGCGCCCGCGAGCGCCGCGAACACGGATTCCAGCGACATGATCAACCCGGCCTCGGAGGGCGGGGTGTGGCGCTGGGCGATCACCCCCAATGTGAAACCGACCGCGCCCGCCAGGATGCCGGCGTAGAGGATCGCGGGGCCCGAGGCCATCACCGCGTCCCAGGTCACGGTCTCGAACATGAGCGCGAGCACGCCGGCGCCCACGCCGGTCACCGCATACTGCATGAACGAGAGATAGAACGGTCGCGGGCAGCGGCGCTGGAACACCGATACCAGGGTGATGGAGAACGCCCAGGGGATATCGGACACCACGAGCAGTAGATCCCCCGCCGCCCAGGTGCGTGGGCCATCGGTATCGGTGAGCAGCCAGGCGCCGTACACGCATACCAGGCAGGCGGCCAGCACGATCGGGCGGATCGGCTCTTTCATGATCGCCCACGCCGCGAACGGCACACCCACCACATAGAGCGCGGTGAGGAACCCGCCGTTGGTGGCGCTGGCGGTGACCAGGGCGGTCTGCTGCAACACCGCGCCCGCGCACAGGCAGATACCCACCATGAGGGCGACGCGGGTATCCGCCCGGGGCACTGGGGCAGCCGCGCGGCGGGCCTCGAAAATCGCGAACGGCGCCAGCACCAGCGCCGACAGCAGGAACCGGGCCGAGACGAAGCTGACCGGTCCCATGGTGCCGTTGGCCCATTTTTGCACCACGAAGGCCGCTCCCCAGATCACGGCGGTGAACAGCAGCAAGAGATCGGCGCGCAGGCGGGTCATGAGGATCTCATAGGGGAAACCACCCCCCACTGTCATCGCCTGGATAAACCGGGCGATGACAGTGGGGGGTGGGACCGGCTATACACCGCCCCCATGAAAATCACGGTTTCCCTTCCCAACGGCGCCACCCAGGATGTGACCGGCAAGCCCGGGTTCTCGGTGATGGAATCCTTGCGCGCGGCTGGAATTCCGATCCGCGCCGAGTGCGGCGGGGCCATGGCCTGCGCCACTTGCCATGTGATCGTCGCGCCCGAATGGATGGCCAAGGTCGGCCGGCCCGACGCCGAGGAGTCCGACCTCCTGGACCTCTCCGATTACCGCACCGAGAACTCCCGCCTGTGCTGCCAGATCAAGGCGCGCCCGGAGTTGGACGGCTTGAAGATCGCTTTGCAATTGGACGCATATGACTGATCGCCCCACACGCATCGCCACCCTCGCGCTTGACGCGAGGGGCCAGGGTTGCGGGCTCCGGGCCATGCCGCGCACGCGAGCGGTCGTTGCCTGGCGCAATCGGGCTATCCTGGATGCTCGGGTCAAGCCCGGGAATGACCGAGAGTAGGAACGATGTCCGCAATCCAGGAACAAGTCTCCCGCCGCCGTACCTTCGCGATCATCTCGCATCCGGACGCGGGCAAGACCACGCTCACCGAAAAACTGCTGCTGTTCGGCGGCGCGATCCAGCTCGCGGGCGCGGTCAAGGCCAAGGGCGAGCGCCGCCGCGCGCGTTCCGACTGGATGAAGGTGGAGCAGGAACGCGGCATCTCGGTCACCTCGGCGGTGATGACCTACGATTACGCCGGCCACACCTTCAACCTGCTCGACACGCCGGGCCACGAGGACTTCAGCGAGGACACCTACCGCACCCTGACCGCGGTGGATTCCGCGGTGATGGTGCTGGACTGCGCCAAGGGCATCGAAGCCCAGACCCTGAAGCTGTTCGAAGTGTGCCGCCTGCGCGACATGCCGATCGCCACCTTCATCAACAAGCTCGACCGCGAAGGCCAGGATCCGTTCGCCCTGCTGGAGGAAATCGAGTCCCGCCTGCAGCTCGACGTCTCGCCGGTGAGCTGGCCCATCGGCATGGGCCGCGATTTCCTGGGCTGCTACGACCTCGTGCACGACAGTCTCATTCTGATGGCCCGCACCAAGGGCGAGAAGATCGACGAAGGCATCGAGTGCAAGGGCCTCGACGACCCCAGGATCGACGAGCTGCTGCCGCCCGCCGCCGCCGCCAAGTTGCGCGAGGATGTCGAGACCGTGCGCGCCCTGTGCAAGCCGTTCGACCGCCAAGCCTACCTCGAGGGTCACATGACCCCGGTGTATTTCGGCAGCGCGGTGAACAATTTCGGCGTGCGCGAGCTGCTCAAGGGCCTGGCCGAAAGCGCGCCGTCCCCGCGCGCCCAGCCTACTGCCGAGCGCCCGGTGGAGCCGACCGAGAGCAAAGTGGCCGCCTTCGTGTTCAAGATCCAGGCCAACATGGACCCCAAGCACCGCGACCGCATTGCCTTCGTGCGCATGTCGTCGGGGCACTTCAAGCGCGGCGCCAAGCTCACCCACGTGCGCTCGGGCAAGATCCTCACCATCTCCAACCCGCAGCTGTTCCTGGCCCAGGACCGCGAGCGCGCGGAAGAGGCCTGGCCCGGCGATATCGTCGGCATTCCCAACTACGGCAACCTGCGCATCGGCGACGCGCTCACCGAGGGTGAAACGCTGCACTTCACCGGCATCCCCACCTTCGCGCCGGAACTGTTGCAGACCGTGCGCCCGGAAGACCCGCTCAAGGCCAAGCACCTCGGCCGCGCGTTGCAGCAATTGGCGGAAGAGGGCGCGGCCTCGGTGTTCAAACCCCGCTTCGGCATGGACTGGATCGTCGGCGTGGTGGGGGCCTTGCAGTTCGAAGTGCTCGCCGACCGCATCCGCACCGAATACGACGTGGCGGTGAAATTCGAGAAGGCCGAGCTGTACACCGCCCGCTGGGTGCGCGGCCCGGACAACGCCACGCTCAAGGCGTTCGAGGAGGCCAACCGCATCAACATGGCCGACGATCACGACGGCGAACCGGTGTTCCTGGCCCGCAACGCCTGGCACCTGGGCCGCACCCAGGACGATAACCCGAAGATCACCTTCCTGAAGACGCGCGAACTCGTTCAGTAAGTGCTGGATCCGCCGGCAGCAGCAGGGACAGTGGCCCTGCGTCCACGGATACGGCTCGCATGAAAGGGGTGCGAGCCAGGGCTACACTGTCTGGCGATTTTGGAATAAGGAAGTGCTGGAGAATCTGGACGGGGTGAAGACCCGGGTGGCGGCGTTCCGCGCTACCCCCACCCCACCCCCTCCCCACGGGGGGGAGGGGCTTAACGCGACAGGGGATGCTGCAATGTCTATCGTCCGCTACGACACCAATGCCCGTATGAGCCAGGCGGTGGTTCACGACAGCACCGTTTATCTCGCCGGCCAAGTTTCGGATGGCGCCAAGGACGTGGCGGGTCAGACCGCTCAGATTCTGAAGCAGATCGACGACCTGCTCGCCAAGTGCGGCACCGACAAGACCAAGCTGCTCTCGGCCACTATCTACCTCGCCGATATCAAGACTTTCGGCGAGATGAACAAGGCCTGGGAAGCCTGGGTGCCGGCCGGCATGGCGCCCGCGCGCACCACGCTCCAGGCGCCGCTCGCCGGCCCGCAGTGGCTGGTGGAAATCACCATCGT
The DNA here is from genome assembly GCA_019694335.1 of Rhodospirillaceae bacterium. Lineage (GTDB taxonomy): Bacteria > Pseudomonadota > Alphaproteobacteria > Rhodospirillales > Rhodospirillaceae > SHVO01. The sequence continues at coordinate 10,666 of JAIBCD010000078.1, read as the reverse complement.
CGCGGCGAAGAATCACCACGGGTAGGAAAAAGCGGCGCGGACAAAATAAGGAAGCGGCGTGGGCTTTTGCCCGCGCCGCTTCTCGTTTAGCCCCGTTGTTCGCTTTTTAGGGGCGCATTCAAAGGTCTCTAAATTTGGCCGCGTGTCCGGACGGAAGCCCAGCACTCCCTTTCCCCGGGCACGCTCAGTTCTGGTTCACGACCTGCCAGGTGCCATCCGGCTGGATGCAGGCGGTGCCGTAAGCTTCTTCTTGCTTGCCGCCGATGGTGACGTTCTGCTGGAACTCGCGGCACTGCCGGCCGTCCGGCGTCTGGCCGTCGCGCACGGCGGTGACGCTGCCGGTGCGGCCGCCGTCCTGCCATTCGATCGGTTCGCCGATCGGCGCCGACGTGGCCTGGATCATCGCTTCTTCCTGCGCGCGCTGTTGCGATTCATTCAGCGCGTTGATGGCCACGAAGGAGAGCGCCGCCAATCCCAGGAACCGCGCCGCATCGTTGTCGCGGTAGTAGAAGCCAAAGCCCGGATAGGCCATGCCATACGGCCGGTAGACATAGGTGTCACGGTACCAGCGCGCGCGCGGCACGAAGGTCGGGCGGTAATACGGGTATGGCGGGCGCGGGCGCACCACCACGAAACGCGGCGGGCCGGCCCGGCGGCGGTCGCCGCGCCAGTCCCACCGGTCGTGGCGGTCGGGCGGGCCGCGCCGATCATGGTCGCGACGGTCATCGCGCCGGTCATCGCGCCGGTCGTCACGGCGATCATGGCGGTCGTTGTCCCGTTGCGCGAAGGCCGGGGACACGGCGCCGAAGGAAAGTACGGCGGCCAATGCATAGGTCGCGGCGCGCTTGATATTCATGTGGGGCAACTCCTCTCTTAAATAAAAAAGGCGGGCGATATCGGGACATCACAAACGCCGTCTCACCATCGCGGTTGCATGTGGCGCCCGTGTGGCGCGTGAGCGCCGCTTTGTGGCGAAAACGGGCGTGTGACGTTTTCGGCGCCCCGCTTGGCCGAACCCATACCGCCCGGAAGCGGCTTTGCGGGGGACGTTTTTGCAGGCCGGCCCTATAAGGTAGGAGCGCGATTCCAGCGCCGTGTGGCCCCCTGTATAAAGTGCGGTTTCCACGGCACCCGGCGGGAGGTCTCGGCTAAGTACTTGTAACTATGGTTACAAAGTCACATGGCTGGGCTGCCGGTTTTTCTTTACCGACCGGTCAAGTCTTTGCTAGTATCCGCCGGTCGGAAGGTGCCCAGAAGGGGCTTTCCGGTGCTGAAGGCCAGACCCTGGGGTGGGCCTTTCCGCGCGTCATGTTGCTCTATGCAGGATGTGACAATGCGCCCTCGGCTTCCCTCGAAGCCGGCATTTTCACCTCCCCGATATGAGTCTCAGGACACGCGGCTGCTGGACGGCCTCGCGGTTTCTTGACCGCGCCTTTTGGAACGATGGCCCGTTTAGTTGAGCAGACACATTTGCTCGCCGGCAAAACCGGGGGCCGACGAGAACCCGCCAGGAGAGGGGTGCTCGAAATGGAGGATGAGTTATGACGAATTCACGTGTTCCGGTTCTGGCCTCGGAGAATGGTCTCTCCGCTTACATGGCCGCCATCAAGAAATTCCCCGTGCTCGATCCCGGCGAGGAATACATGCTTGCGAAAGCATTTGCAGAGCACGAAGACTCTGAGGCCGCCCACAAGCTGGTGACCTCGCACCTGCGCCTCGTGGCCAAGATCGCCATGGGCTACCGCTTCTATGGCTTGCCCGTGTCGGACCTGATCTCCGAAGGCAACGTCGGCCTGATGCGCGCGGTGAAGAAGTTCGAGCCGGATCGCGGGTTCCGCCTGGCCACCTACGCAATGTGGTGGATCAAGGCGGCGATCAACGAGTACGTGCTGAATTCGTGGTCGCTGGTGAAGGTGGGTACGGTCGCGGCGCAGAAGAAGCTGTTCTTCAACCTGCGCAAGATCAAGGCCAAGCTCGGCCTGTATGAGGAAGGCGATATCCCCATCGAGGCCGCCGAGAAGATCGCGAAGCGCCTGGACGTGACCACCGACGAAGTGATCGACATGAACCGCCGTTTGAGCCGGTCGGACGCGTCGCTCAACGCCATGGTGGCCGAGGACGGCGACACCGAACGCCAGGATCTGCTGGTGGACGACAAGCCGTCGCCGGAAGCCACGCTCGGCGACAAGCAGGAGCGCAAGCTCGGCAACGCGCTGCTCAAGGACGCGCTGAAGGGCCTGACGGAACGCGAGCGTCACATCATCGAGGAACGCCGGTTGACCGACAACCCGCGCACCCTTGAAGAGATCGGCGCCGAATACGGCATCAGCCGTGAACGCGTCCGCCAGATCGAAAACCGCGCCTTCGCGAAACTTCAGAAGGCGATCCTCGGGGCGGCGAAGAGCCTCGAAGTCGCCGCCGCCAAGGCCCTGCCGCACCCGCACGCGTTTGCATAATGCGGACAGCGGATCGGCTTAAACCAAACGCCCCGGCGGGAAACCGCCGGGGCGTTTTTCTTTCGTCTTGGGTGGTGGCCGGTCTGTCGCGCAACCTGAGCCGCACACCTTGAAACGGCCGCTTGGATGCCGGTGAATAACTTTTATTATTCAGCGGTTGGAAGAGGTCGCCGCCTGGCCAGGAAGGAGTGGTCCGGTCTTGAACGTCCTAAAGGAGTCTTACGAGCAAGGCTGGGCGGCCTATGAAGACGGCCGCTTTGACGACGCCGCGCGCCTTTTCGAACAGGTGCTGTCCGGCGCGCCGGGCGATGCGCGGGTGCTCGCGATGCTCGCGGTCACGCTTCTGCATCGCGATGGCCCCAAAGGCGCGCGGAGCCATCTTGATGCCGCCATCGCGGCTTTGGGCGAAACCGCTCTTGAATCCGAAATCGCCTTGGAACTCTGCGCGCAGCTCATGCAGGTGGCGGAAGCGTCTGGCGACGCCGCAGGCGTTTATGGGCGGATCGCCCCCCATGCCCGCGCCGCCGCAGCTGCCGCGCGAACCCCAGCGGCGGGCGCCGGCCTTTACGACATCGCCGTCACGCTCGCCGCCATCGCGAATGATCTGGAACTGATCCGCGCGTTCTTCAACTCTTATATGCCCGGCGCGGTGGGGCTCGATCTGCCGATGGTCGCTTCTCCGGTGATGAGCTTGCGCGACTGGACCTTGCCCAAGAAGCGCTGGCTGGAACTGGACCCGCCGGAAACCGTGCGCCTTGAATGCGGCGAATACGCCCGTGTGTATCAATCCGTAGGCCACGCCGCGGGCGTGATCCCGATGGGCGAGATTCTGTGCGGATGGGATTTCGTGGTGACGCCCCGGGGCGAGGTGATTCACGACATCAATTATCTAAACGATCCGAAAATGTACACCGGCGGCTGGTTTCCCCACGCCTTCGACGAGAGTCACGGGAGATTTTTCCATCCGTGGCCGGAACGCTCCGCGTTCCACGACGCCGACGTGCTGTATCTGTCCGCGCCGGCGTTTCTTTCCATCGGACACTGGCAGTGCGATTTCCTGCGCCGCCTGCGCGTGCTCCGGCACTTTCCCGCGGCCAAGATCGCGGTTCCCGCGGACTTGCCCCCAAAACACCGCGAGATGCTCGCGCTGTTCGGAGTCAAACAGGAAGACATCATCGAATGCGCCCTCGGCGCCCGCTACCGGTTCCGCAACCTGATCGTTTCGAAGTGCGGCAGCAGCATGGGATGCTCCCCGAAGGATCTCCGGTTTCTGGGCGCCGCTCTGTGCGCGCCGCCTGCGCCCGGTCCCCGGACCCGCGTTTTCCTGACGCGCGCTGCCTCCACGCGCAAGATCGTCAATCAAGACGAGGTGACGGAACGGCTGACCGCGCTGGGTTTCGATTTCTTCAATCTCGCGACCGCGTCCATCGCCGCGCAGCGTCATTGCCTGGCGCAGGCGGATATCGTGATCGCCAGCATGGGATCGGACCTCCTTGCCTCCATGTTCCTGCAGGCCGGCGCTCATATCATCGCTCTGGACTACAATCAGCCGGAAGTCGATCTCGTCACTGGCGCATTGGATTGCGCGGCAACCGGCATCCACGCCGCCGCCCGCAACGTGAATTTCCATCTATTGGCCTGCGCGGCGGCGGAACAGCGCGGTGTCGCGTTCCAGCGCAAGGACAGCGACTTCGTTGTCGATTGCGACGCCTTGGAACGCATGATCCGGGGCATTCCCCCGGGCGCATAAAGCAGGACGCGGCCGCCGCCGCGGTACGCGCGGCTCAAAACCGGACCGTTGACTCCGGTGCCGCCGGCCGGACCAAGGCGATGTTGCCGGACCTGCGTCCGCTGAAGCCTGCGGCGCCGGAACCGGCCTCGGAAGCGCCGTTCAACTTTTAGGCGCATTGCGTTCTGTCCTCTCGCGACGCCTTTTCGCAGGGGGCGGTTTCACGTATATGTTTAGGAAAGCCGCGCATTGAACGCGGCGTGCGTGGGGAACGAACGCATTGCGTGGGGGCTATCGTGGCAGGGGCGGCCCGGTACCGGGCGTTCATCAGCTACAGTCACGCCGACACGAAACAGGCGCGCTGGCTTCATCGCGCGCTTGAGTCCTACCGCGTGCCCGCGCGCCTGGTGGGGCGCGAGACCGCCACCGGCGTGATCGGTAAGCGCATCGGCGCCATCTTCCGCGACCGCGACGAACTGCCCGTCGCCGCCGATCTCTCGGGCGAGATCAACCAGGCCCTCGACGCCAGCCAGTTTCTCATCGTGCTGTGTTCGCCCAAGTCGGCGCAATCGAAGTGGGTGAACCAGGAAGTCATCAACTTCAAACGCCTGAAGGGCGCTTCCAGCATCATCGCGGTGATCGTTGCGGGTGAACCCTTCGCCGGCGACGATACCGAGTGCTTCTGCCCCGGCCTTCGGTTCCAAGTAGGCGACGACGGGCGCCTGAGCGGCACGCCCGCCGAACCCATCGCCGCCGACCTGCGCCCCGGAAAGGACGCGCCGCGCCTGGTGAAGATGAAGGTGCTGGCGGGCCTGCTCGGTGTCGGGTTGGACGAGTTGATCCGGCGCGACAACGCCCGGCGCCAGAAGTTGACGGCATATGCCATGGCCGCGTCCTTGGTCGGCATGGCGGTGATGACCGCCCTGGCTTGGAGCGCCGTGGTCTCCCGCAACGACGCAGAACGCCGCGGCCGCAAGGCCGAGGCGCTAATGGAGTTCATGCTGAAAGAAATGAAGGTGCCGCTGCGCGACTATGGGCGGCTGAAGGTGTTTAACGAGGCGGTCGACCGCACCGTGGGGTATTACGCGGACGAGAACATTGCGAGCCTCGCCGATGAATCCATAAGCCGATATGGTCGCGCCTTGCATCTGGAGATTGAGACGCGCCGGCAGGAAGGCAAGCTGGACGAGGCAGCCAAGTTGGCGGCCGTCGCCGCCGAGATGACCGGCACGGTATTGCGGCGTGCCCCTATGAACCCCGAGCGGAATTCCGACCACGGCCAAAGCGAATTCTGGCTCGGCAACTTGAGCCTCATTCGCGGTGACGCGAAGCAGGCGGTCCCGCATTTCGAGGCCTACGCAGAACTGGCGGAACTGGCCAGCAAACTCAAGCCCGAGGACCCCTACTGGCAAGCCGACGCCGCACGGGCACGGTCTAGCCTTGGAGCGGCTCTGTTCCGGGTGGGCGAACTCGAGCGCGCGAGCCGGGAGTTTGCCATCTCCAACGCTGCATGGTCGCGCATACGGCAGCAGCGTCCCGACGAAACGCAGGCACAGCAGGAGTCAGCGAATACCTTGAGTCTCACATCGGATGTCTTGAAGGGCCAAGACAGAATGATGGAAGCATATGCGACGCAGCTGGAAGGTCTCGCGCTCGCCGAACCCGCCTATGCGTTAAACAAAAACGACAGGGACGCCCAGTATCGTCTCGCCAACTTGGAGCGCAGGACAGGCCGGTTGGCATTCGAGGTCGGCGAAACTGCGCGGGCTTTTGAACACCTGGAAAGAGCCACCGCGCTTGGCAGCGATTTGCTACAGCGTGAACCGAAGAATGCATCCTGGCAGGATTCCCTGGCGTTATCCGTCACCGATCTTGCCGCAGCGGCGCTGCTCACCGGTGACGATAGACGCGCGGCAGCCGAACTGGCGCGCAAGGATTTGGCGCAGATACTGGAGAAACCGGCAGATCCCGGCGACTGGACCATCCGGCTGCAGGCTCAGCTCGCCGCGCGCGCCGTCAAAGCGAGACTGGCTGCCACGCAAAGCGATGCCCAACAGGATTTCGCTTTGGTGGAAAAGAGCGTGCGCGATCTCGCGACGCTGGGTGATGCTCCGCCGCTTGACGCGATTGTGTTCACGGGAGAGACCGAAATAGCGCTCGGCGACGGCTTGGCCCAGAAAGGAAGCGCCGACGCAATGCTGCATTGGCGCAACGCGGCGCGCTTGAAAGATCGGCCGCTAGGGCTACGCGGAGCCTATACCGCCATGCAGGCGCTGTGCCGGGAGGGCGATCATGAGGCCGTCGCGGAAATCGCCACGCGTCTGAAAGCCGCGGGATATCTCAGGCCGTTGAATGCGACGGTGAGCGACAAGTGTGGAAATTGATCTGCAATATGGGGGAAGGAGACCAGCGATGCGAGTAAGAGCGATACGGCAAACGATAACATATGCGGTTATGGCATGTGCCTTCACCTTGGCCTGGCTCGGGCAGGCGAAGGCAGCGGACGTCGACGTCGATCTCGACATTCCGGCGAATGCGGATTGCACCAAGCCGACGCTGCCGAGCGACAAGATTAAGCCCGGTACCGGAAAGCTGACGTTCAAGGCACGCGAAGGCTGCACCTTCCTGTGGGTTACCGACACGAACCAGGGCGGCCCGACGCCGTCGGTCAAGCGCGGTGCCAACGAGCTTCCGGTGACGGTCGATGGCGAGCGCAAGACCTTCTGGGTGACCTATGATTTCCCGACGGAGATGCAGGTGTGCCTCGACTACGCCTTCTACTTCACGAAAGGCAGCAACGACTTCAGTCATATCGTGGGAACCGAGAATTCGCAGCGGCTGTGCAGCGATGCGCCGCCACCCAAATAATGCGTTTCCCGTACAAACCCGATCAAATCTGACCAGGAGTTGGCAATGAGTAACGATCAACCATTTCTCACGCGCCGCTGCTTCGGCGCGGCGGTCGTCGTCGGCGGGGCTTCGTTCGTGCTTGGCACGATGAACCGCTGCAGCGGCGATACCTACACCATTGTCGTGCATGTCGATGAAAACGCGGCTGGCGGCCCCCGGGTCGTCGACATCGTCGATAGCGTGCCCAAGGGCACCAAGAAAATTCGGTTTGTCGCGGAGCGCGGGTGGATTTTCCGGCGCAAGGACAACAACGATCCGGTCAACGGCGTGCCGGTGCGGCGCGGGCCGCGCATTTGGCTGGACGGGGAAAACCCGCTCACCATCGCTTTGAGCGACATCATCGAGAATCAACGGGTCTGCGAAACCGAAAAAGTGCCGGATAAGGACCACAAGCTGCATGTCTATTTCGCTATGAGCCGACCGGACCGGTCACCCGGCGATTGCGGCGGCGGCGGCTCGGTGGAGGCGGAGTAGCCAAAGTAAAGCCGAAGAAAACGCCCCGGCGGGTCATCGCCGGGGCGCTTTGCTTTTTGGCGCCTAGTCCGCGATGCCGTCGCGGCTTTCGATGCACATCATGGTGGCGGTCAGGAGTGCTACCAGCTTCGCGACGCCGGCGGTTTCGGCGAATACTTCGGTCTGGGCGACGGTGAGCGTGCGGCCGGCTTTGATCACGCGGCCTTTGGCGCGGATCAGGTCGCCCTGCGCGGGCGCGAGCAGGTTGATCTTGAATTCGGCGGACAGCACGCCCGTGCCCTTGGGCATCAGGCTTAGGGCGGCGTAGCCGGCGGCGGAGTCGGCGATCGACGTGACCGCGCCGGCGTGGACGAAGCCATGCTGCTGCGAGACCGCGGGTGAGGGCGTCAGCACGATCTCGACCGCGCCCGGCTCCACCTTCGCCAGCGACGCGCCGAGGGTGGCCATCAAGCCTTGCTTGGCGAAGCTCGCCTGGATACGGTCTTGGAACGCCGGGTCTTTGGGTGTGAAAGCGCTCACCGGGGAATCCTCTGCCTGTTTTCAAAAAGAGTATAAGCCATGACCACCCGCTGCCATTGGGCCGAGAGCGATCCTGTCATGCGCGCCTATCATGACAAGGAATGGGGCGTGCCGCAGAAGGATTCCCGCATGTTGTGGGAAATGCTGATGCTGGAAGGGTTCCAGGCGGGCTTGTCGTGGATCACCATCCTGAAAAAGCGCCCGGCGTTCCGCAAGGCCTTCGCCGGGTTCAAGCCGGAGAAGGTGGCGAAGTTCGGCAAGAAGGACATCGCCCGCCTGCTCAAGGACGAGGGCATCGTGCGCAGCCGCGCCAAGATCGAGGCCACCATCAAAGGTGCGCAGATCTATCTCGACATGAAGAAGAACGGCGAAAAGTTCAGCGACTATTGCTGGTCGTTCACGGACGGCAAGGCGATCCGGGGCAGGGGCGACAGCGTGACGCCGCTCTCGACCGCGATCTCCAAGGACCTGAAGCGCCGCGGATTCAAGTTCGTCGGCCCCACCATCGTCTACGCCTGGATGCAGGCCGTCGGGATTGTCGACGACCACGCGCCTGGGTGCTTCAAGCGGAAGCCGGGTTAATTACAGGCATTCGTGCTGGCGGATACGGTCGCGCTGCCGGTAGTGGGGCTGAAAATAGTGCCGCTCATGACTCCGTTCTGCACCGTGACATTGACGATTTCTCCGGAGTCCATGTCGTCAAACGTGAGCTTGCCGCCGGATACGGTGCCGGACATGTTCTGGCCGACGGTCGTACCGTCGTACTCGCCATAAGTTGTCCCGCGCAGCCGGCCAGCCGATGAAACCGTCGCGGTAAAGCCAATCGTGAGCAGGCTGTAGGGATATGCGGAAAAGCGCACGGTGCCGCAGTAAGGCACGGGTGTTGTCGAGACCGGCACGGGTGTGGTGACCGTCGCCGACACAGCGTTCACCGCGCAGACCTGGCCCATGTTGATCTCGCCGCCGAGCTGCACGTTGCGGATGGTCTGAGTCAGGGTCACGGGCGCGGCCGCGCCGCTGGTGTGCGTCACCACGATATTGAGATGCAGCTGGCTCGACGTCGGGGTGAAGCCGAGTAGCGATTCCAGCTGGCTTTCCGCCATGGTCAGCGTGCCATTGGCGGCGATGGTCTGGACCACGCTGCCAATGGATGTGCCGGTCGCGCCGTCATAGACCGCGAGGTTCACCGACACGGCGGCGGCCGAATAATTATGGATCCCGATGACGCTGGGGTAGTTGTTCCCGGCCAGCGCGGTGGTGTGCACGTTGGCGAGCACCTGCCGGCCGACCGAGGTCAGGCGCTGGTTGAGGGGCGTGGCGCAGACGCTCTGGTTCTCGAACAGGGTCGAGGCGCCGTTGTAGCTGACATGGGCGTAACCGGCCCCGACGTCGCTGTCCTGGATATAGAGCGCGTAGCTGGCGTTGGTCTGGGGCGCCACGCCCGCCAGGGTGAAGATCGAGCTGCCGTTGCCGGTGAGGGGATATTGCGGCGCGGCGTAGGCCGGCACCGTGATCGCCGCCGAACCCACGGTGATCGCGTTGGTGGTATTGATCACCAGGACGGTGAAGGTGGTGGCGGTGGCGCCGGCGTTGATCAGGCGGATGAAGGAACTGGAGCCCATGGAGCCGTCGAACAACCCCGAGACGATGGCGTAGCCCACGCCGTTGACGGCGGCGGGTTTCTCCATCTCGGCGGCGGCGCTTCCCGCCGCGAGCAGGCACGCCAACGCCAACACCATGCGCCGCATCTGCGTCCTCCCCAAAGCTTGCACCATGCGCGACGATAATAACCTGAGGCTGTGAAAGCTATTATCCTTGCGTAACTGACTCACGCCGCGCGGCGCTCGCGCACCCTGAGGTAATCGGCGACGCGCACCCACAGGGCAGGAAGCGGCCCTTCGCTGTCGCCGGTCAGTTCCACATTTATGCATTCGAGCACGTCCTTCACGCGCGCGGGCGCGTTGGGGCCGGAGCCGGCGTAACGGTCGAGGCTTTTCCAGATCGCGTCGGTCGCCAGCGGCGCGCGGGCCGCGGCCGCCACCATCGTGTTCACCCATTCATGCGCGGATGCGGTTGCCATGTTCTCTCTCCTCCGTTGGCGGTTCTCGTTGCGGAGAGGATAGAAATTGCAATGGAACAAAACAAGAACAAACTTTAAGGCTGCTCCGCTTTTGCCCCATGTTTGGCGATCCAGAACAGCGCGATCCCCAGCGCGGCGACGGTGCCGACGATGGTCCAGGACAAGGCCAGCGCCTGGGTGCAGGCCCACAGGCAGATCGCCGCGGCGATCAGCGGAATCGCCATGCCGCCGGGCAGACGGTAGGCGCCGTCGCGCATCTCGGGCGTCGCGCGTTCGCGCACGCGCGGCAGCGACGCGATGCACATCAGATAGACCAGAATGCGCGCCAGCGACCCGGCGGCGGCGAGCACGGCGAAGGAGCCCGGCAAGGCGAACAGCATCACCGCCGCGCCGTAGAAGATCACCGAATTGGCGGGCGTCTGGAATTTGGGATGCACCTTCGAGAACCAGGCCGGCAGCCAGTGGTTCTCGGCCAACGCATAGGTCACGCGCGGCACA
>JAIBCD010000214.1 GCA_019694335.1 Rhodospirillaceae bacterium | reverse complement strand
GGTCGCGCGCGGCGCGGGTGGCGCCTTGGCGGCGGGCGGCGGCGCCTTCTCGGCCGGCGCCGGCGGCGGCGTGGCGGCCTTCGCCGGCGGCCTCTGGCTGGCGGCGGGCGGCGGGTTCTGCGCCGATGTGGCGGGTGTGCGGGTCAAGTCGATGGCGATGGTATTGCCGGTGGTGAAGTCACGCACCGCGAATTGCGCGGCCTGCGGAATGGTCAGCACCAGCTTGCCGTTCTCGATCAGCGCCGCGGCCGGACGGTTGGCGGCCGGCAGACGCCCGTTGAGCTGCGCCACGTTGATGGTTGCGGGCGTATCGAAGGTAACGGCGATGCGCTCGCCGCGACGTTCGATGCGGTAAGTGGTCTTGTCGGGCCAGTCGAGCGCGAGGCGGAAGTAGTCGCCGTGGTCGCCGGTGCGCACGCCGACCGCGCGGCCGTTGCCGACGACCGGCGCCGAAGGCGCGGTGGGCGTGGGCGCCTGAGGATTGAGCGAGGTCGGCGTCAACTGCGGCACCGATTGCCCGCGGGCCTGGGCGGCCTGCTGCGGCGTGAGGCCGGTTACCAGGTCCACCACCACCGCCTGGCCGACAGTGAAGGTGCGCATGGTGATGTTGGGCTTCAGCGGGAAAAACGCGGTCTTGCGGTCGGCCGAGAGGCGCCCGCCGCTGACATAGGCAGCCAGGGATTGGGTGATTTTTGCGATGTCGCCGGTCACGGGACGTTCGAACTGGATCAAGAGCGTGCCGCCGACCACTTCGGCGGCATAACGCACCGGCTGGTTCCAGTCGAACACGATGCGGCCATACCCCTCGCGCAGCGCCGAACGCATGTCGTCGGCTGCGGCCGGCGTGGCGGCCAGCAACGCCGCGAGCGGAAGGTGAGCCAAGAGCTTCGTCATGCCGGAGGCGTGCTTCAAAATCGTCATGACGACGCCTGCTCGGGCATGATCATGATTTCGACACGGCCAAGCGCGGCGCCCACGTCGGTCGCGGCCGCGCCGCGACCGAGCACCGTGACCGGCTGGTCGTAGCCGGCGGCGGCCAGCGCATCGGCCATGGCCTTGGCGCGCGTGATCGCCAGCGACCACGCCGCTTCGCCGGCTGCTTGTTCGCCGGATTGGGCCATCGCGGCCGTGCCGATCACGGCAATGCGGTTCTTCAGGTTGCTCAAGACGCCGCTCAAATCAAACACCGGGGTCTTCGCGGCTTCCGCGAAATCGCCGGTTCCGGGCGCATAAAAACCCGCCACCGGCAATGTCAGAATAAGATATTGGGGCGTGAGGCGGAATTCCACGTCCTTGAGGGCGGGGCTGGAAGCGAAAGCCGCTTTCAATACCGCCTGCAGGTAGCCGAGGTCGTCGCCGGCGGCGGCTGTAACCTTCGGCAGGCGGCCCTGGTCCTCGACCGCCGGCGCGAAAGCGCCGCCATAGGACTGCACCACTTGGCTGAAGCGCTGGGGCTCGACCTTGGACATGGAGAACAGCAGCACGAAGAAGGTCAAAAGCAGCGTGATCAGGTCGACGATCGTGATCAGCCACGGCCGTGTCATTTTTGCGTGAGCCGGCCGCAACACAGGCCCGGCATGAGCGGGCAGTCCGTACACACCTGCGTGAGGCGCCATGGTTTGGGACAACGGGCTGGTTTGAGACAGGAGGCTCACGGACGGCCCACCATCGAAGCCGCGCGGGTTTCCTCGCCCGGCTGCAGCAACAGGAACGTGAAGCGCACCGGCGCGGGCTGCCCGGTGCTCAGCATGCCCACCGACAGAGCGTCGCGGGCGATGCCACCGGCCGAGAGATCCTGGGCCATGCGCGCGAGTTTTGCCGGATCTTCCTGGGCGCGGATCAGGAGCTCGGTACGGTATCCGGGCGGCGGATTGTCCATCACCCGCGCGAGGCCGGCGACGACAGCGGGCGGCAACGCATCCGTTTCCACCAAGGCGCCGGGCACGTCGAGATCGACCCGCCCGTCGTCGGCATCGGCGGAAACACTCACGCCTGGCGGCAGGAACGCGTCGAAAACATCGGTGACCGCGGCGCGCAACTGGGCGCTGGCGGCCGCGCGCGCGGCGGTGCCGGACACGGGCGCCGCGGTCTTGATTTCAGCGGGGATGCCAGCGGGGATTTGAGCAGGCGCCAGGCTGCTCGCCACCGCGGCGGTGCGTTTGGCGTCGAAGGAAGCGGCGGTATTCATCACCACGAAAAACGCCATCAGCATCAGGTCGAGCGCAAGCAACGTGATCAGCACGCGCTCTCGGTTGGCCTCGAAGCTGTGTTCGGGATTTTCGGGCGCGCGCGGGAACGGCGCGAGCTTATGCGCCGTGGTCGTCGCAACCGAGAGAGCGCCTGGAATCATCGCGCCGAACGTCCTTGGTTCTTTGGCCCCGAGTCTTGGGCCGGTTCTCCCCGCTCGCCCGCCGGGCGGCGGACGCGCGGACGGATTCCGCCCATAGGTATTCGGCCAAGCTTAGGAAGAAAGGATGAACGAGGCCTTAAGAGGGGCCCAAAAACGTCTGGTTTCTTGGGCTTGCGGCGCGGCCGACGGGTTACGGCGCCGCGGAGAGCTGCTTGCGCGAGGTGATCGCCTCGGTCAGCGCGGTGGCCTTGGCGGGCGTCATCAGCGCCATGATCGGGGCGACCTTGGCTTCCTTCATCTGCTTCACCAGGGCGAGCAGGATCGGCATGTCGAGCGTTTCGAAGATGCCGGCGGCGTCCTTGGGCTTCATGGCACTGTAGATGCGCACCAATTGATCGAGTTCCTGCTGCTTCTGGCCGTCGTACTGCTGCAACAGGCCCTTGATGTTCTTCTCGAGATCCTGGAGCTGGGCGATCTTGCCGTCGATGCGGGCTTCGGCGGCCTTGAGCAGGCCGTCCTTGGCTTCCACTTCGCGTTCGCGTTGCTCCACCGTGGCGCGGCGTTCGGCGAGGCGCTGCAGGACTTCGATTTCCGATTTCGACAAGGTCGAGGGGTCGAAGGACACGGCCTGGCCGGTCCCATCGGCGGGCGCGGCGGCAGCCGGGGCTTCGGCGCCGGCGGGCGCGGCCCCTGCTTGAGCGGGTTGCCCCGGAGCGGCAGCGGCCG
>JAIBCD010000213.1 GCA_019694335.1 Rhodospirillaceae bacterium | reverse complement strand
CGGGATCGCGTGCCAGCACGCGTCTGATCAGGACTTCAGCGGCGTCTTTGTCGCCCGCCGCCGCTTCGGCTTTCGCCAGATTGAGAAGGATGCTCGCGGCCTCGGGGCGTTGTTGGAGCGCGGTGGTGAGGCCGGCGAAGGCTTCGGCGCGCCGGCCGGCCTCGACCAGGGCGGTGCCCAGGATCTGGTGGGTATCCGTGAGTCCCGGCGCGCGCTCCACGGCGGCTTGCCCCGCAGCGACCGCGTCATCGAATGCGCCCAGGCGCAAATGGACACGCGCCGCATTGAGGTGCGTCATGGGGTTGGCGGGGTCTAAAAGACGCGCGCGTTCGAGCAGGGGGCGCGCTTCGGTCAGCCGGCCTAAAGTCATCAGCAGTGCGCCGAGGTGCAGCACGGCGCCGGCGTCGTCTGGCGCTGCCCGCAACGCGCTGCGATAGGCGGCCTCCGCCTTGTCCCACTGGTCGAGCCGGGTTCGGACCTTGCCGAGGTTGATCCAGATATCGGCTCTGTCGGGCGCCCCCGCCAACCATTCTTCATAAAGCCGGGCGATGCGGTCCAAGATCCGGGCGGCCTCGGCGGTCGCGCCGATATCGACGTAGGCGGCAGCGAGCGCGTCCAATAGCGCCCAACTGTTCGGCGCCGCCGCGGCCGCGCGGCTCAGGATCACGGCCGCGGTTTTCGGCCGGCCGCAGTCGCGCAAGCCCGTCGCGGCTCGCAGGACCGCGAGCTTGTCGGCCGCATGGGCCATGCCGACATCGGTGAAATGCTGGACCGCCGCCGCGACGTCGCCGCGCTTGAGCGCCGCGAAGCCGGCGGACAGCAGTTCCTCCGCCGCGCTCATGCGCGAGGCCGGCGTGCGTGCGCGGCAAGGTCTTGTAAATACAGCATGGCGGGCAACATACTGGCAGGCGCGCAAGTCTTACAATGACTCTCGGGTAATGGTTCACGGGGTGCACATGGGCGCGCAGAGGGAAAATTTTGGGCGATTCACCCGAAACAGTGGGCGAAGCGGCGGGCGAAACAGCGGCGCAATGGCTTGAGCGCGGCGAAGCGCATATGACGCATGGCGAGGCCGCGGCGGCCTGCGCGGCGTTCGCGCACGCCCACGCCGCCGCGCCGGGCGATCCCAGGACAAGCTTTGTGTATGCCCAGGCGCTGGCCGTTGCTGGGCGGCTGGTGGAGGCGCTGAAGGTGATTGCGGCGGCTCTGGTCATCCATCCGGATGACATCAGCTTGTTGCGTCTGGCGATCGAACTCCATCAGGCCGCGGGCGACCTCCGGAGCGCGCTGGAAACCGCCGGCCGTCTGGAAGCCGCCGCGCCGCGCGATCCGGCGGTGCGGGTCCGGAGCGGGCGGTTGTGGATGACGGTGGCCGACAGCAAAGCCGCAGTGGCGGCGTTCGAGGCGGCGTTGGCGCTCGATCCGGCGTGCCGGCCGGCGATGGACGGGTTGGCCGATGTCTGGCGTCTGGACGGCGAGACTGACAAGGCGCGCGACATCCTGATGCGGCGCGCGGCCATCCCCGACGACCCCCAGATCCAGGCCGCAGCACGCTTCAAGGCCGCCACCATTCAGCCTGTGGTGGCGCGGGATCGGGCCGAGATCGACCGCGCCCGCGCGGAATTCGCCGCCGTGCTCGCGCGCGGCCCGGAAGCGCCGTGCACGGACCCGTGGGCCCTCGGGCTCGGCCCGAATTTCTATCTCGCCTATCAGGGGCGCGACGACCGCGCGTTGCAGGAAGCCCAGGCGGCGTATTTCCGCGCCGCCACCCCGTCGCTGTCTTTCACCGCGCGGCACATCGGCCGCAAGCCCGCGGGCCGGATTCGTGTCGGCATTGTCTCGCATTTCTTCACCAAGCATACGGTCGGTTATCTGACGCTCGGCCTGGCCACATTGTTCGACCGCGCGCGCTTCGATCTTGTGCTGTTCCGTACGCCCAACGCGGCGCGGGACGGCATCACGCCGCAGTTCGGTCCGATTGTCGACCTGCCGCCGAACCTCGCGCAGGCGCGCGAGGCGATCGCGGCCGCGGAACTCGACGTGCTGCACTATCCCGAGATCGGGATGGACCATTTCACCTATTTCCTGGCGTTCGCGCGCCTTGCCACGGTGCAGAGCATGGCCTGGGGGCATCCGGTCACCAGCGGCCTCCCAACCATCGACCTGTTCCTGTCCGTGGATGACATGGAACCGGAGAACGCCGCCGCGCATTACCGGGAGCGCCTCGTGCGGCTCAAGGGCCTGTCCTTCGCCGGCGCGCGGCCCGTGCCCCCGGACATCGCCGACGGCCTGCTCGACAAAACGCGACCCGCCTATGTCTGCGCGCAAAGCATGTTCAAGGCGCATCCCGATTTCGATCCGGTGCTGGCGCGGATATTGCGCGAGGATCCGCAAGGCGTGCTCTATTTCATCGGGCATAGCCCTGCGGCCACCGCCGTATTCCGCACGCGGCTGGAACGCCTGTGCGGCGAAGCCGTCGCACGCGTACGTTTCCTGCCGCATATGAACGGCCGGCAGTTCCTGGCCTTGGTCAGGGCCGCCGACGTGCTGCTCGATATCCCGCAGTGGTCCGGCGGCAAGACCTCGCTCGAGGCGCTCGCCATGGGAACGCCGATCGTTCATCGGTCCGGCGCCTTCATGCGCGGCCGTCATACGCGCGCCTTCTATAAGCGCATGGGGATCGACGCGATGATCGCGGACAGCGACGAGGCCTATGCCGCGCTGGCCCTGCGCGCCGTGAGGGACAAGACATTTCGCAAGGATGTGAGAGACCAGATCGCGGCGCACAGCGCGTCACTGTTCGATGACGCGCATGCGATCAGAGAGATTGAGGAGGTTTGGAGAGGCGCGTTGGGCGCCTAGTTTTCCTGAGTAGCGCGTGGCGAACCTGGGAAAGCTGGTCCTAGGGTTGCCGAAGCGGCAGCGGACCCGGACGGGCATGACCATGGGTTGGGAAGATGGTGGGCGGTGCAGGGATTGAACCTGCGACCCCACGCGTGTGAAGCGTGTGCTCTCCCGCTGAGCTAACCGCCCTTGACCATCGGTCTAGGCACCATCGGATCGGCATACCCCAAAACGGGCTG
>JAIBCD010000077.1 GCA_019694335.1 Rhodospirillaceae bacterium | reverse complement strand
GATTTCGATCGGAAAAGCCGCCGCCACCGCGCGCGCCTGTTCGGGGTTGTAGACCGACACGCCGATGCGGCGCGCCTTGCCGCCGGCCCGGAACCGCTCCAGAACCCGCCACAGGCGGTCTGCGCCCGGCGCGAGCAGGTTGCCCGCGTCATGGACGAGCACGGCGTAAACCGAGGCCCTGCGCAGCCGCGTCAGCGATTCTTCCAAAGCCGCCGCGACCTCGCCGGCCGAGGTCTCGTCAACCGCCGCCGATTTGACCGGTAAAGTCTTGGTGACGATGTCGAAGGAGGCCGCGGGCGCGTGAAGCTCGCCGATCACGCGCTCGGCGGAGCCATAAGCGTGCGCCGTGTCCAGCATCGCAACGCCGGCTTTGCCGGCCGCCGCGAGGATCGCGCCGACTTCCGCGAGGCCGGGCTGCCCGCGCCCGGCGATGCCGTAGCGCATTCCCCACTGGACAGTCCCGAGCGCGAGCTTCGCGCCCGCGCGCGTTAGGCCGGGTTCAGGCAATGCCTGCTCGCTGATTGAAGGCGCGGATCTCGTCGATCGAGAGGAAGCGCGGATTGGTGCCGGAATTGTATTCGAAGCCGAACGGCACGGCCGCGCCTACGTCGCCCAGCCCGTCCTTGTTGTAGTTGGGGTTGCCGCCGTCGAAGAAGGTGATCGACGGCTTGATGACGTAATGGTTGGCGAATTCGGCGGTGAGGTGGGAGTCGTCCGCGGGGCACATGACTTCGTGCAGCTTCTCGCCGGGCCGGATGCCGACCACGCGCTGCGGGATGTTCGGGGCCATGGCCTGGGCCAGGTCGCCGATGCGGATCGATGGCAATTTCGGCACGAAAATCTCGCCGCCGCGCATGCGCCGGAAGTTCTCGAGCACGAAGTCGACGCCTTCCTGCAGCGTGATCCAGAAGCGGGTCATGCGCGGGTCGGTGATTGGAAGGTGATCGGCGCGGTTCGCGATCAGGCGCTGGAACAAGGGCACGACCGAGCCGCGCGACCCGACGACATTGCCGTAACGCGTGACCGCGAAGCGGGTCTGCAGATCGCCGCCCACCAGGTTATTGGCGGCGACGAACAGCTTGTCCGAGCACAGTTTGGTCGCGCCGTACAGGTTGATCGGATTGGCGGCCTTGTCGGTGGACAGCGCGATCACGCGCTGCACGTTGTTGGCGAGCGCGGCATGGATCACGTTTTCCGCGCCGTTCACGTTGGTCTTGATGCACTCCATCGGATTGTATTCGGCGGCCGGCACCTGTTTCAGGGCCGCGGCGTGGATGACGAAGTCCACGCCCTTCATGGCCATGGTCAGGCGCTCACGATCGCGGACGTCGCCGATGAAATAGCGCATGCAGTCGTGGTTGTAGTGCTCCTGCATCTGCGATTGCTTGAGCTCGTCGCGCGAATAGATGATCACCTTGCGCGGCTTGTACTTGCCGATGATGGTTTCGGTGTACTTCTGGCCGAACGAACCGGTCCCGCCGGTGATCAGGATGGAGGCGTTGTCAAACATGGGGGCGATTCAATCTCTGGCGGAAGGGGAAAGAGCGCAAAGTAGGTGTATCGCTTTCGGGGGCAAATGAACTAATTGCAATTGCCTAACCGCTCGCTTAGGACAGGCCTCCGAGCCCTCGCAATGCGGCACGCCGACACCCCGGAAGCCTTTAAAATCCCATGGAACCTATTGCCTACCTGACGGTTGAGGTCAAGCATCGCGATTTGGACCCGCGCCTCTTGATCGCCAGCCACCTGGTGAAGGCGGGCATCTCGGTGGTCGTGGGCCAGCAGTGGGCGATTTTCTCCAACGCCGCCGCCCTGCCGCCGGGCATCGTCCTGTTCAAGACCGTCAACGAGATTCAAGCCCAGAACATGCCCAATTTCCGGTCGCACGGCCATCTGACGGCCGCGACCGACGAGGAAGTTCTGCAGTGCATCGACGACAAATGCTTCATGGTGGCTTTCAGCCAGATCGCGGCGGAGAGCTGCGATCTGTTCCTCGCGCAAAGCGCGGCGCACAAGGACGCGATCGAGCGCTGGTATCCGGCGATGGCCGGCCGCGTCGAAGTGGCGGGCAATTCCCGGATCGATCTGCTCTCGCCCACGGGGCGCGCGTCCTTCGCCGCGGAGGCGGAGGACCTGAAGCGCGAATACGGTCCGTTCGTGCTGTTCAACACCAATTTCGGGTCGATCAACAGCATCTGGCGCGACCTGAACAAGGTGGTTCAGATCGCCGCGATCGCCGGGGCATTCAAGCCGGGCGACGAGGCCAGCACGGCGGAGTTCTATTCCCTGCTGAAATGGGAAAAGCGGAATTTCGACGAATTGCTCGCGCTGCTCGATTGGACGGTGCAGGAAGTGACCAGCCACCGCATCGTCATCCGGCCGCACCCGGGTGAACTGGCGGAATTCTGGGAGGACCGATACGGCAAGCACCCGCGCGTGACCGTCGTTCCCAGGTCCAACCCGCATCCGTGGATCATGGCGTCGGACCTGGTAATTCATACCGGGTGCACGACCGGGTTGGAGGCGGCGTTGATGGACAAGCCGTCGATCAACCTGATGCCGTCCGACCACCCGACCATCGACCGCATCGTCAACTGGGCCAATCCCACCTTCAAGACCGCGATCGAGGCCGCGTCCGCCCTCAAGAACTTCCTCGACAATGGCCAGGGGCCGGTCAGCGAGAACAAGGAAAAATACGCGGCGGTTCTCGAAAAATACCTGCCCGGATACCGTTCGGGCGATGCCGCGAAGGTGATCGCCGACCGCATCCGGGACGCGCTGGTGCGCGGCGGCGCGACGCCGGGCGGCGTCCACACCATGCGCTACCGCAAGAAATTCTGGTCGCAGGTGCGGCCCGCGGTCACGCTCGACAAATTCGTCGTGAGCCGGGAAGAGTTCACGGAAAGCGTCGCCCTGGCGCATCGCCTGACCGGCAACCCGCGGCTTCCCAAGATTCACACCTTGGACGAAAGCCTGTTTATGCTGACGCCGGCTTGAGGACAGCGGCGAACTCGTCGCGCATCACGCCGGCCTCGACCATGTCGACCTCGACGCCTTCCCACAGCGCCTGACGCCGCCTGCGGCCTTCCTCGCGCATGCCGGCATGCCGCATTACGGCCAGCATGCCGTGGTTGTTGGCGAGCGTGCCGGCGGTGACCTTGCGCAAATTCTGGTCGAGCAGCAGGAAACGGCAGGCCGTGAGCCAGGCGTCGGTGCCGAAGCCCTTCCCCCAGGACGCCCGCTCGCCCACCAGAATGCCGACGTCGGCGACGCGGTTGGCGGAATCGAGATAGGCGTTGATGTTGCCGATGTGCCCGAGTGCCGGATCGTTCGCGACGATCGCCCAGAAATAGTGCGGCGAACCGGCGAACGAGGCGGCATAGGCGCGGCAGGACTCAAGATCGTGCTTCCGGTGCCGCTGTTCGCTGTGCCGCACCACGGCGGGATCGCCCAGCCACCCGACGTAACGCGCGGTGAGGTGCTGATCCGCGAACGGCTCCAGGCGGCATTTCGCGCCGGTCAGGATCGGTGATTGAGCCACTTTCCGGGTTCCAGTTTTGATGGGTTTGAGCGGCTAGATTATGTTAGGTATGCACAATTGGTCCATCGCATCGTTAGCCGATCTCGCGAGCAGCCCTTGAACAATCAAGCCAAACCCGTCGACATATTCGCCCCGGATTTTCTGCGCCGGCGGCAGGACTTCGAGCACCTGTGGCTGTACCTGCTCAAGGGCGGCCTCGACAAGCAGACGCGCGATAGCCTCGGGCGGTCGTCCGCGACCTATATCGCGCGCGCCGTGGGACCGACGCTCTTCGGCAAAAACCCGATCCCGTTCGACGAGCGCGACCGGCCCGCCATCAAGGCGTTGCAGAAGACCGGCTACGCGCCGGTCGCGAACGTGTTCACGGACGCCGAGATCGACGAGATCCATCAATATTTTCAGGGCGTGCCTGGCTCGATCTCGGGTGGCACCGCATCGGGACACGGGTTCCTCAAGGACGTGCCGCCCCATGCCGGGTTCATCCACTTTCATGCCGCGGTCGCGTGTGCCTGCCCGCCGATTTACCGCCTGCTCCATGACGAGCGGCTGACCTCGCTGGCCAGCGCCTATCTCGGCGCGCCGGCCACCATCAGTCTGTGCACCGCCTGGTGGTCGTTCCCCGCGCCCGGCGGCGCGGAAGGGATGCAGATGTACCATCACGACCGCGGCGATTTCCGGTCGGTCAATCTGTTCGTCTATCTCACCGATGTGACCGACGGAAGCGGGCCGCACGCCTTTGTCGAACGCACCCACGACATGACCGTTCTATTGCCTCTGATTTCCCAGCGCTTCGGCGCGCAGCCGGAAAATTTCCAAAAGTTCTGGCAGTGGATGGAACAGCACCGCAAGACCGACGCCGACGTCCTGAAGTTCTTCCCGCAGGACGAGGTGAAGTCCTTCACCGGCGCCAAGGGCACCAGCTTTTTCGAGGATACGCGCGGACTCCATAAAGGAACGCGCCCCACCACCGGCCCGCGGTTCGCGTTCGAGATCTTTTATTCGGTGTTGCCGAAGTTCAACGAAGAGGTCTCGCCGCGTGTCCGCGCCGAGCTGAAGCTGCCGCCCGGACTGGAAACCGACACGCAGAAGCTGTCGCCCCTGGTGCGCTACGCCACCCGGCAGATCCTGGTCTGATCGGCCCCCTGCGGAAAGCCGGTTTCCTACGAAAAGGCTTCGTGGAAGCCGGTCACCACGCGGTCGGCGAATTCCGGCAGCACGTGCCGCTTGTCCTCGCGGAACACCGGCCAGGGCATGATCGTCGCCATCTCATAGGACGGGAAGTACGTCACGCGCTCGGCGTATTCGCGGCAAATCTGCCCGGCGACAGCGCGCAGGATCGACTTGCTCTCCAGGTTGGCGCTGCCGACGTCGCTGCCGGAATAGGTCAGGGCCAGCGGCACCGGTGACACCGTCAGCACCACGTTCTTCTCGGGGAATTTCGAGAACAGCAGGTCCAGGGTCGCTTTGACGTTGAGGTAGTTCTCGACAAAAGTGCTCTGGCGGAAGGTCGCGAGGCCCGCGCCGCCGCCGTAGCCGGTGTTGGGCGGCCGGCACAGGTAGCGGCCGGTCAGGTTGTGGCGCCACACTTCGGTGAGGCCCAGGGTGATGACGATCAGTTCGCTTTCGACGATACCCTGGCGCATGACGGCGTCGACCTTGTCCGCCAGATCCTTCAGCAGCGGCTGGGTCATCGCGTAGTTCAGCTTGCGGGTGGGATCCTGGTAAATCACCTCGTTGCGCGTGTTCTTGTTGATCGGCGCATTGCGCACTTCCCAGAAACTGGCCTCGCGGTCGGTCCACACGCCCAGCGCGGCCTCGAATTCCTGGCGGATCACGAAGGTGTCGTAGTGCGGCGTCATTTCCCGTTCGGGGATCTTGTCGAAGATCTGGACGCGGGCATCGAACTGAACGTCGATATAGCGCGGGTACACCTGGAAACCCTTGCGCATCATGGCGCCGCGAATTTCCTGGGCGAAGCAGCTGCCCATGGTGAAAATCTTCGTGCCCGGCTGGATCAGCTTGCGCCGCGCGATCTTGAGGTGGGGCGCCTTACAGAAATCGCCCCACTCCTTCATGTTGAGCGTGGCGGTGGTGAAGGTTTGTGTGTCCATGAAACGATTCCGTGAGGGGCGAATGGGTCACTCTATCACTTTTCGCGCGCGCTATCCCTGACGCAGCACCTGACCGAGCGCTTCGGCGACGCGGCCGACGTCCGTGTCGGACATGGCCGGAAACAAAGGCAAGCTCAGGCACCGGCGGTAATAGCTTTCGGCACCCGGCAGGGTGTGGCGCCCGTAAAGCCGCTGGTAATAGGGTTGCAGGTGCACCGGGAAATAGTGGACCTGGGTGCCGATGCCGCGCGCCGACAGCGCGCGCATCAGCGCGGCGCGGCCCTTGCCGGCGGCGGCAAAATCGATCAGGACGACATAGAGGTGCCAGCCGACGGTACCGCCGGTGCGCGCGAGCGGCCGGACCAGCGGCGCCAGCGGCTTCAAGGCCGCATCGTACAGCGCCACCAGCTCTTGGCGGCGGCGCAGGAATTGGGGCAGCTTCTTCAACTGGCTGGAGCCCAGCGCGCAATGGATGTCGCTGGCGCGATAGTTCCAGCCGACCTCGTTCATCTCGTAGAACCACGGATTGGGCGAGCCGTCCGGCGCCAGTGCGAATTCGGGCACGGACGAGTGCTCCGGGTTGCGTTCCATGCCATGGCCGCGCAGCCGGCGCATGGTCGCGGCGAGAACCGGATCGTTGGTGGTGACCGCGCCACCTTCCCCCATGGCCACGGTCTTGACCGGATGGAAGGAGAAACACGCAGCGACGGAATCGCGGCAAGCGCCCACCGGCACCGTGTCGTTGCCGGGATAAGTGGTTCCCAGCGCATGGCAGGCGTCCTCGACCAGCGCGATCCCATGTGTGGCGGCGACGTCGCGCAAGCCGCGCATGTCGCAGGCCTGGCCGTTCAGATGGACGGGGATCGCGGCCTTCACCCGGCCGGGTGCGCCGCGCGCGATGGCGTCACGGAAGGTGTCGGGCGTCATCAGGCCGGTGGACGGATCGACATCGGCGAACACCACGTCGGCGCCCACATACCGCGCGCAATTGGCGGTGGCGAGGAACGTCAGGCTGGGCGCCACGACTTGGTCGCCCGGTTTGAGGCCGAGCCCCAACACCGCGAGATGCAGGGCCGATGTGCCCGAGGAACAGGCCACGGCGTCGGCGGCGCCGGTCGCCTCGGCCAGCGCGCGCTCGAATTGATCCACGGCCGGGCCGCCGGTGAGCGCCGGAGACTTCAGCACGGCGGCCACGGCGGCCACGTCGTCATCGTCGATGACATGACGGCCATACGGGAGCATCGGCGGATTGGTCATGGGCGTTTCACAGTTTCAGCCAAGGAGCGTTGGCGGGGGAGACGTGGGCAAGGGCGGCAATAAACATGGCCAGGATGCCGGCGGCAAGGCCCGGCCCCAGCGGCATTTCGCCGCGCCACAAGACCTTGCGGCGGACGAGACTCAACAGGCCGACACCTGCCAGAGTCAGAAAGCCGCCCGCGGCCATGATGTAGGGGAGCGCCAGCGGGCCCAGCCACAAGCCGCCGACCGCCACCAGCTTCACGTCCCCGAAACCCATCGCCTCGCGGCCCTTGAAGCGGCTGACCAGCCACCGCAACCCCCAGAATACGAATCCATTCAGGGCCGCGCCCGCGAGCGCCATTTTCCAGTCGATGCCGGCCGGCGACCCTTCGACGGCCACGCCCAGGCCCGCCACGGCCAGCACCGCCTGTCCGGCATCGGGCAGGTAGCCGGTGCGCAGGTCCACCACCGACATCCAGACCAGCCCGGCGGCGAGGACAGAAAGGCAGCTCAGCGACCAGAGATCCATGAAAACGGGAAGGTGTGAGGGACGGGCGGTGCGCCCACGGTTGAGCCGTTACATTATGCGGCCCCACGCGTCCCGCGAAACCCCAAGAGTGCGCCGGAACGGATTAAATGCTTGCCACGCGCGCGGACGCCAAGGCCTTGAGACCCTGCGCTTTTGCCGGCCGAAGGTTCATGCTAGACACTCCCCATGGCTGCGACCTCGTGCCGCCCGTTCGCGCGGGCGGAGGCTCTCGCGGGTGTAGTTCAATGGTAGAACGAAAGCTTCCCAAGCTTTAGGCGAGGGTTCGATTCCCTTCACCCGCTCCAATTCCCGATCTTCGGCGAACCCGTGCTTCATTTTTGTGCGGGCCGTAAACGTCTCGCGGATTCGCTTCCCTTCCTTAAGGGAACCCGCTTTCCTAAGCGCGCCGCGCTCGCTAAGGAAAGCCCGGTTTCTCCCGCTCCCAGCGCCGTATTTCGTTGCCTTGAACCATGATCGACACGCCTGAAGTTTCCGCCCCCGCCGCGCCGGCGGGGCCGCGCAACACGCATTTCGATTTCCAGGCGAAGGTGTTCCAGGCGCCGGGGGCGTGTTTCATGCTCAAGGGCAGGGACAAGCAGCCGATGTTCGTGGTCGAGATAAGTGGCGGGCAGGGCATCGTCTCGCTCGCCGACCTGCGCAAGGCTTTCTCCATTGCGCCCGGCAGCCCGGACGACAAGCTGATCGACCGCGCCGCCGCCGGCCTGCAGTTCGTTCCCGACATCAAGCCCGGCGATGAAATTCCCAACGAGCTGTTGGACGGTTCCGCGTCCTGGACCGTGGCCCGGCGCCACAAGCAGATCGCCCGCGACAAGCTGCAGGTGCAGCTGTTGTCGTGGATGTCGGGCGCACAGGTCAGTTACGCCAGCCAGGATGACCTCAAGAAGATCCTGGACTCGGATGAAAACAAGAAGGCGCTCAAGGACGCTTTCGGCAAGGCCGCGGTCGCGCTGGGGTACAAAGCCAATGAGTCCGAGCAGGTGCTCGACCGTATCGAGACCCTGGCGCGTGAACTGTGCTACATCGAAGCCTTGCGTGAGCGCGCTCAAGAGGTCGTCAAGATCCAGCAGAACCTGGAAGCCCTGGCCAAGGTCTACGGCGGCGACCTCAAGGTCTCCGCCGACATCGGCCGCATGAAGATCCTGATCGTCAAGGGTGCCCACGAACTCCGCGATATCCTCGACAATGTCGATGCCGAGACCGCCGACGTGCTCGGTGCGCTCATGTCGATCGATGCCGTGATCAAGTCGGTGCGCAAGGCGCGTGACGAACTCCACTACATCTTGATGGAGTGGGATCCGGTCATGGCCAAATGGCAGAACCTCAACATGGTCAAGAGCCAGGAGATCGACCGGGCGCTGGCGGCCACATACCAGTTCCTGGCGCAGCGATTCTCGACCGGCAAAAGCATGATGAAGAGCAAGTCGCGCGCGGCGGTCTCCGCGCCGAAGGCCTACTCCGGACTCAAAACGCCCGAGGACGACAAAGAAAAGGGGCCGAAGCCTTACGCGGGCCTCAAACTGCCCGAGGACAGCAAGGAGAAAGGGCCGAAGGCCTACTCCGGGCTCAAGACGCCCAAGTAACTCAGGCCCGCCAAAGCCGCGCGCAGGGCCTCGGGGCCGAAGGGTTTGCCAAGCACGAGGGATGCGCCGGCGGCGTTCGCGCGTTCGCGGAGCGCCGGCGTCGCCTCGCCGCTCACCAGGATGAAGGGCAGGGCCTTGAGCCGCGCGTCGCCGCGCACCTCGCGCAACAATGCCAGGCCGTCCATCGGCTCCATCTGCCAATCAGAAATTACCAGAGTGACCTCGTTGGTCTTGAGGTGGTCCAGCGCCTGGATGCCGTCGGCGCAGGCGGTCACCGACTCAAACCCCAGTTTACCCAGGGCCTGGCAGAGCGCGGTGCGCATGCCGGCGAGGTCGTCGACCACCAGTATTTTCGCGTGGGCCAAGGGGTTCTCCGAAATGACGCAGCACCCTAGATCAGGCCGCCCGTTCGCGCGATGACAGCCGCGTGAGTTACCGCGCGAGGTGCGTCACGAGGTCGTGAAAAAACCGGGTGCCGAGCGCCACTTGTTCCTTGGTGATGAACTCGTCGGGCTGGTGCGCCTGGCTGATGGAGCCCGGGCCGCAGATGACGGTCGCGAGACCTTCGCGCTGGAATTGTCCGGCTTCGGCGGCGAAGGCCACCGCGCGGGTGACGTTGTCGCCGGTCAGCCGGCGGGCGAGTTCTTCCGCGGGTGATTCGCGCTCGACCTTCAAGGCGGGCGTGCCGGCGCGCGGAATGGTTTCGATCGCGCAGCTTGGCGCGATCTTGCGGATGCGCGGCAGCACGACTTCGTCGCAATGCCGCCGGAAGCGCGCGATATAGGCGTCGGGATCGTCGCCGGGCAGCGCGCGCACATCCCACTGGAAGGTGCACTGGCCGGCCATGATGTTGATCGCCGTCCCGCCGGCGATGTGATTCACCGTCAGCGTGGTGTGATTGGGCTCGAACAAGGCGTCGAACGGCCCTTTGGCCGCGGCTTCGGCCGACAGGCCTTGCAGGAACTGGATCAACTCCGCCGCAACCATCACCGCGCTGACGCCGCGGTGGGTCTGCGACGAGTGGGACTCATGGCCCGTGACCACGGTGCGCACGCCGGTGATGCCTTTGTGGGCGCTCACAACCTTCATGTCGGTGGGTTCGCCGACGATCACGGCACGAGGGCCCGGCAGGTTTTCATTCAGGAATTTGATCAGCGACGGCGCGCCCAGGCAACCGACTTCCTCGTCGTAGGAGAAGGCGAGGTGGATGGGCGTCTTGAGCGGGGCCTTGGCCAGGGTGTCGAGCGCGCCCAGGATGATGGCCAGGAAACATTTCATGTCGGCGGTGCCGCGGCCGTACAGGCGGCCGTCGCGTTCCACGACCTTGAATGGGTCGCTGCTCCACTTCTGGTCGTCGATCGGCACCACGTCGGTATGGCCCGACAGCACCACGCCGCCGGCGATCATCGGGCCGATGGTGGCGAGCAGGTTGGCCTTGCTGCGGTCGTCGTTGTAGACCAGCCGGCTCTCGATGCCGTGCGCGCCGAGAAGGCCGCGCACATAGTCGATGAACGCCAGGTTGGAGTTGCGCGACACCGTGTCGAAGGCGACCAGCTTCTCGAGCATGGCGATGGAGGCAGCGGTGCGTGCGTCGGTCATGGTTAGTCCGCCGCTCGCCAAGTGGTTTTGCCCGCGCGGTCCTCGATGACGACGCCCAACGCACTGATCTGATCGCGGATGCGATCGGCGCCGGCGAAATCCTTGGCGGCCCGGGCGGCGGTGCGCGCGGCGATCAGCCGTTCCACTTCCGCGCCGTCGATGGCCTTGTTGGCGCCGGCCGCCGCGAACCATTCCTTCGGCGAACGCTGCAGTACGCCCAGCAGAGCGCCCGCCGCGATCAACTCGCCCTTGAGCTTGGCTTTCGCGGGCCCGGTCGCCTGGTTCAAAGCGCTCGCGATGCTGGCGATTTCCGCCATGGCCCGGGGTGTGTTGAGGTCGTCGCTCAACGCCTCGACCACGCCCGGCGGCGGCGTGCTGCCTTCCGCGGAAACGTCAGCCGCCTGATCGAGCGCGGTATAGAGCCTGGTCAAAGTGCGCTTGGCCTGGGCCAGGGTTTCGTCCGACCAATCCAGCGGCTGGCGGTAATGCGCCGACAGGAGCGCCCAGCGAATGGCTTCCCCCGGCGCCTGCTGCAGCAACTCATGCACGCGCACGAAATTGCCCAAGGACTTGGACATCTTTTCCTTGTCCATGGTCAGGAAGCCATTGTGCACCCAATATTTGACGTACAGCTTGCCCTTGTGGGCGCAGGTGCTCTGCGCCAGTTCATTTTCATGATGCGGGAAGATCAGATCGTGACCGCCGCCATGAATGTCGATGCTCTGCCCCAGATGCGCTTCGATCATGCTCGAGCATTCGATATGCCAGCCCGGCCGTCCGCGGCCCCAGGGGCTGTCCCAGCCGGGAAGATCGGGTGTGGACGGCTTCCACAGCACGAAATCCGCCGGGTCTTTTTTGTAGGGCGCCACTTCCACCCGCGCACCGGCGATCATGTCCTCGCGCGCGCGCCCGGACAGCTTGCCGTACTCCGGGAACGACGGCACATGGAACAGCACATGGCCTTCGGCCGCGTAAGCATGGTTGCCGGCGATCAGTTCCTCGATCATGGCGATCATGTGCGGGACGTGCTGCGTGGCGCGCGGTTCGATGGTCGGCGCCAAGGCGCCGAGGGCCGCCATTTCTTCGCGGTAGATTGCGGCGTACTTGCCGGTGATCTCGGAAATATCCACGCCGCCCGCCTGCGCCGCGGCATTGATCTTGTCATCGACGTCGGTGATGTTGCGGGCGTAGATCACCTTGGGATATTCGCGCGCCAGCAGGCGGTAGAGCGTGTCGAACACCACGACCGGCCGCGCGTTGCCGATATGCACGTAGTTGTAGACCGTCGGCCCGCAGACATACATGGTGACGCGGGCGGGATCGATCGGTTCGAAGAGCTCCTTGCGGCGGCTCAAGGTATTGTAAATATGCAGCGGCATGGTCCGGTGATAGCGCATCGGCGAAGGGATTGCAAAATGGCCTTGCCGTCGTGAGCACGGCGTTGGACGAAGCCATCGCCCGGCACAATGCCGGTGACCTTGCGGCCGCGGAATCGCTCTACCGCCATGTATTGCAGGGCGATCCGGGCAACCTCGCGGCGCTGGTCTATCTCGGGGCCATCGCGCTCGGCCGGGGGGATACCACCACCGCCGTGGATTACGCCGACCGCGCGCTCTCGGCTTCTCCGGATCATGCGCCGGCGTGGAACATCAAGGGCCTCGCCCACGCGCGCGGTGGCGAAGCACGGGCCGCGCTCGATTGCTTCGACCGGGCCCTGGCCCGCGACCCGCAATTTTCCGACGCCGCCGTCAATCGCGCCGCGACGCTGCTCGATCTCGACGACGCCAGGAGCGCCGCGCAGGCTTGTCAGGCGGTGTTGAACGCGCGACCCGACGCGGCCTGTCAGTGCATCCTGGGCATCGCGCTCCTGACGCAGGATCGAACCGCGGAAGCGCTCGCGGCGTTCGACGCGGCCCTGGCGATGGCTCCGGGCATGGCGGAAGCCCACAACGGCCGCGCCAATGTCCTGCGGCATCTGGGCCGGGTCGAGGAAGCGATCCTAGGTTATTCGCAAGCCATCGCCTGCAACCCGGCATTCGCGGACGCCTACAACAACCGTGCCGTCGCCTGGCAGTACCTGCGCCGGATCCCCGAGGCGCTGGCGGATTTCGACGCCGCGTTGGCCCGGGCGCCGGCGCACGCCGACGCCCACTGGAACCGCGCGCTGGTGCGGCTGCTCGAAGGCAACTACGCGCAAGGCTGGCCGGATTATGAGTGGCGGTGGCGTTCGGCGGTGATGCGCCGTCACGCGCGGAATTTCCCGGTTCCGCAGTGGCGCGGCGAAGACATCGCCGGCAAGACCATTCTGATTCACGCCGAACAGGGGCTCGGCGACGTCCTGCAATTCTGCCGTTATGTGCCCCTGGTCGCCGCGCGCGGCGCGCGCGTGGTGCTGGAGGTGCATAAGCCGGTGCGCCGCTTGCTCGGCACCCTCGGTGGCGGCGCGATCGTCGTGGCGTCCGGCGAAGCAACGCCGCCCTTTGATGTCCATTGTCCCATGCTCAGCCTGCCGCCGGCGGTCGGCACCACGGTGGCGACCATTCCCGCGGCCATCCCCTATCTCGCCGCGGACCCCGCGCTCACCGCGGCGTGGCGCGCGAAACTCGGCCCGCGCCTGCGCCCGCGGATCGGCGTGGTCTGGGCCGGACGGCCCGACAATCAGAACGACACCAATCGCAGCATGCCGGTGGAGACCTTGGCGCCGTGGCTGGCGGCTGGCGTCGAAGTGCACTGCCTGCAAAAGGATGTGTCGGCCGACGACCGGGCCTGGGCGGAAGCGCGCGGGGTGGTCTTTCATGACCAGGATCTCGGCGATTTCGCCGATACGGCGGCGCTGGCCACGGCGATGGACGTGGTGGTTTCGGTTTGCACGGCGGTGGCGCATCTCGCCGGCGCGTTGGGGCTGCCGACGTGGGTGGCCTTGTGCTTCGCCGCCGACTGGCGGTGGTTCATGGAGCGGGCAGACAGCCCATGGTATCCGACGGCGCGGCTGTTCCGTCAGTCCACGCCGGGCGATTGGGCGCTGGTCGCCACCGCGATCGCCGCGGAGCTGCGCAAGCTCCAATAGCTAGTTCGGATTGGGCTGCTGCGGAATCCGCACGTTGCGGCTTCTCAGGCCGGGGCCGCCGGCGGGCGTGGGCGGCAGCCACACCTTGCGTTCCCAGGCGGCGGCGCGTTTCTCGCCCGCGGCTTTATCGGCCGCCGGAATTTTCGCCCGGATCGCGGCCAATGCCTGGGGGTCGTAGGGTATGAACCCGACACGCGCCTTGCCAGGATTGCCGTCGTAAAGCGCCAGCCAGTAGGCGGCTTCGGCGAGGTTACGCAGCGCGGCGGGTCCATTGGCATGGGCATCGGATAGAATCGCCTGGGCTTCGGGGAAGCCGGCGTCGGCGGCGCGGCGCAGCCAGGTCAGGCCTTCCAGGTAATCGGAAGAGAGGTCGCTGGTGCCGGCGATCTTCAACAGGCAGTCGCCGAGCGCGGTCTGGGCATTCTCGTAGCCCGGCCCGATATTGGCGGGCAGGCGCAGCTTGAGCACCGCGGCCTTGCAGTCGCCTTTGGTCTTGAGATCGACGCCTTCGGTATAGGCCGCGTTGGCATCCACGCCGGGGCGGATCAGGGATCCGCGTCCGTCGGGCCCGCCGATCAACAGCGCTGCGCTGTCCGGCGGGGGGCCACCCTCGCGTCCGCCGCCGCCACAGCCGGCAAGGGCGGCGGCGAGCAGGGCGGCGGCGAGGGGACGGCGGATCATCCTAGAACCGGAACCGCGCGGTCACGCCCGCGATATGGGCGACGTAACCCTTGGCGCCTTCGACATCGTAATCGAGGCTGATGGATGAGTAGCTGTCCTTGCCGGCGATGCCGAAGCCGACCTTGAAGCGGTTGGGTTCGCGCGGGTTGCCGACGTTGACGAAGGTCGGGCTGCCGGAGGCGAACGAGGCGTTGAGCGTGGTCGCGCCGTTGGTGAATTCGCGCGTGTAGTCGGCGCGGAACTCGGCCTCGATATAGGAGTCGAAATAGACCGGGAAGTTGCGGTCGAAGGTGAAGCCGACCGAGCCCCGGGTCGAAGCTTCGGGGTTCTTCTCGCCGACCGCCAGGTTGACGGCGGCGCCGCCACCCGTCTCGGTGTAGCCGTTTTCGTGCATCTTCAGGTAAGACCCGCGCAGGTATGGCGTGATGCTGTAGTCGTCCCAGCGCGAGATGTAGCCGGCTTCGACGGCGCCGCCGTACTGGTAGCCTTTCCAGTAACCATTGGCGATGCGGCTGGTGGTATCGAAGGTAACGTGGCGCGCCTGATTGTAGCTGTTGACCCCGCCGCCGCCCATGGCCTGGACATACGCGTTGCCGAAGTCGCTGCGGCCATAGACATAGCCCAGGGTCGAATAGAACTGGGTCGGCGAGACCCGCGAAACGCCGAGGTCGGCCGAGTGCCAGGTCTCGGTGAAGGCGAAGCCGATATTAGTGCGGTCGCCCACCGGCATGTCGCTGCCGAAGGCGATGCCCAGGCCCCAGGCGTCGAAGCCCTGCTGTTCGCCCTGGGCGCTCTGCTGCGAGTAATCGCCGATCGCCTGGGCCCAGAAGCTCGCGGTGTCGCCCGAGGCATGCGTGGGGTTGCCGTTCTTGGCCACGCCCACCAGGCGGCGGCGGATCTGGCCGGTCGCCATGTCCTGGGTGTTGAGGGCGACCTGCTGGGTCGCACCCGAGGTGTCGGGCAGCAACTGGCGCAGCGCGCGGGTGAAGGTTTCCTTGGAGCCCTGCGCCGAGATCGCGGTGGCGAGCCCGGTGTCCTTGTTAATCGTCGTCGCGAACAGGTTGTAAACCGTGGTGGCGTTGGGCCCCAGTTCCAGCTCGGCGGCGGTCTTGGGCCGCACGATCAGGGTCAGCGAGTTGGCGGTCGACATGAACTGCGTGCTGTTGAGGAACGATGACGGCGCGGTCGCGAACTGGCTGAGCGGCACGCCGGAGCCCGAGGTCAGCGCGCCGGCCTGGATCAGGGAATATGTCTGTACTGAGGTCAGCACGCCGGTGAAGGCGGCGGTGACGGTGGAGCCGGCGGCGAAATTGACCGCGCCGGTCGCCTTCAGCACCGTCCCCGTGGGCGCGATGGAGGGCAGGTCGAACTTGAGCGCGGAGCCCGAGGAGAAGGAGACGGTGCTGGCGTTCAGCGGCTCATTGCCGATCAGGGACACCTTGGATTGGTT
>JAIBCD010000212.1 GCA_019694335.1 Rhodospirillaceae bacterium | reverse complement strand
CCACTCCGACCGCATCGACGACCAGCTCATGTTCGCCGGCCACAACGCCTACCGCTTCGCCAGCGACCCGTTCTACGCGAACGGCTTCGTGCCGACGGTGAAGCAGTTGGTGGAAAGGTTGATGACGGGGTATTGAGCCTTCGCGCGGGCGCAAGCGCCCGCGCGGCTTTGCGTAGATCACCGGAATGCCCGGCCGCGCGGGAAGTGCGGCACTCACAAAGAGGGGGCGTGCCGTGCCGCGTCTCGATGTCAATGTTCCCGTTGAAACCGACCAGCCGAACGTCACGGTCGAAGTCGATGCCGCGCATCCGCTGCCGCCCGGCCGCCACCGCTATCAGCTCGAGGTGACCGACGATTCCGGCAATGTCTCCGCGCCGGATTCCGTCATCGTCATCGTCGCCGACCGGCAGCGCCCCACCGCCGTGCTCGAAGGCCCGGCCGTGGTCGATTTCGGCAAAGGCTTCGTCCTTTCCGGCCAGAAATCCTTCGACATCGGCGGCCGCATCACCCGCTACAGCTTCACCTATCTCGGCCCCGGCTGAGCGCCGCGCCCGCGATGGCGATTCTCTTGATCGGTCGCCCGCTCGCTCAGGCGCAGCCACGTCTCGTGGTGGAGAATACGTTGAAGCCTGGCCTGCACCGCTTCAGCCTCACCGTGACCGATGCCAGCGGCAATGAGAGCGCGGCGGATGAAATCGTGGTGCGGGTACGGGCACGAGTTGAGGGCCGGGACAACTGAGGCGTGGGGGATCCGCGCGATCAGACGCGCGTTGAGCGGCAATTGGCCAGGAACATCCTCCGGAATCAAACAGCCCCTCTCCGTTGCCGGAGAGGGGCCGGTCTCCGCCGTTCCACGCCACTGGGGTCATCGGGGGGATGGGGGCGTGGAGGGGATGGAGCGGGTTGCGCCGCGCGCGGCGGCGCCTGGGTGCCCGGAGCTACTTCATCATCGCCTACTTCACCGTGAAGGGCATCCACATGCCGTTGGCGTAGTGGTTGGCGATGTTGCAGGCCAGCACGTATTTGCCGGGCTTCAGGCGCAGGGTGAGCTCGCCGCTCTTGCCGGGGTCGAGCTCCTCGACCTCGCCCAGCGAGCCGCCGGCGTCCTCGTCGAAGCGCGCGTCCTTGTCGACATAGGGCAGGCCCTTGCCGTCGGCCGGCCAGGGCAGCACCAGCATCTCATGCACCTGGTCCTTGGAGGTGTTGGAGACCTTGAAGGTCACTTCGCCCGCCGGCACGGAATCGGTGGAGAGCTTCATGCCCATGCTGCCGTCCATCATGCCGCCCATCGTCGGGTCGTGGGCCATGCCGATGCCCTTGTCCATCGCCATCTCGGCATTGGCGCCCTTGTCCCACATGGTGACCTCGACCACCGCCCCGGCATCGGCGAAAGCCGGCACGGCAAGGCCACACAACAGAACGCAAGCCGCGGCCAGCCGCGGCATATCGGGTAACACTCGGATCATCGTTGTCCTCGTTGCGAAAACGCTTGGCGCGGCGCCGAAAGCGCCGTGGTCCCGCGACAACGGGGCAAGGCGAGACTAGGCCCGCGGACATGACGCGGAACTGATACCGGCGCGGTAACAGTGGCAGCGATGCTGACCTGCACCCAGAAAAACCGCCGCCGGCGGCGGCCGGTTTCAGTAGAACACGCTCCGCGTGCGGTGCCGGGCGGTGCTGCGATAGCGCGCGTCCTGGCCGCGGTTCCACAGCAGATAGTCGAGATCGACCGAGGTGATGCCAGCATGGCCGGCCGCCTGCAGCAGCGCCTTCAGCCGCTCCACCGCATGCAGCGCCACGGCGCGGATCTCGACCTCCTCGGGCGAGCCGGCAGCGATCAGGTCGCCCGCATCCAGCCGCGCGGCAAGGCTGGGGGCGTAGGCCAGCACGCCGTCGGTGCGCAGCACGTGCGGCACCAGGTTGTCGGCGAAGATGGTGATGCGCTTGCGGTCGTCGAAGCGGCCCCAGCCCTGGTTCTCGAAGGCCAGGGCCAGGTCGGCGGCGGTGATCTGCGCCCGCTTCAGGATCGGGACCTGCCGGCCGCGCCAGATCGCGACGTCGTCGAAGCAGGGCATCTGGCGCAAGGTGCCGACCAGGCGGGCGGCGCTGTGGCCGGCGCTTTCCACCAGCTTCGCCGGGTCGCCGTCGAAGCGCGCCAGCAGCAGGGCGCCGAGATCGTTCAGCGCGCGGGCGAACAGCACCATCAGCTGGGCGGCCTCCGGCGCCGCCGGACCCCCATTCCCGTCCTGCCCGAAGATGCGGGCGCAATCCGCCGGGGTCAGCGTCGCCAGGCGCCGCGCATCGGGCGCACCCTCCTGCCGGAACCAGTCATTGAGCCCCGCCGCGACGGTGAAATAGCCGCTCAGCGTGCCGCCATCCGGGCCCGGGCGCTTGCGCAGATGCGGGAAATAGCCGGAGCCGAAATTGATGCTGTCCAGCACCAGGATGAAGGCGAGGGTGTCCTTGCCGTGGCCGAGCCAATGCGTCGCCGGGTCGAGCCCGGCCTTGCCGATCTCCGCCAGCGGGAAATCGCGCGCATATGCCGCCAGGCGCGCATCGTCGATGCGCACCAGCTCGGCATGCTCGGCCACGTAGCGGCAGCCGGCGCGGATCTCGTCGAAAATGTCCATGCGCCCGTTCCTGGCGAAAGCCGCGCCGGCGGTCAAGCCTCGCCGTGCCGGGCCATCCTGTGACCGCCGTCACGAACCGCGCCGCGGCGACGGCCGACGGAGGTGGGAGGGCAACCCAGGCAGGAGATCCGCGATGTCGATCGATCTCGAGACCAAGAAGCTGGAGCGCGTGACCCAGGGCATCGTGCTGGAGGACACCGCGCCGGTGGCCGGCTTCACCGCGGACCTGGCCGGGGCGCTCAAATTCGTGCCGGCGCAGCCCGCCTATAACCTCATCTTCGGCAGCAACCTGGACGACGACATCCAGGGCACGGCGCAGAACGACATGATCCTCGCCAATGCCGGCTATGACGTGGTGCATGGCGGTGGCGGCGACGACTGGATCGACGGCGGCGGCGATGCCGACGACCTCTATGGCGGCCGCGGCAACGATTTGCTGATGGGCGGCGACGGCGACGAC
>JAIBCD010000076.1 GCA_019694335.1 Rhodospirillaceae bacterium | reverse complement strand
TAAGCCTCGGCCCTGAAGGGCTGGGAAGAAGTCATCGGCAAGAACAAGGCGCTGCTCGGCAACATGCAGCCGATCGTGCGGCGCGTCGATCTCGGCGATCAGGGCACGTTCTATCGCCTGATGGCCGGCTCCTACGCTTCGCTGAGCGATGCCGAAGCCGCTTGCATCAAACTCAAAGAGGCCGGCCAGTTCTGCCGCGCCAGCGCCACCGGCAGCTGACGCTTCCGCCGCGGCGCCGGTCAGCGGCTCAAGCGGATTGGAATGCAAAAGGCCCGGCGGGTGACCGCCGGGCCTTTTTTATCGAGGACTCAAGCGCGCGAACAAATCAGTTAACGCGCCGGTTTTTGGAACAGCAGCGTGAACCGGTCGCTTTCTCCGATCGCCTGGTACTTGGCCCGTGCGCGCGGAAGGTGCGCAAACAAAAACTAATCGCGCTACCGCGCCGGTTTTTGGAACAGCAGCGTGAACCGGTCGCTTTCTCCGATCGCCTGGTACTTGGCGCGATCCTTCTGTCCTTCCGCGTAGTTGGGCGGCAGGGTCCACACGCCCTTGGGATAGTCCTTGGTGTCCTTGGGATTGGCGTTGACCTCGGACTTGGACACGAGCTTGAACCCGGATGCTTCGGCCATCTTCACCGCCGCATCTTCCTTCACGTAGCCGGTGGCGCCTTTGTCGTCCGGCGCGCTTGCCTTGGCGCGGTGTTCCTCGACGCCGAGATAACCGCCCGGCTTCAGGGCCGCGAACATAGCGTCGAACATGGCCTTCTCCTGGCCGTCGCTCATCCAGTTGTGGATATTGCGGAAGGTCAGCACCATGTCCATGGAGCCGGCCGGCACGGCGGCCTTGGTGGCCGTCATTTCCACGATCTGGGCCTTGGCGAAGGCGGGGTTCTTGGCCGCCAGTTCCTTCACGCGCTTGGCGGTCGGGCTTTTGTCCGGCGTGCTCGGGTCGGCGCCGACATAGCGGCCCTTCTCGGCCAGCACCGGCGCCAGGAACTCGGTCCACCAGCCGCCGCCCGGCCAAACCTCCAGCACGGCCATGTCGTTCTTGAGGCCGAAGAACTTGAGGGTTTCGAGGGGATGGCGCGCGGTGTCGCGCGCGGCGTTGGCGGGGGCGCGGTCGGAACTCGCGAGCGCGGCCTTGAGGCTGGTCTCGGTGGCCGCGTCCATGGCGGCGAAAGCAGGCGCCGCGAACAAACCGGTCGCAAGAACCGCGAGATGAAGATGTTTACGAATATGCATATGAAGCTCCCCTAGCTGACGCATCTTAGGCCGAAGTGGAAACCGGTTCGGCCGCAGAAATGCGACCAGGCAAAACCGAAGGCGCGCAGTCTACGCGCGCGCCGTCTTGCCGGGGAGGGGTCTGCCACCTATCTAGGGCCGCATCAACGGGACGTGATCCCGGTAACCGATACGGTCAAGCGAGGGACAATCGTCATGATGCACGTCCGCAAGAGCGCCGAGCGCGGCCATTTCAATTTTGGCTGGCTCGATACGCACCACACCTTCTCCTTCGGCGAATACCATGACCAGCGTTTCATGGGGTTCTCGGCCTTGCGCGTCATCAACGAGGATGTCGTCGCGGCCGGCCATGGTTTCCCGACGCATCCGCACCGGGACATGGAGATCATCACCTATATCCTGGACGGCGCCCTGGAACACAAAGACTCCCTGGGCACCGGCTCGGTGATCCGCCCCGGCGAGGTGCAGCGCATGACCGCCGGCAGCGGCATCACCCACAGCGAGGCCAATCCCCTCAAGGACCAGGCCACCAAGCTGCTGCAGATCTGGATCATCCCCAAGGCGCGCAACCTCAAGCCGTCCTACGAACAGACCGCGTTCAGCCCGGAGGAGCGCCAGGGCAAGTTGCGCCTGGTGGGGTCGCCCGACGGCCGCGACGGCTCGGTGACCATTCACCAGGACGTCAATCTCTACGCCAGCCTGCTCAAGCCGGGCGAGGCGGTGAGCCTGGCGACCAAGCCGGAGCGCCATACCTGGCTGCAAGTCGCGCGCGGCAAGGTCACGGTCAATGGTCAAGCCGCCGCGCAAGGCGACGGCGTCGCCATCACGCAGGAGAGCAACGTGGCGGTCACCGGCGTCGAGGACGCCGAAGTGCTGCTGTTCGACCTGCCGCCGGTAAACTGACGATAAGACTCGTGGATGCGGGCCAAAGCGTTTTCGATAGAAAACGCGTCCAAGCCAAAAATCTAGTGCATGATCGCT
This sequence comes from Rhodospirillaceae bacterium, assembly GCA_019694335.1. GTDB lineage: Bacteria > Pseudomonadota > Alphaproteobacteria > Rhodospirillales > Rhodospirillaceae > SHVO01. The sequence goes on along the minus strand of JAIBCD010000076.1, from coordinate 13,730 downwards.
TTGCGGGCATGCACTAGAATGGGCCATCATCCTGCCGGCATCCGGGGTCTATGGCCGACATCCTCTTCTATCCGCCGTTTCCCAACCGGCATCTCCTGTTCGATCAGCTGTTCCGCGGCGTGTGGCATTTCCTGCCCGCCCTGGCCAAGCTGAACCGCCTGATTTTTCCCTACGCCGGCGACGACTTCGCGCTGCTCGACGTGAGCCAGACCCTGGACATGGCCAAAATATTCCTGTCCCGCGACCTGGACCCCGCCATCGCCGGGCACGCGCCCAAGTACCACGGCAAGATCGCGCTCGCGCAGACCAAGAGCCGCGCGCCCGCCGATTACGCCGCGGCCTATCCCAACCTCAGGGGCGTGATCGTCTGGTCGTGCGACGCGGCCACGGTAGCGGAAGCGAGTGCGATCGCCGCCGCCACCGGCGCGGAAACCGTCATGGCCGATCCGTTCCAGGTGCAGCAGGAGACGCTGCTGACCATGCGGTTTGTCTACAAGCTGTTCAGCCAGGAGGAGCTGGGGGCGCTGGTCGCCGGCTGCCGCGCCAAGTTCATGACCGGCCTGAAGGGCTGGAAGGGCCGGGGCGTCAGCTGTTTCGGCAACGGGCCGTCGCTGGCCAAGGTGGTCGAGGCCAGGATCGATCCCGGCTCCACGGTGCGCGCGGTGTGCAATTCCACCATCGGTGACGCGGCGGCGCTCGATCATCTCGACCCCGATCTCCTGGTGTGCGGCGATCCGGTGCAGCACTGGGGCGCCTCGCTCTACGCCGGGCGCTTCCGCGCCGATCTCGCGCGCGCCATGGAGAACCCGAAGCGCATGCTGATCACCCAGCTGGGGTACGTGCCTTACTTCAAGGCGACGATGCCGGAGCACGCCCACGACCGCGCCATCGGCATCGGCAACGACCGGCGCCCGCAGTTCAATATCGACCTGACCGGCGAATTCCTCACCGCCGCGACAGCCAACGTGCTGACCATGCTGATGCTGCCGGTGGCATTTACGATCAGCGGCGGTGGTTCTGGTTCAAGGGGGGGCGCGGTAGACATCTTCGGCTGCGACGGCATGGCCTTCAGCCAGGCCACGAAACCCTGGAGTCACGCGAACGAAGACGACTACATGGGCAAGATGGCGGTTACCCATCGCGTCCATCCCGGCTTCTGGAAGCGCAATTACGAAGAGGAATACTGGAGCTACTGCCAGGATCTCGAGGACATCATGCAGGCCGCGGAAGCCAAGGGCATCGCGGTGCGCAACCGCACGCCGTCGTTCGTGCCGGCGCTCGGGAAGCGGTATGTGAGGATTGCCTGATCGGCGGCCTTGTCGTCCTTGGGCGAGCGTAGCGAAACCCTAGTTCTCGGGGCGGCGCGAAGCGACGAGCCCGTGGACCCGCGGGCCCAGAGCAATGAGGAAGACGGGCTGCGGCATACATTCCTGCCGCTAACGTCCGCGATTTTCTAAAGCCCCCTGTGCATTCGGCCCTGGATCCCCGGGTCAAGCCCGGGGATGACAGTGGAGTGTGGGTGCCTAAATCCGCCCCGCCACCATCACCAGCGGCATGCGCACCTGGAAGACCTCGTCCATGCGATAGGTTTTCGCGAATTCCGCCAGCAGATCGTCCATCGCTTTCGACACCGCCGCGTCGTTGCGGCTGAGGCGATAGGCCGACCAAGTCTGCATGAAGGCCAGGATCTGGCGGAAACTCCACGCCAGTTCGATGGCGAAGGCGGGCGGCGAAATGCGTGGAAACGGGAAACGGATATCGGCGTCGCGGTAGCCGTCCCAGTTGAGGCGGTTGTTGGGGGCCCAGAACGGCGCGATCAGATCGCGGACGCGCGTGGTGACATCGGCGTCGAAGGCGTTCGAGACGAAGAACCAGTTGTAGGCCCAGGCCACGAACACGGCGTCCGTCGCGCCAACGCGTTTCACCTCTGGCCAGAACTTACCGAAGTCGAACCAGTGCAGCGCATTGGCGACCGTGATCAGGTCGGCCCAGCGATCCGGCAAGCCGGAGCTTTCCGCCGGCGCGACCGCATAGGTGACGTTGGGCGCGGGTTTCGCGGCGGCGATCTGTCCGGCGCTGAAGTCGGTGGCGTGCACGGCCTTGAAGCGCGCGGCCAGGTCCACGGCCGCCTGCCCGGTGCCGGTGCCGCAGTCCCACACCCGGTCGCGGCGCGGCGCGATTTCGGCCAGCCAGTCGAACAGGGCAGGGGGATAGGTGGGCCGGGCCGCCGCATAGTCGCCAGCCGCTTGTCCGAACGTATGACTCGCCTGATTCATATGAGGGAAGATGCCACGGAAGTGGCGCGGAGTGGGGCGGCAGACCTCCACAAATCGCGAGGACGGGGTTCCTCCGCGATCATCCGCCGCCCCGACGAGCGTCTGCCAAAGGGGGATTCGACAGACGGCAGCAATCCGCAAACAGGAATAAAACTATTCTAGTACAATATCTTAGTGGGGACTCTTCTGAACCATCACCGGCGAGCAGCTTAGGCTATTCGCGAGAAATTTTCCAGGGATACAACTGTAACACATATAATTCGTATATAAGTTATATTATATACCTTGTATATAAAATCCGGTGGCCTTATATAGCCGGGCATGTCGCTTCTGCCCCCTTTTGAGATGCCCGCCGGTTCCGAATTGGCCGTCGCGGCGTCGGAACTGTCCCGGTCGGTGCGCCGCGCCTTCGACCGCCGCGCCCGTGCGCTGGGCTACACGCAGTACCAGTGGCGCGCGCTGCTGATGCTGGCGAAGACCCAAGGCTGCAGCCAGGCGGCGCTGGCCGACAAACTGGAAATGCAGCCGATCGCGGTCGCGCGCATCCTCGACCGCATGGAAGAAGCGGGCCTGGTGGAACGCCAGCCCGATCCCAACGACCGCCGCGCCGTGAAGCTGTTCCTGGCCGATGGCGCCGGGCCGATCATGAAGCAGCTGCACGCCATCGCCGAAGAGGTGTTGGGGCTGGTGTGCGATGGCATCTCGCCCGAACGCCAGGCCGAAGTCGCCCAATTGCTGCAAGCCATGCGCGCGAACCTTGAGCGCGCGGATTTGACGTCGAGCGCGAAAGTTGCCCGCGTATAACGAGCCGCAGGATACCCAGACCATGAACGCCGAAAGCAAGATTTCCATGAGTTCCACCGCCGCCGATGCTCCGCCGCCGCCCGAGAAGAAGGGCCTGCGCCGCGTCCTCATGGTGTTCGTGCCGCTGGTCGCCGTCGCCGTGGGCGCGACCGCGTACGCCTGGGGCGGGCGCTTCGCCGGCACCGACAACGCCTACGTCAAGGCCGACATCGCATCCATCAGCCCGGAAGTGTCGGGCAATATCACGCAGGTGCTGGTGGCCGAGAACGCGCATGTCACCAAGGGGCAGCCGCTGGTCGTGATCGACGACACCACCACGCGCATCGCGCTGGCCGGCTCCGAGGCCCAGCTGCGCGCCGCCGTGTCGAATATCGAAGCCGCCAAGGCACGCTACCGCGAAAAGCAGCAGAGCCTCGCGCTCAACCAGACCGACCTGATGTTTGCCCAGCGGGAACTGGCGCGCCAGTCGGCGCTGGCCGCCCAGGACTTCGCCACCAAGTCCAGGCTGGACGAGGCCAAGCACAAGGTCGATACCGCGCAGCAGAACGTCGCGCTCACCAAGCAGCAGATCGCCGAGATCCTCGCCACCCTCGAAGGCAATCCGGATATCCAGCCCGAGCAACACTCCACCTACCAGCTGGCCCTGGCCGGTAAGGCCTCGGCGACCGTGATGCTGGAACGCTCCGCCGTGAAGGCGCCGTTCGACGGTGTTGTCAGCCAGGTGCCGAAGGTCGGCGATTTCGCCCGTACCGGGGCGCCCTTGCTGTCGATCGTGTCCACCGCCGGCGTGTGGGTGGAAGCCAACTTCAAGGAAACCGACCTGACCCACATGACCGCGGGCCAGAAGACCGAACTGAGCGTCGACACCTACCCCGGCCGCGTCTTCGAAGGCCATGTGGACTCGATTTCCCAGGCCACCGGCGCGGAATTCGCCGTGCTGCCGGCCCAGAATTCCACCGGCAACTGGGTGAAGGTGGTGCAACGCATCCCGGTGCGCATCGCCGTCGACACCAAGGATGGCCCTCCGCTCCGCGCCGGTATGAGCGTGGTGGCGGAAGTCGATACCGGCAAGCGCCGTTACCAGGAGTGGTTCGGCAAGTAAGCCGAGTCCTAGAATGTCCATCCCTTCGGCCACATCGGTCCATACGCCGCCGCCGTTCAAGGTGGATGGGCGGGTCATCGCGCTCACCGTGATGATCATGCTCGCCACCATCATGCAGGCGCTGGACACCACCATCGCCAACGTGGCCTTGCCCCATATGCAGGGCTCGATGAATGCCGCCCAGGATCAGATCACCTGGGTGCTGACCTCCTATGTGGTGACGGCCGCGATCTTCACGTCGCTCACCGGTTTCCTGGTGGTGCGTTTCGGGCGCACCCGCATATTCCTGATCTCGATCATCGGCTTCACCGTCGCCTCCATGCTGTGCGGCGCGGCGCAGTCGCTCGAGCAGATCGTGGTGTTCCGCATGCTCCAGGGCGCCATGGGCGCGATGCTGGTACCGCTGTCGCAGGCCGTGCTGATGGACGTCTACCCCAAGGAAAAGCACGGCGCCGCCATGGCGGTGTGGGGCATGGGCGTGATGGTGGGCCCGATCCTGGGCCCGACCATCGGCGGATATCTGACGGAATATTATTCCTGGCGCTGGGTGTTCTACGTCAATCTGCCGTTCGGCATCCTGGCGGCGCTGGGCGTGTGGTGGCTGCTGCCGGAAACCAAGCGCCAGCCCAATGTGCGCTTTGACCTGCTCGGGTTCGCGCTGATCAGCGTGGCGGTGGGTTCGCTGCAGATGATGCTTGACCGTGGCACGACGCTCGACTGGTTCTCCTCCATGGAGATCGTTATCGAGGCCGCGCTCGCGGCGCTCGCCTTTTATATGTTCGTCGCGCATATGTTCACCGCCAAGGCGCCGTTCCTGTCGCCGCAGCCGTTCCGCGACCGCAACTACGCGCTCGGCCTGGTGCTCAGTTTCGTCATGGGCATCGCGCTGTTCGCGACGATGGCGCTGCTGCCCGGGTTGCTGCAGGGCCTGCTCGGCTATCCGGTCATGACCACCGGCCTGATCCTGATGCCGCGCGGCATCGGCACGTTGTTCGCCATGGCGCTGGTGGGCAAGTTGGTGCGCACGGTGGATGCGCGCTGGCTGATCCTGGTGGGATTCGGGCTCACCGCCGTTTCCATGCAGCAGATGGCGGGTTTCAGTTTGGACGTGAACGTTCGCGACCTGGTCACCAGCGGCATGCTGCAGGGGTTCGGCATCGGGCTGATTTTCGTGCCCCTGACCACCATCGCCTTCGCCACCCTCGACAACAAGTTCCGCACCGAGAGCGCGGCGCTGTTCGCCCTGGTGCGCAGCATCGGCAGCGCCATCGGCATCTCGGGCGTGGCCACAATGCTGCACGAGAACACCCAGATCAGCCACGCCGACCTCGTCCAGCACATCACGCCGTTCTCGAAACCCCTGCAGGCCCTGGCGCCCAACGCGCTCTGGAGTCTGCAGACCGGCGAGCGGGGGTTGGCATCCATCGCCGGTGAAATTAACCGCCAATCGGCAATGGTCGCCTATGTCGACGTGTTCCAGATCATGGCCTACATGGTGGTTGCCGCCATGCCGATCGCCCTGTTGCTGCAGCCGGTCAAGAAAGCCGCGATTCCCGAGAAAATCGAGATGGCGGTCGAGGCCTAGCGCGCCGTACCATATCCCCGACACCGGGGGTTTTCGTGAACAGTCTGCTCAAGCGTTTTGGGTTGCTCGGATTCTACGCCGTGGCGCTGGGCGCCGCGGGATGGTTTCTGGTCGCCAAGCTGGAAAGTGCCCGCGCCGAGCTTGAGGCCGAACGCGCCGCCGCCTTCGCCGGCGTGCGCACCGAACTGTCCCGCGACATGCTGACGGCCGAGGCGTTTGTCGAGCTGCTGCAGACCACGGTCCAGAACGAACTTTCGTACCGGCCGCAATCGCCCCAGAATTCGGTGTTGCTGAACGGGCTCACGGAGGACGGCGAGGGCGTGTTCTCGCTCGACACGCTCCCGCCCGGCATCGAGAAGGCCACCATCGGCAATCTCACCGGCTTCGGCGGCCTCAAGGGCCGGGGCGACTATTTCAAGAAGGAACTGGAAGTCGCCTTCTCCCTGCGCTCGATCTTCGTGCGGATCGTCAATACCCTGCCCGACGTCGCCTGGACCTATTACGTGTCCGGCAGCCGGTTCGAGCATGTCTATCCCTGGGTTCCCTCCACGCAGGCCGCCTACAAGGACAACGACCTGAAGATGGAGTATTTCCAGCTCGGCATGCCCGAGAACAACCCGGGCCGCGCGCCCTACACCACCGATGTCTACGACGATGATTTCGGCAAGGGCCTGATGATAACGATGGGCCGCCCGGTCTACGACGGCGACAAGTTCACCGGCATCGTGGCGGCGGACTTCACCTTGCGTTCGCTGGATGGCGTGGTCGCCAAATTCCCCGCCACGTTCGGCGAAATTTACCTGGTCGACCACAACAGGCAGGTAATCGGGTACTCCAAGCGCACCGACGGCACGCAGAAGATCACCTTGCCCGCCGAGGGCGCGGCGCTGGTGAATCAGGTGTTGGCCGACAAACAGGTCCATACCAAGCAGAACCAGTCCCAGGTCATCACCGCCCAAACCATCGAGGCGCTGCCGTTCGTGTTGATGTCGTTCACCCAGAAGTCGGCCACGACCATGCAGGTGGTCAAGCGCTCGGTAATCGAGATGATCATCTTCCTGGTGGTGCTGTCGCTGCTGGCGTTCCTGGAATGGCGCCGGCGCGTGGCGCGGCAATTGGAAGAGGCCCGCGACCAGGCCGAGGAGGCGACCCGCGCCAAATCGTCGTTCCTCGCCATGATGAGCCACGAGATCCGCACGCCCATGAACGGCGTCATGTCCATGGCCGAGATGCTCGACCAGACCGACCTGACCGAGGACCAGCGCAGCATGTCCTCGGTGATCCGCTCATCCGCGTCGGCCCTGCTCGCGATCATCAACGACATCCTGGATTTCTCGAAGATCGAGGCCGGCAAACTGGACATCGAGAAGACGCCGTTCTCGCTGCTGGACGTGGTGGAAAGCGCCGCCGAACTGATGAGCCAGCGCGCCGACGACAAAAGGCTCACGCTCTCCACCGTCGTCGATCCCAAATTGCCGGACGCGCTGGTCGGTGACCCGGCGCGGGTGCGTCAGATCCTGCTCAACCTGGTCGGCAACGCCCTCAAATTCACCGAGACCGGCGGCGTGCGGGTGGATGTGACCGCGGCCGGCGCGGGCGTGGTGCGGTTCGCGGTCACGGATACGGGGATTGGCTTGACGCCGGAACAGCAGGGCCGCCTGTTTCAGGCTTTCGCCCAGGCCGATGTCTCGACCGCGCGCAAATACGGCGGCACCGGCCTCGGCCTTTCCATCTCCCAGCGCCTGTGCGAACTGATGCATGGGCGCATCGGCGTGACCTCGGCGGCGGGCAAGGGATCCACTTTCTGGTTCGAACTGCCTTTCGCCGTGGGAACACCGGCGGCCGAGACCCTGCCCGCGATCGGCGATGCCCAGGTGGTGCTGATGGATTTCGGCGACGCCGCCGCCGCGGCCATGAGCGCCCATCTCGCCGCTTATGGAATCGCCGCGCCACGATGCATGGGCTCCGTCGACGCCGTGCTGCCGGAAAACTGCGTCGTCTTCCTGGCCGCGACCAGCCCCGATGCCCTGGTGGTCGGCCATGCGCTGATCGAACAGGCGAAAACCTGCAAGTTCGTGCTGGTGGCACCGCGTGGGCTGGCCTCGACCTTGAGCGAGGCGGATCGCGCCGGGTTCTTCGCCAGCGTCACATTGCCGTTGCGGCGACACCGGGTCGGCCTGGTGATCGCCGCCGCCCTGGGCCGCGCCGATCTCGGCGACCGCGCCCAGGCCGGTGACGCCAACGCCAAATTCGCGCCGCCGCCGGTGGACGAGGCGCGCGCCGCCGGGGTGTTGATCCTGGTGGCCGAGGACAACGCCACCAACCAGCTGGTGATCGCGCGCATGCTCGGCCAACGCGGCTACGCCTGCGAGATCGCGAACAACGGCGCCGAGGCGCTGGCGAAATTCGCAACCAACTCCGGCTACGGCCTGCTGCTGACCGATTTCCACATGCCGGAGATGGATGGGTTCACGCTGACCGGCGAAATCCGCAAGCGCGAGCAGGCAGGTGCGCGCCTGCCGATCGTGGCCCTGACCGCCGACGCATTGCCGGGCACCGCCCAACGCTGCCTGGACGCGGGCATGGACGGCTACCTGTCCAAGCCCATCGATTCCAAGGCGCTGACGGCTACCCTGGAGAAGTGGCTGCCGGGTGCGGCCGCCTTGCGCCGCGCCGGGCACGCGCAAAAAGCCAATGCCCGGCCCGCCATCGATCCGCAGATTTTCGACCTGGAGCGGTTCGTGGATACTTTCGGCCCTGTTTCGCGCGAAACGGTGGGTGTCCTGGGCCAGTTCCTCGGCGACGCCCGCGCCCATGCGGCGGCGGTGGTTGCTTCGCTCAATGGCGGCGACGGCGCCCAGGCACGCCACCACGCCCACGCGCTCAAGGGTTCGGCCGGTTCCATCGGCGCGGTGCGCCTCGCGCAACTCGCGGGCGAGGTGCAGGACTGCCTGGACGCGAATGATCCCGACACAGCCCAGCTTTTTGTCGGCGGTCTGGAAACAACCGTTGAAGAATTGACCCTGGCGGTGGAATCTCTAGGAACATGAGCGACCCGGATCTCTATAAAGGCGTGACCGTGATGATCGTCGAGGACGAGCAGGTCACGCGCGCGGCCATCAAGAGCCAGTTGCGCCAGGTCGGCATCGCCACCATCATCGAGGCGGCCGACGGCAAGGCCGGACTCGCCGAAATCGCCCGCACCCGCCCGACGCTGGTGCTGTGCGATGTACACATGCAGCCGGTGGACGGCCGCCAGTTCCTGAAAATGGTGCGCACCGTGAAGGTGGAATGGGTGAGGAACATCCCGATCGTGTTCCTGACCGCCGACGCCAAGCCCGAGACCGTGGCCTTCGCGAAGGAATATCAGGTCAACGGCTACCTGGTGAAACCGGTGCTGCTCTCCGACCTCAAGGCGCGCATCGATCACATCCTTAAAGGCATCGACCGCTCGGCGGCGGCGCAGGGGCTTTAGGCGCCGGGCCGCCGGCGCACGAAACGCTGCTCCATGACGGTCTTGCCCCACTGCTTGCCGGAACGCTCCTCGGCCAGAACCAAGCCGTGGGCCTCGTAGAGGTGCCGCACGGCATCCAGGCCGCGGAAGGTCCACGGGTGGGTTTCGGCGAATTTCCGGCGGTCGCAGAACGCCCGCGCCCAGTATTCCCCGTCGACGGCGACGGTGCCGAGGATGCTGACGTCCTAGACGGCAATCCGTTCTCACGGGGCGGGTTACAGCGTGAGCCTGAAATCCTCGATCACCGCGCCCGGCAACCGCATCGAACGGGTCTGGCGGGATTCGTATGTGTCGCTGGCGAGCTGGACATCGCGTTCGGCGGTCAGCGCCACGAGGTTGCCGCCCAGCATGCGGTACAGCGTGTCGTCGAACCGCATGACATTGAGGGGAGCGACGATCTCGCCGTTTTCCACCCAAAAAGTAGCGAAGCGGGTCATGCCGGTGAGGCGGCAGGTATTGCGGTCGGAATAGTTCAGGTACCACAGGTTCCCGACATAGACGCCGGTGCCGAGCGCTTTCAGCACGTCCGCTTCGGGCAGGCTGCCGGGCGCCATATCCAGCGACAGCGGCGTTTCCGCGTTGTCGTCGGCGCCGTTCTGGGCGGCGCCGAACTCGGCGGCCGAGCGCGGGCTGGCGAGGCAGTCCTGGTAGGCGCCACGCGCGATCAGGGTGACGGAGTCGGGCTTGAGAAACCCCTTGCTCTGGAAGCCGGGAGCCAGGCCGTCCTTGGTGTTCTCCCGCAGGGTGATCATCGGGTTCAGGGTTTCGCCCTGGGTCATGCGGATCAGCGGCGTGGTGCCGGTGCGATGGTCGGCCAGGCCGAAGCCGCCCCAGCCGAGGATTCCCATGAGTTCCTCCACCGCCGCCGGCGCGAGATACACGCGGGTGCCGCCCGGCGCGATGGTCTTGGGCGGGCGGGCGAGGGCCGCGAGGCGCTGCTTGGCCGCTTCGGCCTTGGCGGCGAAGCCGGCGGCGTTCCAGACGGTGCCGGCGTCGCCCCATTTCACCGCCTTGTCGGCGGCGAGATAGAAGCTGAGATCGACATTGAAAGCCGAGGCGGTATCCCAGTTGCGCTGCCCGAAGCTGTTGGCGAAGCCGCGATGGATCGGCCCGTTGGCGGTGATGCCGACCAGGTCGCGCCCGCGCCCGGCGGCGGTGACGGTTTCCATCATCTCATCGGCCGACGGCAGGGTCGCGGGCAGGATGCGGCGGGTGGAGGCGGGCGTCTCGTTGATCAGGAACAGCGGGTCTTCGGGCTGGTCCTTCAGGATTTCGCGCAGGCGCGCGACTGCGCGGGCGACCTGATCTTTGTCCTCCGCGCCGCCGGTGAGGGTGAGGGTCTGCGCGGCGTGGCGGCGGCCCTCGAACAGTTCGAGCGTCAGATAGCGCTGCTCGACCGCGCCCGCCTGGCGCACGGCGGCGCGGTTGTAGCGCACGAACTCGGAAGACTCGCCCGCGAAGGACGCGAGGAATCCTTCCTTTCCGCGCAACAGCGCGCCGATGGACTCGGCCAGCTCCGTGAATTGCTGTTCCATCAGCCGCCGCCGAACACTTGCACGGCGCCGAACAGGCCGGGCGGCGAGGCGTGGCCGACGCGCACCATCTGGTTGGGCTCGCCCTTGCCGCAATAGGGCGACCCCAGTACCGAGACCGTGGATGGATCGCCAAGGCCCTTGAGGTTGCGCCAGAACGTCGCGGAGATGCCGCGGTAGTTGGGGTTTTTCACCACCGCGCCGAGCTTGCCGTTCTTGATCAGCCGGCCGCGTTCGCAGCCGAACTGGAACTTGTTGCGGCTGTCGTCGATGGACCAGGAGCAGTTGGTCTCCATGAAGATGCCGTTCTCCACCCGGGCGATCAGGTCATCGAGCGGCGACGCGCCGGGTTCGATGTTCAGGTTGGCCATGCGGTCGATGGGCGGGCGGTTCCAGCTGCAGGCCCTGGCGTTCGCGACGCCCGGGGTATTGGCGCGCGCCTGGCTGGTGGCGCCGCCCAGGGGCCGGACGAGCAGGCCGTCCTTGATCAGGAACTGTTTCTCGGCCGGCGTGCCCTCGTCGTCGAAGGCATAGGACGCGGCCTCGCCGGAGACGGTCGGGTCGAACGTGACGTTGAGCAGTTGCGAGCCGTACCGATAGCTGCCGAACATATCCAGCGTCACGAAGCTGGTGCCGGCGTAATTGCGTTCGTCGCCCAGGATACGGTCGAGTTCCAAGGGATGGCCGATGGACTCGTGGATCTGGATGTACATCTGGTCGGCGGCGAGCAAGAGGTCCATTTCGCCTTCCGGGCAGTTGGGCGCGGCCAGCAGTTCCAGCGCCTCCTCGCCCACGCGGGTGCCCGCGTTCCAGAAGCCGAGATCGTCCAGCGCTTCGAAGCCGCCCTGGCGGATCACGCCGCCGCGCCCGAAGGTGCGGGTCTGGGTTTCACCCGGGTGGCTGGCGCTTGCGTTCAGCCACGGCACGACGATGCCGCGCCGCTGGCGGATATGGTCGCCGGCCGAGGTGGCGATCACGGACTCCTCGTCGGTGAAGGAAACGCCCGCGCCCCAATCGGCGATGCGGTCGTTGCGTTTGGCCTGGGCCGCCAGTGCGGCGATGCGCGCGAGCTTGTCGGCGCGTGACACCGCGTTCCAGTCGGGCGCGGATGCGCCGTCGTCGTGGCGCACCGGGTTGCCCCCCAATGATTTATCGCGCGGCGGGGGCGCCACCAGCCGTCCGCCGGTGCGCTTGGCCCAAGCCAGCGCATCGCGGCCGGCGCGCGCGAGGCCCTCGCGGCTGACGTCGGAGGTGGCGGCGTAACCGACGCCGGCCGCCGATTCCACCGTGACCATGGCGCCGCAGTCCTCGCTCAAACCGACCGGATCGGGGATGCCGCGCGTGACGCTTAGGGATTCCGTGGTGCGGCTGACGACCCGCACCGACCAGCGGTCGCAGGCCGGGGCCGCGAACCGCGCGGCGATCTCGGCTGCGAGGCTCATGCCGCGAGACTCTTCAGCACCAGTTCCGTCACGTCGCGCGACAGCGACCCGGATGCCGCCATGCGTTCCAGCTCGGCGCGCATCAGGGCCTGGCGGGCAGGGTCGAAGCGCTTCCAGCGGCCCAAGGGCGGCACGAGCCTGGCCGCTGTCTGCGGATTGAACTTGTCGATCGCCATGATCTGGTCGGCGAGGAAGCGGTAGCCCGCGCCGTCCGCGGCGTGGAAGTTGACCGGGTTGGTGGAAGCGAAAGCGCCGATCACCGCGCGCACCTTGTTGGGGTTCTTGAGATCGAAGGCGGGGTGGCTCAACAGCTTCTGCACGGTGGCGAGCGTGTTCTTGAGCGGCGCCTGGGACTGCACGGTCAGCCATTTATTGACCACCAGGTGATCGTCCTTGAAGCGGTCGTAGAACGCCTCCAGCACCGCCTCCCGTTCCGGCACGTCGAGGCCGTTCAGGATGTTCAAGGCGTCCATGCGGTCGGTCATGTTGTCGGCGCCCTCGAACTGGGCCTTCACCAGGGCCGTGGTGTCGGGCCGTTCCAGCGCCGCGAGGTACGAGAGCGCCACGCGCTTGAGCAGGCGTTTGCCCATGCCGGCGGCGTCGGGCACATAGGGCGCGTTGACGCGCTGGCTGTCGTAGATCCCCTGGAAGGCGTCGCGGTAGGCTTCGCCCAGCGCGCGGCGCAGGGTCTTGCGCGCCACATGCAGGTTGATGGGGTCTTCCACCGCCATCTTGTTGGCGAGGTAGTCCTCGGCCGGCAGGTTGAGCAGCGAGGCCTTGAACGCGGGCTCGATCTTCGCGTCCGCCACCACGTCGCCCATGGCCTTGAGATAGGCCTGGTCGCCTGCGATGGGTTTCGCGGCCTGAAGCGCTTCCACGCCGCGCAGGATCACCGCGGCGCCGTAATCCTGGGCCGCGTCCCAGCGGTTGAAGGGGTCGGTGTCGTGGCCCACCAGGAACGCCCGGTCGGCATCCGACTGCTGGAAATCGACGATGATCGGCGCGCCGAACGCGCGGTTCAGCGACGCGCGCGGCCGCGCCGGTACGTTCTTGAACACAAAGGTCTGCGCGGGCTTGGTGAGTTCCAGCACCTTGGTTGTCGTCCTGGAGCCGCCGTCGATATCCAGCGGAATGTCGGCGCCGGTCTCGCCCACCAGGCCGACGTTGAACGGGATGTGCATCGGCTGCTTCACGGGCTGGCCGGGCGTCGGTGGGCAGGTCTGCCTCAAGCTCAGCGTGAAGGTGCGCGCGGTGGCGTCGTAGTCGCCGGTGGCGGTCACGGTTGGCGTTCCCGCCTGGCGGTACCACAGTTTGAACTGGGTGAGGTCGACGCCGGCCGCGTCCTGCAGCGCGGCGACGAAGTCGTCGCAGGTCACGGCCTGGCCGTCGTGGCGCTTGAAGTAGAGATCGCAGCCGGCGCGGAATTTCTCCGGGCCCAGGATGGTATGCATCATCCTGATGACCTCGGCGCCCTT
>JAIBCD010000075.1 GCA_019694335.1 Rhodospirillaceae bacterium | reverse complement strand
TGCAATTCAGCGAGGGCTCCGCCGAATTGCGCGTGGCCTGGCCCATCACCGCAACCGGCCGCGAAATCGCCGAGAATCCGCTGGTGAAGGCCGAGCCGCTGTAGCGGCCCTTGCGGTTGGGGCCGTTAACCCTTAGAAAACGCGATCTACTTGACGCTTCGGGGCGTAGCTCAGCCTGGTAGAGCGCCAGCTTTGGGAGCTGGATGTCGCGAGTTCGAATCCCGCCGCCCCGACCAACCGCCGCAGCGCCCGCGAACGTCACCTTGTCCTGAGCGACGCGTCCATGGTTGGTGTCGGCCACCGTCACCACCGCAGATCCCGACGTGGTCGAGAACGGATTGGTGAACACCCCGCGCTCCGCCACGGGCGTGATATCGGCCAGGGTTCCGTCGAGATCCATGGCATAGAGCCGCAAATGCGTGCCGAACGCCGCGATCGGGTTGCGCGCATTGTCGGCGTAAGTGAACGCCCCGCGGCAGATACCCGTCAGCGGCGTGCCCGCGGCCTGTTCCCAGCCATAAATCGTCTCCGGCAGCCCGCCAACAAACCGTATTTTATCCGCATCCGTCCAGGTAAGCTGATCCGTCAGCGGGCTGTTGTCCTTGTCGACGCCAGCTTTGGTGGGAAGGGTTTGATAGGTCATGCGATGCTGAAATCACTTATCCAAGACGTTGGTGCGGTCGGCTGACATGGCTGCGGCGCGCTTCCCTCTGACGACAGCCGAGCTGGCTGACTTCACCACGGCGGTCGAAACCCACATTTTGCCCGGCTACACGCCGGACAGGCCGTTTCTGCCGCGCACCGCGGGCGTTGCGACCATCGGCTCATGCTTCGCCGAGCACATCGGCAAGACTCTGACCGGCCTGGGCATCCCCGCCGCCTGGGTCGCGGTCGACGAAAACAACAACACGCCCTTCGTCACGGATCTCGCGTTCTCAAAACTGCGCGACCGCGCGAACGGACCGGAGCGCCACAAGATAGAGCAGCTCCTAAACTCATCGCTGGTGATCATCACCGTCGGAGTGGCGCTCCAGCGCTTCGTGGAGGGACACCCCGCCGCCGCCGGAAAGGACTCCTACAAAGGCGGCGACTGGCGCATGTTCACGGTCGATGAATTGACGACTTACCTGCGCAGCATCGTCGCCAAGGCGCGCGCACTCCTGCCCGGCGCCCATCTCGTGCTCACGCTCTCTCCCATCCCCCTGAAAGGTTCCCCGGCCCACGCCTCGGTTTTCGGCCAGGATTGCCTCTCAAAGAGCCTGATGCGCGTGGCCATAGAGCAGGTGCTGAACGACCGCACGCCCGACCTTACTTACTGGCCCTCGTTCGAAATCATCCGCTGGCTGGGCGGCCACGTCGGCCCCTTCTTCGGCGGCGAAGGCGCCGAAGACCAGCGCCACGTAAAAAAGCCGATCCTCGACGCGATCATGCGGCTCTTCATCAGCCGCTATTTCCTGGACGCTCCGTCACCTTGAGGTCCGGCGTGGAGCGTCCCCCTTACGCGTCGGGCCGCACCAAATAGGCCGATTCATCCAGACGCGTCAGCGTTCTGGGCCGCACGTTCGCCAACGTGAACATGCGCATCATCGCGGCCTGCGCCTCATCCGGCGACACGGTGAATTTGTCCCTTTGCAGATCGGTGCGTTCGATGCGATTCCAGTTCAGTTCCGTCAACGCCTTCTTAGGCTTCGGTAGCATTTCTGCGATTGCACGCGCCGTCTTTTGCGCGCCATTGACCGGAAACAGTTCATCGGCCCTGCGCGGTGCGACCTCCAACTTTCCCGTCTCCAGGAATGTCTTCGCGGCAGTCGCGGCCGCCACGCCGTCGCGGACCGAGTAGTTCGCCTCCGGTATCACAAGCCGCCGCGCCCAGCCCTCGTCAGGACTCAGATTAATGCATGGCGTCCCCAGGATCGCGGCCTCGATGCCGGTCGTGGAGTCACAATGTACCATCAGGGCAGCGTGCTGAATCCACGGCACCGGATCGGACCGCCCCACCACCTCGACCCGGGAGTTACCGGCATACAACTCCTCCCAGTATTCCGGGCGCTCGCTTGGATGCGGCCGCACCACTACATCGATGGTCGTTTCGGCCAGAACTTGGCTGATGAAAGCCTGTACCTCACGCATCGCTTCGCGTTCGTAATGCAGGCGCTCATCCACCTGGCGCCGCGAATCAGGATCGCTAAGATCCGGCTTCAGAGCCCGTCGATAGACGTCAATCGCGGTCTCCAGATCGCCCCACGTCCCATTGACCATTCCGAACACCATGTTCACTAGAACATAGGGCGCCGGCCTCGGCCTCTGCGTACGTGCCGCGCGCAAAATATCGAAGCGCGCGCTGCCGACCACGGAAATCTTACCGCGCACCACCGGGAAGGCTTTCAGTATCCCCCGCTTGTGAGCCTCGTTGACCGCGAGATATCTGTCGCAATGTTCCGCCGCGCGCGGATCCGTGGTCATATGCGCGAAGGCCTCGTTCTGCGACATCGCCTCCTCGTCGGCCGCAATCACTCTATGACCTAACCGAGCGCATCCCTCGATCGCCGCCGCCTGCACCGAATTCGTGGTCTTGAAGAGATAGCAGCCCTTTGGCGCCACGGTCGCGCTCGCCAAGGAGCTCCAATAGTCTCCAACGACAGCATACAACCCCAGCTTCGCCAAGTGCGCGGCGATCAGAAACCGGGAATCAAGATCTCGCCCCTTGAGCTCGCAGGTCAGATAAGCAATCGGAGACAGCATTCAGAAGCTTAACAAATCACATAGAGGGTGGCGAGATACCAAGCCGGAGAGAACCTTCCCAGCCCATTGGCCGGTCGGAGTTGGAAAGGGCCGCCAGCAAACCGTATCCCCTTTACATCAGTCCAGGTAAGCTGGCCCGCGTACAGGCCGTTGTCCTTCTCGACACCTGCTTGGCGACAAACTTTTGATAGGTCACTGAATGCCTAATGAGATTCGTATAATTCGCGAGCAGTACCAGGGCATGATCGACATTTTGACTAAGCGCCCAACGGACCTTTTTCTGTCGTCCGCCTGCCGACGGTATTTTGCCTGGAGCAACACAAAGCTCCGTCGGGCGACACCCACGGCCTTTGGCAAGCCATCGGATGCCGTGATGCCCGGCACGGTCGCGCACAATCGTATCCAGATAGACGACGAGTCTTTTGAATCCGGCACACGAACCGCACGCCTCATAAATCCCCTGGCGGCTCTAGACGACATTTTCGTGCGCGCCGATACGCGCAAGGTACTCTCCATAGGGCCTCGCACGGAGATAGAGCTGCTTCACCTTGTCGCGGTTGGCGTCCTCCTGGAAAACATCAAAGCTATCGACTTGATTTCAAATTCACCCTGGATCGAGTTGGGCGACATGCACCAACTGCCCTACCCTGATCGGAGCTTCGACATCACCATCTCTGGATGGGTTCTGGGCTACAGCCGCGATCCGCAAAAGGCCATCGATGAAATGGTGCGGGTTGCCGTCTTGTGCCATCAAATTCCCCGTCCGGATGCTGGTGAACTCGACCCCTGTCGCGCGATGAGAATCAGGTCGCGTCATCTCACAGGGTGGAAAGCATCGCCATTTTCGATTGCGCCGGCAGCTCTTACCGCACCACCCACCTCAGATCTACGGACTCTGCCTCAGCCGTAATAGTGATACATCGCGTACATCCCGATCAACAGGATGATCAACCCTACCACGGCGTACATCCCTACTACCGTGAGAAAGGCGCGCAAACCCCACCTGCCCTTGTCGTCCTGTGACACCCCAATCCCCCTTCGATGTGCGGGCCTGACAATCTGCTTGAGAATACCATCCATTCTCCCGTCAGGCGCTGACGTTTTCCACCCGCATGAACCCACCCACCCGCTCCGGCGCCGCATTGCACGCCCCTTCCGCATGCAGCCCCAGCATCGCCGCATAGAACGGCAGCAGCCCCCGCCCATAGAACTTCATCTGAAACCCCCGCCGCAGCTTCCCCGCCGCGTAGTGGTCCTCCAGCTCCCCCATGAACGCATCGAAATCCACGAACTGCCGCGCCATGTGGCTGTTGGTGTCGAAGCAATACTTCTTCCCCTTGTGCACAATCTTCTGCAGCCCGCTGGCCGCGTCCTTGGCCTCGGGCTTCTCGTACCCATGTAGCTTGCCGCCGCTCCGGCAACTGTCGAACCCGATCATATGGAACCTATCCACGCCCCCTCTTCCGTCAAACCCGCTCATGTGATGCCCGAGCATCGGCGTACGCAGCCCCACCGTGGTCCCGCCCGGTACGATCTGCCAGGTCGCCCCCGCCCACACATCCCGCAACACCGCATCCGGCTCGTTCACACCGTCCTCCGGAAAATCCTGCCCCGCATGCCACAGGAACACCGGATAGTCCTTCAGCGCGTCGAACACATCCCCGTGGCACTGGCTCGCCACGAGGTACCGCACGTCCTTGCGCGGCCGCGTCACATACCCCGCCACCCAGTCCTTGGGGTCCAGCAGCACATGCCCCCACGGCACGATTCCATGCCCCAGCAGCCAGTCATGCGTCTTGTTCACGCTCACGATCGCCACCCCGCGCCGCTTCAGCGCCCGGATGGTATCGACATGATCATTGATGCTCGGCCCGCCGCCAACCACGGCCCACTCCTTCGCGGTGTTGATGCAATGCAGGGTCGTCGGCAACCCCCGCGCCATGGCGGCATTCACCCGCGCCCGCAACTCCTCCCGCCCGATCCGCCCCACCGGCGCCGGCAACGCCGCCTCGCGCACCGCCCGCGCATAAACCCGCGCGGTCCCACTCCCCGCCGAAAGATCGACGGGCCCAAGCACTGTGTCCGAGAATTCCATGCAATACCTGATGGCTGCGGAGCACGCGAAAAATGTACCGGGTATAATTTCGTGCGCGCTTAGCGCGAAATTGTACCTGGTATATTTTTCCGCCCGCCGCGAGCGCGGTGACTGGCTGAAAGATTGCGCCCGCCCTTCCCGGCTTCACACAAAAGTGCTTTCAGCGGTGATGGAGGACTGCCGGCGCAAATGCAAAACGCCCCGCGCTGTTCGCACGAGGCGTCACGATTACATTTTCAGTCTTTGGCTGGCGCCGAATTGCGTCAAGCGGAGGGCGCCGCCATCCCCGCTTCACACGCTCCGTTCACCGTGCGGCGTTTGCGTGCTGCGGCCCCTGGCGGTTTCACGCCTCCACACGGTGGGCATCGTCCTTCATGCGGCTTTTTCACCGCGCTCCCAGATCGCGCAGCGAGCCGTTGTTCCCGAACGCCCGCCCCCACTACATAATATATGCGCGGCCGAGATATATGCGCGGCCAAAACAGCCGTGGCGCTACACGCGCCGCCCCCGGTACCACGCCAGCAGCGCCGCCGCGCCCACCTCGAAATGCCGCTGTCCCGGTTCACGTTTGCCGCGCCCGGCGAACATCCAGTCCGGCCAGCGCTCATGCACCACCAGGTTCTCCAGCGCCTCGAACGCTTGCCGGCTCTGCCCACGCACATAGTTGCAGGCGTCGCGGTATTTGCGCTCCGCGCCCGCCACGTCCAGCTCTTCGGGCAATCCACCCCGGCTCACCGCCGTCAGGTCCAGCGCCCGCGGATGCGCCTTGCCGAACACCAGTTTACGCAGCGCCGCGAAATAGCACGCCGCCGCATAGGCCTCGTCGCTGATCGCCTCCGCGCCGCGCGCCTTCAATGCATCCAGAGGCGCCGTGGCCAGGGTCGCGTTGCCCGGCGCGATCGCCAGCCTGCGCGCCGTCAGTTCCGGCGTCCCGGTATCGATCGCCGGCCGGTTCAGCTTGGGACGGCCTCCACAATGACGTCGGCCACGCTTCTTCATTTTTTCCACCATTAAAGTGTTTCACGTGAAACTCAGCGCGCGGCGATTCTCGCTTTTGCCGCCTTCAACGCCGCGTCGATGCGCTCCGCGGTCTTTTTCGCCGCCGGCTCGCCCGCCGCCCAATCCACCAGGAACCGCGCATAGTCCGCGTCCGTCATGATCGCCTGCGCCTCGACGCAGATCTTCGATTGCCACGCGGCCTTTTTCTGCGCCGGCGTCCATGGCGCCTCCCCCTTCAGGGAACGGACAACATTCGTCAGAGTCCTTGAATCTGATTCTGATTCTGATTCTGATTCTGGTTCTGGATTCTGGACTCTGGGTGAACCCCCGTCCTTGCTCGCAGGGTTAACCCTCGCCATCAGCGCGGGGTTGCCGCCGCGCTTGCCGTAGACCGCGCCCGCCGCCGCCTTCTCGGCATCGCGTGTCATGCGCCGGGAATAGATCACCCCGTCGTCGCGGCGCGAGAACACGCCCGCCGCATCCAGCTCCGCGATCAGGTTGGCGGTCTGGTCGGGCGGAATCCCGGCCAGCACACCCAGCTGCGCGTCCGTCACCGCGCGCCCGTTCACCAGCAGATGCCCATAGGGCCGCGCCTCGTGCATCAGGCACATGCATTCCAGCCACAGCCCGCGCGCCGCCGGCGAGCACAGACGCAGCATCTGGTCCGCCCGCCAATCGGACGGGTAGAACTTGAACCACGGATGATTGGGCATGACCGCTCTTGTCACTCTCGCGGGGCGACACCCCGCGAGAGTCCAGGGGTTTGTGTTCTTGTTTTACGCCGCACGCGCCTTTTGTTTTGCGCGCCTTCCGCGCGCTGCGCCGTTTATCTTGCGCGCCTTCCGCGCGCCGCGCTTTTTTTTGCGCGCCTTCCGCGCGCTTAGGCGATCTCAGGTGATTCCAACCCGCAGCGCTGCTCATGCTTGCGGATGCCGTGGATGATGGTGGTGTGGTCGCGGTCGCCGAACGCCCGCCCGATCGCCGCCAGACTCGCGCCGGTCTCCCGCGCCACCCGCCAGTAAGCCAGGTGCCGCGCCGCCACGATCGGGCGCGAGCGGCGGTCGCCCACCAGCATCGCCACCGTCATGCCGGTGTCCTTGGCCACCACCGCGATGATCTCGGCGATGGCCGGAACCCGCGTCCGTACCTGGGGTATGGCGTAGCCGCGCTTGGCGGCTTCGGCGCCGGCGGCGGGCGCCACGCGCAGGGGTGTCGTTACGTCGGTCATCGGCAGATCCTCCTCATCACCTTGCCCACCCGGGAAGGGTGCGGCGGGAACCGGCCCGGGGAGAGGCCGGTTCCCGCCGCGGTGCGCCGAGGGGGATGGGGGAAGGTTCGGCGCAAAGGATGTCTGACATCCATAAGCATGCAGTATGCGCATTATAATGCTTTTCTCAACCGCGAAAAACGTATAGAAATGCGAAAATTGCCGGACGATGCCAAATGCGTGATGATGCGGGGATGGTGGAAATAGACGACAAGATCGCAGCCGCGCGCCGCAAGCAGCTCAAGGCGTTCATGGACGCCCGGGGCCTGAAGGCGCGCCCCTGGGCGATCGCCGCCGGCCTGAAGTCCGACGGCACGATCCGCAACTTCCTGAAGGGCCTCACCGGCACGCTGACGCAGAACACCGTCGAGCGCTTGGCGCGCGCCGCGCAGGTGCCCGTGGCCGCGATCTTTCCCGATGCGCCGCTCGATGCCCAAGGACCGATGGCGCCGGGCGTCGCAACAGTTGATATCCACAACAACGCCGACCCGAGGGGGTTGGTTGCCGCTCGAAACGTTCCCGCGGTAAGCTTCCTGCAGGACAGACGCCAAGGCCTCGCCCGCGACCTACCAATCCGCGGGCATACAAAAGCCGGGAAAGAGGGGTTCTTCATTGACCAAGGCGAAACCTGGGGGTTTGCCATGCGTCCTGAGACCTTACGCGGCGTCGCCGAAGCCTATGCGGTACGAGTCCACGACGACTCGATGAGCCCGCGTTACGAGCCCGGCACGGTCCTGCTCGTCGATCCCTTCCGCCAACCCAAGCCCGGCGACAACGTGATCATCCAGCTCACCGATGGCCAGGCATTCGTGAAGGTGCTCGCCCGCCGCGCCGCCGGCATCGTCACCTGCAGCCAGTTCAACCCGAAAAAGACAATCGAGTACAAACAGTCCAAAGTGAAATCCGTCCACCTGGTCGTCGGTGTGGACTACCTGGAAAGATAAGCATGGCGCACGACATCTCCATCGATGAGACCCAGTTCAACACCATGATCCAATTGCTGGCCTCCAGCGCCAAGGATCTGTTCCTGTCCCCCGCCTGCCGCCAGTATTTCGCCAAGGACACCTTCGAGAAACGCGGGTCACCGGTGCGCGAATTCACCGGCCCTTCCGCCGGCGCCATGCCCGGCACCATCGCCCACAACCGCATTCAGATCGACGACGGCACCTTCACCAGCGCGCCGCGCACGCTCCGCTTGATCAACCCATTGTCCTCGATCCACGATGTGTTCACCGGCGCGGTGAACATGAAGGTGTTGTCGATCGGCCCGCGCACCGAGATGGAGCTCCTGCACCTGGTCGGTATCGGCTTCCTGCCCGGCAATATCACCGGCCTCGACCTGATCTCGACTTCGCCGTGGATCGACCTGGGTGACATGCACGCCATGCCCTACCCGGATACTGCTTTCGATGTGGTGATCTCCGGTTGGGTGCTCGCCTACAGCAAGAACCCCCAGAAGGCGGTCGACGAGATGCTGCGCGTGGTGAAACCGGGCGGCATCGTCGCCATCGGCGTCACCTACAACCCGGACGCCGCCGAGATCGAATACAAGAACGAGGGCGACCGCATCCAGGGCCGCATCTTCCGCCGTGTCGCGGAACTGACCGCGATGATCGGCCCGCGCCTGGGCCCCATCTACTTCCAGCACGAACCCGAAGCGGACGAAAAACTCCCTGTCATGCTGATCGCCCGCATCCGCTGACCCCCATTCAGAAAAATGTACCGGGTATAATTTCGCGGCTGCTTGGCCGGGAAATTGTACCGGGTACTTTTTTCGTGGCACCCCTCCGACGCCCCCCCTTCGCATTCTCCTGCGCACCGCGCCCCCGGAACAACCCCCTTCAAAACCCCGCGCCCCGGCCCTATCATCCGCGCCACGCTTAAGCTTTGTTCTCGCGAGGAAACCGATGTCCACCGTCAGGATCTACCGTCCGGCGCGCAACGCCATGCAGTCTGGCCGCGGCAACACGACGCGCTGGCTGTTGGAATACGACCCCGCCGAACAGCAGACCGCCGATCCGTTGATGGGCTGGGCCGGTTCGGGCGACACCAACCGCCAGGTCAAACTGTGGTTCGAGACCAAGGACGAAGCCATCGCCTTCGCCCAGAAGGAGTCCCTCGCCTACCGGGTCGAGGAACCGCACGAGCGCGTGGTCAGGGTCAAGGCCTACGCCGATAACTTCGCCTTCACCCGGATCAGATAAAGCTCACTCCAAATCCTTGGGCCAGCGTCCGACCCCATAGCTCAACTGGATAGAGCATCAGCCTTCTAAGCTGAGGGTTGCAGGTTCGAGTCCTGCTGGGGTCGCCACCTCAAGCAATTCAAGCACTTACGATGGCTAACCGGGACTCGCATCCTGCTTGGCGCCGATGGACCGTCGCAACTGAATGACTGCGATGGCGGCAATCGAGGTGCACGGATACCATTAGTCACGATGACCGAGGTAACCGGAGAAATCGCATGAAGACTCGTGCCGTACTCTTGGCGCTATTCGCGGGACTAGCATCGGCGAGCGCTACCGCCGCCGATCAAACCCTTACATTTGCCGGACTGGAGCCGGTACGTATCGGCATGACGGTGCCGGACGCAGAGCGAGCGCTCGGTGCAAAACTAAAGCCGCTCGATAAGGGAGACGGCATTTCGCGCGACGTTTGCTGGCTGACCGAACGTGCGGACGGCGCGTCACCGTGGCTTACCTACATGGTGCAAAACGGAAGGATTGTTCGTATCGATATTTGGCAAGACACTGCCGACGCGCCTGCGGTGGCGACCGACGCGGGAGTACGGATTGGCACCACCGAGGCCTCGATCCTTGAAAAATATGGTGCGCGCCTACAGCCGGAGGGCCACACCAATCTTGGGGCGGCGGGACACTACGCGACGGTTCGCGCAGATAACGGCAAATACGGCCTGCTTTTCGAGACCGCAAACGGTCGTGTCGTGAATATGCGGAGCGGAACGTTGGACGCAATCGCGCTTACGGAGACGTGTCTCTAAGTTTCCGGGCCGCTCAATTCAGCCGCGGCTTGACTGTGATATGCATATGATCGTCGAGCCCTCTATATACCTTCACGCCTGAAACCTGGGCGTCTCCGAAGGCAATGCGGTCCACCCGTCCGGTTTCATTGAACATGTCGACCAACTTCTGGGTTGCGGCTCTGTCGTAGGCCGGCTCCTGCCATCTCACGCCTGCTGGCTGGTTATCCTTGCGTATGGGGCGAATGTCGATACCCAAACCAGTCTTATGATCGCCGGTCGCAAAATGCTCCGGTGGGACGAACGCATCAGCCTTGGACACATCGCCGACACCGAACGGCGCGGCGCCGGACGCAACCCACTTCTTTGCAACTTCGCGGATCAATTCAATCGTCTCTGGTTGCCCGAATTGATTGGCGCCCGGCGCATCGCCCACCCCGCTCCCGGCTTGCGCGAACGCCCCGCCAGCCGATACGCAAATCAGCAGGTAGGCAAAGGCTGCGACTCTTTTCATCGTCAATCTCCGTGGCAGGCCAAAGCGGTATTTATCGATTTTACCATGGCTCGCGTGAGGCTTCCTCAGAATCCTCGCAGCCCCTCCCTTCCTCGGCGCACCTTACTTCGCCAGCGGCCGTTGCCAGTCTGGATCCACTCGAACATGGAGGTGGTTAGCGTGAGGATATTTAGGGCCCAAACTGCGAACGCCGCTTATCTGCGCATCATCGAAAAAGATGTCTTTCACGGCCCCCGTAGCTCTCAGCGTATCGACTAGCCTCTGGGTGGCTTCTCTATCGTAGCTAGGGTCGTTGTAATTGGTGCCTTCATTCCTGCCGTCCTTACGCACTGGACGGATATCGATACCTGTGCCGGTCGTATGGTCACCGCCTGGGGTGTGCCCGTAGTCCGTCCCCGTGCTGTTGCTCATATCTCCAACGTAAAAGGGGGCGCGGCCATCCGCCGTCCACGCGTGCGACGCCGCGCCGATCACACCCATCGCTGCGGGCGTCCCGTACTGATTCACACCCGCGCCCGGATTTCCATAAACCCGGAACTCGTCCGGAAGGTCTTGCGGCAGTTGCACCAACCCCGTCTCGCGCGGCGCTGCAGCGCCCGGTTAGCCAACGCAACCCACTGAAACTCAACAGTTCCCGCACCCCTGCCGGGGTCGCCAGCCTTAGCTTTCGTTGGCGAACGAAGTGAGCTTATGAAAGCTCGGCCCTGGGCCTGCGAAGCGGGAACCACAGCTTCAAGCAATTCAAGCGCTTACGTCGGCTAACCTAAACACCTAGCCACCGAAGTCCGTTCGGCAATTCATAAGCCGCGAAATCCACTTGGAGCACGCGGCGCCGCTGGGGAACCTTAGCGGCGTCCGAGGCGTGCAGGATCGGTGTCGCGTAAAGCCAGATGTCCCCCTGTTCTGCGAGGCATAGGGCCTCACCGCGCGCGCACGACACCTGGAACATCTCGCTCGGCGACCCGCCCCAAAAGATGCGAGCCCGGCACAATCCGAAGGGGTGCGTTGTCCGCCAGCACCGGGTCCAGATGAACCCGCAGGGTCACCATATTCGCCAGCACATCGAACGCCGGCGCCACATGAAGGAACCCAGCCTTCACGGTTCACGGTGAATAGCCGGGAACGTCGATCCTTTCTCGCACCGCGATGGTGCGGTCCTGGTGCCACCCCAGTGCCCAGTTCATGTCTTGTGTCTTGTCGAATAAGAGAGCCCGCACCGGCCGAGCGCCTCTGAGTCTCTTGGCCGCGACCTCGCCAATGACGCCGCTCTTATCCAAGAGCGGTTTGAGGCCAGGGACACCAACCAGCCTCACGCCGGCCTGATCGCCGGGAAGGTGTGATAGCGCCGCTTCCAATTCAGCAAGGCGTTGAGGCGAGAGTGTCGCCCGATGCGTTCCGCACCATCCCGTTCAAATTTCAATTGCGCACGCGGTTTCTATGCTGGCAGGTCCGGCCCAAACCGCTTCCCGGCTTGCACCACTTTTATCAGGTGGCCAAGAGTTAGGTCTTGCTTCTGGCGCGCCACCCATTTGAAGCGCCTCAGATGAAAGAACCAGAATGCGTCATGCTCACCGGGGAAGTAGCTTTCGAAATCGAATTCTCGAAAGGACGTCCCAAAACGCCTGTGAATTCCTTCCAAAAAATCGTTCGCGTCGTCGCCGGCCATTTCCAAATCATGAAAAAGCCGCGTGCGGTCGTGTAATTCCTCAGGCGCCACGCCCAGAATTTCCGAGGCAATGCGGCAAATACCAGCACACACGGCGTCCGGTTCTGACGTGGAACTGCTCAAGCGCGATCCCGCGTCACGATCACGCCCCGCCTAACAAGCTAAGGCGTTCTTGGTCGTGCCGTCATCAAGCTTGATCGCAACACCGCAGCCGTAGTCATCATCCTTATCATGGTGAAAGCATGTCAACCCCCCGGCGGACTTCTGTCGATTGGGCGATTTATCGTCGTCGCACGGGAGAGGCTCCTCGGGGACGGACATCGCTTTGTAAATCTCCCGCGCGGCATCCCCATCGATGTAGATCGAGACCCGATCCTTCTTCTCCTCAGGATCGGGATCTATAATGGTTGCACCGGTGATGGCGTACGTCGCATCGAGAGGTTTATACCTACCAGCCGCCAGGACGGCCACAGCCCCTACAACGCACAAGCAAAGAGAAATAGCTGCCACTTTTTTCATACCCCTACCCTATGCCATGCAAGATGAAGCGACAGATCCTACGCGAACGTTGCCTCCCTCCGTACTATAACATGATTTAGCGGCTCGCCGGTCGACGCCAGTTTGGATCCACCTGAACATGGAGATGGTTGTCGTGTATATGCGAATCCTTGCCCAACCCGGACTTGTCCGGGATAACTCCCGTGATCGCCGGATCGTTATAGTGGATAGCTCGGACGCCGCCCGTTGCGTGCAGCGTATCGACTAATCTCTGCGTCGCCTCTCTGTCGTAATCGGGAGCTGTATAATTCGTGCGGCCGCCGGAGCCGTCCGTACGAATCGGACGAATATCGATGCCGGTACCGTTCCTATGATCCACGCTCACGTGTCCGGGGTATTTTGTCCCGCTACTGTTACTCAGGTCTCCCACACTGAATGGCGCGCGGCCGCTCGCTGTCCACGCGTGCGACGCCGCACCGATCACACCCATCGCTGCGGGTGTTCCATACTGGTTCACGCCACCACCCGGATCGCCATAAACCTTGAACTCATCCGGCAGATCCTGCGGCGCCTGCACTAATCCCTCCTCACGCGGGACCGTCACCGTGATTTCCTCCATCGGCTCTTCCGACGAGTCCGCAAACTCCGGCAATCCCGTGCGCGGATTGATCGAATTGCGGCCACTGCCTACGCGCAAGTGCGAGAGCGGAATTCCTGCCTCCCCCGCCGCCCGGCCTAACGCCTCGATCACCGCCCGCGTCTGCAACGCCCTAGGCAGCACGATCTCGCCCACCGTGACATGCGCGACTTCCGTATCCCCGCCGCGCCCCTGCAGCGCCATCGCCCGGGCCTGCAACTGCTGCACCAGCTCCGGATGTTTGCGGTATTGCAGCAATCGCATCGTGCTCTGCAGCTGGCCAAGATGCGCATCGCGCTTCTTGGCCGTACCGCTCTCCGCCGCCTGCTTAAGCGCCAACAGCGCCCGCAACCCCGGCAGCCCCGCCGCCTCCACCCGCTCCGGATCGAGCCCCAGCTTGGGCGCTTCACCCAGCAGGTCATTGAACTTCGCCCGCGTCTCGGCGGAAAGATTCAAACGCGGAAACTCGCCTCTCGCCCGCGTGCGGTTCTTAGCTTGAGTCATAGTGGATAGCTCCGATGTGTTGCCTCGGCAAAAATGCATCGGGCGGCACCTCACCACGCAGCGGTAGGCGCGAGGATATGAAGGAAGGCGCCAAACAGGGCGGTTAGCCAACACAGCCAAAAACCATTATGCGTCAAGGGTGCTGCAGCGCCCGGTTGGCCAACGCAACCCGCTGAAACTCAACAGTTCCCGCACCCCTGCCGGGGTCGCCAGCCCTGATTTTCGTTAGCGATGCCTTAACGCTCTCTGCCGACGATGGCGGCTTGGGCTAAGGAGACGCTGTGACCATGCTTCGCCTTCCAACCGCGATCATACTGATGAGCCTCGTCGCTGGGTCCGCACAGGGCACTGATGTGGCCGCCTTCACGGGCAAGGTGGAGGTCGTTCAAGATGGCGAAACGTTCTCCCTCGTCGGCGGCCAGAAGATTCGGATTTTCGGCCTCGATGCGCCAGGGCTTAGGCAACGGTGCCAGCAGAACGCAGTGAACGCCTCACGGTCCTCGCCGTGTATCCCCTGCGGGCAGAGCGCCCGCCGGGCGCTTGAGGATCTCATTCTCGGCAAGGAGGTCCGGTGCGAGCGCCGGGGCGAGAGTGACGGCCAGATGGTGGGCGAGTGCGCTTATGGCAGAGTCAAGATTGGCCCCTGGATGCTCGCCCACGGCTACGGCGTCGTCGATGGAGAGTACATGGAGCGGCGCGACCTGAAGGCATACGTCGGCACACAGAGGGCGGCGAAGGAGGCCAATACGGGCCTCTGGGCGATGAGTTTTATTCCCCCGGCCGACTGGCGGAATCACAAGCAGCGGCTGGAGTGCGAGCGGTAGGGAGCAAATTGCCTCCCGTAGCCGCGCGCGACGGTGACCGCTCCGCCCCAAGGCGATCGCCAGGATCCAGCGGTATTGCCTTCAGCTCCTACGGCTCGTCCGAGCACTTGAAGGGCCGGTGCAAATCCGCCTTCAGCACCTGCGCCGCCGCGACGATGTAGTTCTGGCTCTTGGCCTCGAGCTTGTCGCCAAACGCGGTGTCCAGTTCGTGGATCAGCGTCTCGCGCTGGGCCTTGGTGATGGTCAGGCGGTTCACATACCCTTGCGCGTCCGGCGTCGTGTTGATGAGCGTCGCGAACACCAGGGGCGTAGCCTTCATCAGGGTCTCGTCGGCGTTCTCGATCATTCCGCGCAGGTCGGGCGATTTGCCGGCCAGCTTTTCGTAGATCACGCCCGCGCGCGGCGTGCCCGCCAATGCCTCGAGCACCGCGACATAAGTCTCGAACAACTCGGCTTTCTGTTGGAGCAGTGTCGCGAACTTCTGCGGAGCGCCGCCCATCGGCGGCGGCAGCTGGAAGCTGTTCAGCTGGTTCGCATGTCCCCGCAGGGCCGTCGCCAGCTTGGCGCTGCTTGAGATGATGGCCGCCCCCTTGTCGTCGCCGGCGGCCGCCACATCCTTCTGGGCCTGCACCCGCAGACTCTCCGCCTCGCCGATATGGTGGATGAAGGCGGCGACGAACGCCTGGGGGTCGGTTGTCTCCACGTCCGCGACGGCAGCACGGTTCACGCCCAGCAGAATGAGCAATACCAGCACGATCCGGCTCATCGTGGCCCTCCTCGGCCGATTGTACGGCGCCCAGTCTATCAACAGTCTTGGACCCGGCGCCCGGTTTATTTAAGCTTTCACCATCCTGGAGAAGGGAATTTGCATGAAAATCCTTGCTTTTGTCGCGGCTCTGGCCGTCGCATTTGTGGCTCCCGCAGTGGCTGGCGGGGCCGAATTCCCCAAATCCGGGCTGATCGCCGCGCGCGGCCTCACCGAAAAGGACTTCCCGCGCTGGAAGCCCATCGAGCCGAACATCTACGTCTACGAGGACACCCACGTCCCCGATCCCGACGGTTCGGTCATCGGCACGGTCAGCTTGATCGTCGTCACGCCCGACGGCGTCGTGCTCATGGACGGCCAGGGCGACCCCATGGACGGCCAGCGCCTGGTCGACACCATCAGGAAGCTCACGCCGCTCCCCTTGAAATACGTCGTGGTCGCCTCCGACCACATCGACCACGTCGGCGGCAACGCCGAGATCAAGGCCGCCTGGCCCGGCGCCGTGTTCATCTCCTCGCCCGCCTCG
>JAIBCD010000010.1 GCA_019694335.1 Rhodospirillaceae bacterium | reverse complement strand
GATCTTATTTGGAAGCCGCCTCCGCGCGCAAGGCGAAGTGGGATGTGGTGATCGCCGACCCGCCGGCTTTCGTGAAATCGCGTAAGGATTTGCAGGCGGGTCTCAAGGGCTACCGCAAGCTGGCGCGGTTATGTGCGGCCGTCACCGCGCCTGGCGGGTTCCTGTTCGTGGCGTCTTGCAGCCATAACGCGCCGGTGGATGAGTTCATCGCCGCCGTCACGCGCGGCGTTGCCGACGCGGGCCGCCAGGCGCGTATCCTGAAGGTGTCTGGTGCCAGCGCCGATCATCCGGTCCACCCGGCGCTGCCGGAAAGCGCCTATCTCAAGGCGGTTACGCTGGCGCTCGACTGAGCACGGCCAGCAAGCCTGGCACATCCGCGCCTTTCTCCTGGCGCGTGACGGCATCTTCCAACGCCAGCACCGTGAATCCCGCGGCGGTGGCCGTTTCGGAAAGATAGGCGCGACTGTGGTTGAAGCGCTGTTCCGGCCCTAGGGCGAAAGTGCCGCCGTTCGCGCGCTGCACGGTGAAGGCAAACAGGCCGGTGGATTTCAGCGCGACTGCCCGGAACAGCGGTACGAGATCGCCGCAATAGACCAGGACATCGGCGGCGAGCATCAAATCGCAGGGCGCCGGCAGGGCGGCCACCGCCTTCACCATGTCGCCGCTTTCCAGGTGGTCATAAACCCGCTTCTGTTCGGCGGCCCGTACCATCGCGGGCGACAGGTCGACGCCGCCGAGCCAAGCCGTGAGATCGCGCACGGCCGCACCCGCGAGGCCGGTGCCGCAGCCGAGATCGAAGCAGCGCGCGAACCGTTTGTCCGGCGCCACAGCGACAATCGCCGCACGCAGCAATTCCGGCGCCCTGTACTTGAGCTTTTCCACCAAGGCAGAGTCGAATCGCGTCGCGTATTGATCGAATAGCCGCCGCACATAGGCGTCCGGCAATGACGCGGGCGCGCTTTCGCCCAGCAGGGCCAACCGCGCCCCGGCGCCCATGGAATCCGCCGGTTCGATCTTGAGATAGGCGCGGTATGCGGCAATCGCACCCGATCCGTCGCCCGCCGCGGCCAGCAGTTCGGCCAAGGTGAACCGGCCTTCAGCCCAGCGCGGCGCTTCCTCCAGGGCTTGCGCCATGACCTCGGCGGCGGCGGCGAAGTCGCCCTCGTCCTTCAGGCTCTGGGCGTAGGCGAAGCGGCGGTCGGCTGTTAGGCTGCCCGAAGACATTCATGTTCCTGTTTCACGGCTTTCTTTATCCCACTTTGTATTACCCACTTTGTATTAAATGACTCCGGTTGCCGTCACCTCCATAGCGCTCGCCGTCTTCCTCTTTACCTATGTCGGCATGGCTTTGGGGCGGGTTCCGGGCCTGGCGCTCGACCGCACCGGCATCGCGGTCATGGCAGTGGCGATCCTGCTGGCCTCGGGGGCCGTGCCGTTCGACGCGGCGGGTGCGGCCATCGACGCACCGACCATCGTGTTGATGTTCGCGCTGATGATCCTGTCGGCGCAGTTCTCGGCCGCCGGGATATACGACACCTGCGCCGGGCGCATCGCGGCGGCGGAACTCCACCCCAGGCACCTGTTGGCGCTTGTGATCGCGGTGGCAGGCGGGCTGTCGGCTGTCCTGGTGAACGACATCGTGGTGTTCGCCATGGCGCCGATCCTGTGCCTGGGGCTGCGGGCCCGGGGCCTCGATCCCAAACCCTACCTGATGGCGCTTGCGGGCGCGGGCAATGCCGGCTCCGCGGCCACGCTCATCGGCAATCCCCAAAACATCCTGATCGGGCAGGCTGGGCATCTCGGCTTTTGGCCATTCCTGGCGGTGTGCGGACCGCCGGTGCTGGCGGCGCTGGCTTGTGTCTACGGCGCGGTCTGGGTGTGCTGGCGGACCGAGCTGTCGCGCCCGGCTTCGCCGCCGCAACGAGAGCCCCATGCCTTGAACCGGCCCCAGATGATCAAGGGGCTCGTCGCCACGGTCGTGCTGCTCGGTCTGTTCGCGACGCCGTTGCCGCGTGAGATCGTGGCGTTGGCGGTGGCCGCGGCACTCATGGTCAGCCGGAAGATCCACAGCCGCGCCATGATCGCCGCCGTGGATTGGCAATTGCTGCTGCTGATCGCCTGCCTGTTCGTGGTCACCGGGTCTTTCGCCGCCACGGGAATCGCGGGCGACATCCTGCAATCGGCCGATCGGTTTGGCGTCAGCCCGGACAGCCTGAGGGCCATGTTTCCCGGCGCGCTCCTGGTCAGCAGCACTATCGGCAATGTGCCGGCCACCATCCTGATCCTATCGCTATGGCCGTCGCTGCCGGCGGGCGCGCTCTATGGCCTTGCGTTGCTCACCACCCTGGCTGGCAACCTGCTGCTCACCGGCAGCCTGTGCAACCTGATCGTCGCCGAGCGCGCCGCGGCCACCGGCGTGACGCTCACTTTTGGCGATTTCGCCCGGGCCGGCATTCCCATGGCCTTGACGTCCATGACGATCGCGGCCATCTGGCTGTGGGCTGGCGGCTGGCTGCCGCTCTAGTTTTATGTGACGGCGATTGAAAAGCCGGCCTAACGCCGCTAAAGCGGGGTTTCCCGCCTGGCTATTGTTTATTGTTGCGTGTTCGGACGGAAAACCGGCTTCCACTTTTCCTGAACACACACTAGGAACGCGCATATGAGCAAACCCAATTTTCTCCAGCCGGCGGAATGGGCCCGGCATAGCGCGGTCTGGTCGGCCTGGCCGAGCCATGGCGACCTGTGGCTGGAAGACCTGGAACCGGCGCGCGCCGAAGTGGCGGCGCTGTTTTCGGCCATCGCCGACGTCGACCCCAAGACCGGAGAGATCCGCGGCGAGCGCCTGCGCATCCTGGCCTGCGGCGATGAAGCCGTGGCGTCGGCGACCGAGGCGCTGCACGGCAAAGGCGCGGAGATCATCCCGGGCGCCTTCGGCGACATCTGGTTCCGCGACACCGCGCCGATCTTCGTGCAAGGCGCCAAGGGCCTCGAGGCCGCTTGCTTTCGTTTCAACGGCTGGGGCGGGAAATATGTGCTCGACGGCGACGACCAGGTGGCGGCACAGGTGGCGGCCAAGGCCGGCGTGCCGGCGCTGCGCCATGACTGGGTGCTCGAGGGCGGCTCGCTCGACGTGGACGGCGAGGGCACGGCGCTCACGACGCGCCAGTGCCTGCTCAACCCCAACCGCAACCCCGACCTGACCCAGCGCGACATCGAGCGTGCCTTGCGCGACTCACTGGGCATCGAATCCCTGGTGTGGATCAACGAAGGCCTGCTCAACGACCATACCGACGGCCATGTCGATAATATCGCCCGCTTCGTGGCGCCGGGCGTTGTCGCCTGCATGGAACCGGCGGGCAGCGGCGATCCCAACGCCCAGGCCCTCAAGGACATCATCGCCACATTGAAGTCCGCGCGGGACGCCAAGGGCCGCAAGCTCGAGGTCATGACCATCCCGTCGCCAGGCGCCGTGACCGACGAGGACGGCGAGATCATCCCCGCCAACCCGATGAACTTCTACATCGGTAATTCCACGGTGGTGGTGCCGCTTTACGACAGCGCCAGCGACGACGCGGCGGTGGAAGCCATCGGCAGGCTGTTCCCGGGCCGGCGCACGGTGGGCCTGTCGGCCCGCGCGGTGATCACCGGCGGCGGCTCGTTCCACTGCATCACCCAGCAGCAGCCGGAGGTGCGCTCATGAGCAAGATCACCGTGGCGGCGATCCAGTCGTCCTTCAGCGACGACATCGCCGCGAACATCGACAAAACCATCGGCTTGATCGAGCAGGCGGCCAAGGGCGGCGCACAAGTGGTTCTGCCGTCGGAGCTGCTGCAGGGCTATTACTTCTGCCGCGAGGAGACCGAGAAGAACTTCGACCGCGCCTATCCCGCCGCCACGCACCCGGTGGTGGTCAAGCTCGCGCCGCTGGCGGCCAAGCTCAAGGTGGCGATTCCGGTCTCGATCTTCGAACGCGACGGCCAGAATTTCTACAACAGCCTGGTGATGGTCGACGCCGACGGCTCCCTCATGGGCGTCTACCGCAAAAGCCACATCCCCGACGGCCCGGGCTACGAGGAGAAGTTCTACTTCCGCCCCGGCAACACCGGCTTCAAGGTGTGGGACACCCGGTACGGCAAGATCGGTGTCGGCATCTGCTGGGACCAGTGGTTCCCGGAATGCGCCCGCGCCATGATGCTGATGGGCGCGGACATCCTGTTCTATCCGACCGCCATCGGCTCCGAGCCCGACAACCCCGGCCTCGACACCAAGGATTTGTGGCAGCGCGCCATGATCGGCCACGCGGTGTCGAACGTCGTGCCGGTGGTGGCCGCGAACCGCATCGGCACGGAGCAGGGCCAGACGTTCTACGGCTCGTCCTTCATCGCCAGCCACCGTGGCGACAAGGTGCAGGAGTTCGGCCGGACCGAAGAGGGCGTGCTGCAGGCGACCTTCGACATCGACGAAGTGCGCCGCAACCGCGCCGCCTTCGGCTTCTTCCGGGACCGCCGCCCCGAGCTGTACGGGATTCTCGCCAAGGACGTTTAGGCGCCGTCCTCGATCTCTCTGAGGAACGCCGTCATGTCGCGGCGGCAGGCGGTTTTCACCGCGCCTTCCGGGAAGTTGAAATAGCCGTGCGTCGCCTTGGCGTAGGTCTTTGACTTGACGCTATGGCCGGCGCGCGTCAGCCGCTTGGCGTACATGTCGTGGGACGCGGTCAGCGGATCCCATTCGCCGCAGGTCAGGAAACACGGCGGGTGCCTGGTGAACTTCACGTCCATGGGCGTGATGGCATGGGCGGGCCCGACTTCCTGCGCCAGCGCTTCCGGCCCGCCGTAAGCCTCGATCATGGTCGGGCCGACGATGGTGTTGGGGTTGAGGCAAGTGAGGCGGTCCATCACGCCGTACAGCGAAGTCACGCTCAGGATTTCCGGCAACGGACCTTCATCCGGCTCGATCGCCGCGAGCAGGTCCGGATTCTGACAGAGAATGCCGGCCATCACCGCGAGGTTGCCGCCGGCGGAATCCCCGGCCAGGTGCACGGCGCCGCCGTCGCCGAAATTCTGGCGGATGAAGGTCAGCGCCTTGAATACGGATCTCAGAATCCACGGGTGCGGATGTTCGGGCGCCTTGGGGTATTCGACGTTGAACACCGGATGCCCGGCCTCGGCCAGGAACAGCAGGTCGTGGCTGTAAAAATCCTTGGTGCCCATCATCCAGCCGCCGCCGTGGAAAAACACCACCGGCTTGCGGCGTTTGACCCGGGCATTGGGCTCCATGTGGTCGAGCACTTCGTCCCGGTGCAGGCCATAACGCAGCGTGCGCCAGCCCTCGGGGTGGCTGCCGCGCACCAGACGAATGGCGCCGGTGAGGGCGCCGAAGAACATCTGGGTGCCGGCGATGGCGACGTGCTGCCCGAATTTCAGCGCCCGTGCCTGGGCACGCTTGCGCCCGGTCATTCCGCGATCCCGAATGTTTTAAGGATGCGGTCGGCGGCCAGGCCGGGCGTGGTCCGCCCTTCGGAGAGCGCGCGTTCCAGTTCCGCCACCGCATCTTTGACTTTGGAGTCGGTCTTCAGGTTCGTCATCAAGCGGTCTTCAACCATCGCCCACATCCAGCGAACGTCCTGGGCGCGGCGCCGTTGCATCCAGGCGCCAGCCTCGTCCGCCGTCTTATGATGCAATTGAATCTTCTGCCATAGACTGTCAAGGCCGCGCATCTCGATGGCGCTGATGGTGACAACCGGCGGCTGCCATGCTGCGCCCATCGGCGTGATGATGCGCAAGGCATGCTGGTAGTCGGCGGCGGCGGCGGCGGCGCGGGTGGCGTTGTCACCGTCGGCCTTGGTGATCGCGATCATATCGGCGATCTCCAAGACACCTTTCTTGATGCCTTGCAGTTCATCGCCGCCCCCGGCGATCATCAGCACCAGGAAAAAATCCACCATCTCCGAGACCGTGATCTCGCTCTGGCCGACGCCGACGGTCTCCACCAGGATCACGTCGAAGCCGGCGGCCTCGCACACCAGGATGGCTTCGCGGGTCGCCCGGGCGACGCCGCCGAGCGCGCCGCCGGTCGGCGACGGCCGAATGAAGGCATTGGGGTTCTGCGACAGCTTGGCCATCCGGGTCTTGTCGCCCAGGATGCTGCCGCCGCTGCGGGACGAGGTCGGGTCCACCGCCAGCACCGCGACCTTGTGGCCCAAACCGGTCAGCATGGTGCCGAGGGCGTCGATGAAGGTGCTCTTGCCTGCGCCCGGCAGGCCGCTCACGCCGATGCGCAGCGACTTGCCCGTGCGCGGCAGCAACGCGACCAGCATGGCCTGGGCGGCCTTGTGGTGATCGGGATTGCGGGATTCGATCAATGTGATCGCCCGGGCCAAAATCGCCCGGTCGCCGGCGATCACGCCCGCGACATAATCCGAGGCCTTCAATGACGCTTTAGTGGCCAAGCGCTTGGGTGAGTTTTTCGAGCAGGCCGATGGCGGCCTCGCCGATGACCGTGCCGGGCGGGAAGATCGCCGCGGCGCCGGCTTTATACAGGGCGTCGAAGTCCTGGGGCGGGATCACGCCGCCCACCACCACCATGATGTCCTCGCGCCCGAGTTTCTTGAGCTCGGCCTTGAGCGCCGGCACCAGGGTCAAATGCCCGGCCGCCAGCGACGAGGCGCCGATGATATGCACGTCGTTCTCCACCGCCTGCTTCGCGGCTTCGCCGGGAGTCTGGAACAACGGGCCGATGTCCACGTCGAACCCCAAATCCGCGAAGGCGGAGGCAATCACCTTCTGGCCGCGGTCGTGGCCGTCCTGGCCCATCTTGGCCACCAGGATGCGCGGGCGGCGGCCTTCCTTCTCGGCGAAGGCTTCCACCAGTTTCAGGACTTTTTCCACGGCGCCGGACTTGGCTCCCATTTCCTTGCGATAGACTCCGGAGATCGAGCGGATCTCCGCCACGTGCCGCCCGAACACTTTCTCCAGCGCGGCGGTCATTTCCCCCACGGTCGCCTTCGCCCGGGCCGCGTTCACCGACAGCTCCAGCAGGTTGCCTTCACCGGACGCGGCCTTGGTCAGGGCTTCCAGCGCGGCTTCCAAGGCTTTCCCGTCGCGTCCGGCCTTGAGCCTGGTGAGCTTGGCGAGCTGGGCCGCGCGCACGGCGCTATTATCGACCTTGAGGACATCGATGTCCTCCTTTTCGTCGAGGCGGTATTTGTTCACGCCCACCACGGTCTGGCGGCCGGAATCGATCCGGGCCTGGGTGCGGGCGGCGGCTTCCTCGATGCGCAGTTTCGGAATGCCGGCTTCGATGGCCTTGGCCATGCCGCCCAGTTTCTCGACCTCCTGGATATGGCCCCAGGCGCGGGCGGCCAGGTCATGGGTCAGGCGCTCGACATAATAGCTGCCGCCCCAGGGATCGACGCTGCGGGTGGTGCCGGTTTCCTGCTGAATGAACAACTGGGTGTTGCGGGCGATGCGCGCCGAGAAGTCGGTCGGCAGCGCCAGCGCCTCATCGAAGGCGTTGGTGTGCAGGGACTGGGTGTGGCCCTGGGTCGCGGCCATGGCCTCGATGCAGGTGCGGGTCACGTTGTTGTAGACATCCTGCGCCGTCAGGCTCCAGCCCGAGGTCTGGCAGTGGGTGCGCAAAGCCAGCGACTTGTCGCTCTTGGGCGCGAACTGCTTGATCAGCTTGGCCCAGATCAGGCGGCCCGCCCGCAACTTGGCGACTTCCATGAAGAAGTTCATGCCGATCGCCCAGAAGAACGAAAGCCTGGGCGCGAAGCTGTCGATATCCAGCCCGGCTTTCTGTCCCGCGCGCGCGTATTCCAGGCCGTCGGCCAGCGTATAGGCCAATTCCAGGTCGGCGGTCGCGCCGGCCTCCTGCATGTGATAGCCCGAGATCGAGATGGAATTGAACTTGGGCATGTTCGCCGAGGTGTAGGCGAAGATGTCCGAGATGATCCGCATCGAGGGTGTCGGCGGAAAGATATAGGTGTTGCGCACCATGAACTCTTTCAGGATGTCGTTCTGGATGGTTCCTGAAAGCTGCGCCGGCTTCACGCCCTGCTCCTCGGCGGCGACGATATAGAGCGCCAGGATCGGCAGCACGGCGCCGTTCATGGTCATGGACACGCTCATTTGGTCGAGCGGGATGCCGTCGAACAGGGTGCGCATGTCGAGGATGGAATCGATGGCGACGCCGGCCATGCCCACGTCGCCCACCACGCGCGGATGGTCGCTGTCATAGCCGCGGTGCGTGGCGAGATCGAACGCGATCGACAGGCCTTTCTGCCCGGCGGCGAGATTGCGCCGGTAGAAGGCGTTGGAATCTTCCGCCGTGGAGAACCCGGCATACTGGCGCACGGTCCAGGGCTGCGTGACGTACATGGTGGGGTAAGGCCCGCGCAAGAACGGCGCCACGCCGGGCCGCGTATCCAGGAAATCGATGCCTTCCAGATCCTGCGCCGTGAACAAGGGTTTCACAGCGAGGCCTTCGGGGGTTTCCCAGGCCGTGGGGGTTTTGCCAAGTTCGGCCTCGGCCTTCGCGCGCCATTCGCTGCTTTCCAGGCGCCCGGAGTTGGACGTGGAGGCGAGGGCGATGTCCGCGAAACTGGGGATCTGCTGCTTGTTCATGACCTCACCCGAGCTTCTTGTGCGCGCGTTCGAGGGTGCCGAGCACGTCGCCGCCCATGAAGATGAACTCGTCGACGCCGGCCGCTTTGAGCGGCACCTCCAACTCGCCCGGACGTCCGGCGAGGTAAACCGTCTTGGCGCCAGCATCCTTCAAGGCTTTGGCGATGGCGGCCGCGTTCCCGGCGTAACCGGTGTCGGTGCCGCAGATGATCGCGAACGCCGCGCCGCTGTGCTTCAGATCCCGCGCCATATCGGCCGGGTTGCTGCCGCCCGCGCCCGGAACAGCTTCGATGCCGCCGGCCTCGAAAAAGTTCTTCGCGAATGTCGCGCGCGCCGTGAAATCGGCGACGGCGCCGAGATTGGCGAGGAAGATGCGCGGCCGTTGGCCGGTCCTGGCCTTGAAGGCATCGCTCAGGTCGCGCAGGTGCTCAAAGCCCTCGGCCAGCCGGATGGGCTTCAAGCCGGCGCCCGATGTGGCGGAAATGGGCGCGGCGTCGGCCTCGTTGATGTTCGGGAATTCGCTGACGCCGGTGATCGGATCCTTGCGGCGGGCGATGTTCCTGGCGCGCTCGGCCTGCACGGCGGCGATCTTCTCCGCCACCAGCGGCAACGCCTTGGTCATGCCGCCGGCGCGTTCGATCTCCTGGAAGAAGGCCCAGGCCTTATCGGCCAGTTCGTCGGTCAGCCGCTCGAACATCCATGCGCCGCCGGCGGGGTCGACCACTTTGGCGAGGCTGGCTTCTTCCTGGAGCACGACTTGCGTGTTGCGGGCGACGCGGCGCGCAAGCTCGCTGCCGTCGAACGGCAGCACGGTGACGGCATCCGCACCCGCGATGCCCGCGGCGAAACAGGCGACCGTCGTGCGCAGCACGTTCACCCAGGGATCGCGACGGCTGATCATGCGGCTGGCGGTGCAGGCGGACACCGGCGCGGTACGCGCGTCCGCGCCGCAGACCTCGGTCGCCCGCGCCCACAGTTTGCGCAAGGCGCGGAACTTGGCGATGGACAGGAAAAAGTCCGCATCGGTTGCGAGCGTGAAGGCGATCTGGCCGCAGGCGGCGTCGATGGTCATGCCCGCCGCCGTCATCGCGCGCAGATAGCTGAGCGCCGTCGCGACCGCGCCGCCCAATTCCTGGGCATCGGAAGAACCCGCTGCGTGATAGACCGTGCCGCGCACATTGAAGGCGCGCGCCTTCGGAAAATCGCGCGCGATCTCCACGGCCGCAGCGCCCAGCGCCGCGATATCCGCGAGGCCGTTGCCGAGATCGTCGAGGCCAAAGTTGCCCGCGAAAACTTTTTGCTGTCCGCGCGCCGTCAGCAGCTTCATCAACGCGGTCGCGGCCGGCAACGTGGCGCCTGGGCTGTCCAGGATCACGGGCGCGAGGTCGAGCATCACGCCCGCGAGCACGCGGTCGAGCGCCGCGCCATCGGTCCGCAGCAGGATCGAGGTGACGCCGCGCTCCAGATCCTCAAGGATGGCTTTGTTGACCACGCCCGGGTCGCCACCATGCGCCTGGCGGATGTCCCAACCGGAAACGGTGTTGCCCAGCGCGGTGCTGCCGCGCGTATAGGGCGCACCGCCGGGCAGGCCCGACGCATCGTTTTCGGCATGCCAATCCGCCCGGGTGTAGAGCGGCTTGAGGGCGATCCCGTCATAGGTGCGCGCCACCAATTTCTTCTCGAAATCCGCGCCGGCCAGAATCTTGTCCACCAGCTTCAGCCACTGGGCGTCGGTGGCGGCGGGAAAATCAGCGGCGAGGCTTAAGGATTCAGGTCCGGACATGCTTTTGTGTTTAGTCGCTTGGGAAATAGGCGTCAAACCACGGAAACGGGCGGCAGCTCCCTGATTTTGCACGAAATTGCCGGCCCAACTATAAGGGAAGCGTCACCGGCCTTAAGGGATGCGTCATGATCCGTTCCGGGGCAAGTTTCGATCGGCCCACCGACCCCGATATTCCGCCCTCCGCCTGGGTGATGCGCTGGGCGTCCTTGATCCGTCCGGGCGGCACGGTGCTCGACGTGGCGGCCGGGCATGGCCGCCACACCCGGGCGCTCGCGGCTTTGGGTTTCACGGTCACCGCGGCCGATATCGAGGTCTCTGGCCTGGCAGGTGCGCCGGCCGAAGTCGTCGCCGCCGATCTCGAAACCGGCGTCTGGCCGTTCAAGAGCCGGACATTCGACGGCATCGTCATCACCAATTATCTCCATCGGCCGCACTTTCCGCACCTGCTGGAATCGCTCGCGGCCGAAGGCGTGCTGATTTTCGAGACCTTCGGCCAGGGCAACGAACGCCTGGGCCGCCCGCGCAACCCTAACTTCCTTTTGGCGCCGGGCGAATTGCTGCGCGCGTTCGAGCAGCTCTCGGTCGTCGCCTATGAACACGGCGAGGAACAGGCGCCGCGGCCCGCGGTGCGCCAACGTTTGTGCGCCGTCAAAGGCGCGGCGCCCAGGGTTATCGGCTAGACGCGCGATATATTGGCGGGGATACTTCGCGGATGTTCGATTTCACGCCCGCCGAATGGGAGGCCGTGTTCCTCAGCCTGAAGGTGGGCTTGTGGGGCACGCTGGCGAGTTTGCCGGTGGGCTTCCTGCTGGCCTATGTGCTTGCGCGGCTGGAATTCCCGCTCAAGAGCCTGGTGCACGGCATCGTCTATCTGCCGCTGGTGCTGCCGCCGGTGGTGACGGGGTTCTTTCTTCTGCTGCTGTTCGGTACGCGCGGCCCCATCGGGCAGTTCCTGCAGAATGTGTTTGGCATCACCATCGCCTTCAAATGGACGGGTGCTGCGCTGGCCGCCGCCATCATGGGCTTGCCGTTGATGGTGCGCGCCATGCGGCTGTCGATCGTCGCCGTGGACAGACGGCTGGAGACGGCGGCGCGCACCCTGGGTGCCGGCTGGTGGCGGGTGCTTTTCACCATCACTTTGCCCCTGGCCCTGCCGGGAATCATCGCCGGCGCGGTCCTAAGCTTCGCCAAAAGCTTCGGCGAATTCGGCGCAACCATCACCTTCGTCTCGAACATCCCGGGCGAGACCCGCACCTTGCCGATCGCGATCTACAGCCTGCTGCAATCGTCCGGCGGCGAGGACGCGGCGCTGCGTCTCGCCGGATTGTCGGTGGTGGTGTCGCTGGTGGCGGTGCTTGGCGCCGAATTTATGGAGCGGCGCATCGTCGCCAAAAGCACATGAGCTTCGACGTCGACGTGGAAACGCGGCTCGGCGACTTCGCGCTGGCGGTGCGCTTCACCGCGGCTGCCGGTTTGACCGCGCTGTTCGGGCCGTCGGGCGCCGGCAAGACCTCGGTGCTGAATATGATCGCGGGCGTCCTGAAGCCCGCGCGGGGGCGCATCGCCGTGGATGGCGCGGTGCTGTTCGATTCCGCCCAGGGCATCAACCTCGCGCCAAACCATCGGCGTGTCGGCTATGTCTTCCAGGACGCGCGTTTGTTCCCGCATATGTCGGTGGAGCACAACCTGCTCTACGGCTATCGGCTCACGGCGCCGGAGGCACGCTACGTCCAGCCGGATCAGGTGATGGCGCTGCTCGGCCTCGAACACCTGCTCGCGCGTAAGCCGGGCGCGCTCTCCGGCGGCGAGCAGCAGCGGGTGGCGATTGGGCGGGCGCTCCTGGCCAGCCCCAAACTGCTTTTGATGGATGAGCCGCTCGCCTCCCTGGACGCGGCCCGGAAGGAAGAGATCCTCCCCTATATCGAACGGCTGCGGGACGAGATGCGCCTGCCGATCCTCTATGTGACGCATGCCGAGGGGGAGGCGAACCGCCTGGCGGGGGCGATGGTAAGGATCGCGGCGGGCCGGGTGACGGCCTGATTGAGAGAAGCCGGGGCCCAGAAAAAGTTCGAGGCCGAGCGCGTACATCCGGCGCCGGCCTCTCGGTTTCCCAGGTCGCCCCGGGAGTTGCCTTGCCCCTAGATTTAAGGTGAGGCAACATATCGGGCAAATGAATTATTTGTGATTCACCAATCGATATTACCGATTGATGACACGTCGGGTACCGCGGTGATTCCGCAGGCGATTTCAGTGGGGGGATTCCCATGGATATGGACCAGATCCGCACCTTTCTGGAGGTGGTGGAGGCCGGCAGCTTCGTGCGTGCCGCGGAGTCCCTGAACGTCACCCAGTCCACTGTCAGCGCCCGAATCAAGGAACTCGAGGT
Source organism: Rhodospirillaceae bacterium (assembly GCA_019694335.1). Lineage (GTDB taxonomy): Bacteria > Pseudomonadota > Alphaproteobacteria > Rhodospirillales > Rhodospirillaceae > SHVO01. Next base: position 54,783 of record JAIBCD010000010.1, on the reverse strand, counting down.
CCGCCTCGGCCAGCCCCTGTTCCAACGCCGCAAGTCGGGCGTCACGCTCACCACGGCGGGCCGCCGTTTCCAGCCCCATGCCTCGACCATGATGCATGTGCTGCAGCAGGCGCGGCAGGACATCGCGCTCCCGGCCGAGATGCGCGCCGTGCTCAATATCGGCGGCCAGTTCTCGCTGTGGGAACGCATCCTTCTCGTGTGGATGGGGCAGTTCCGCAATGCGCGCCCCGATGTGGCGGTGCGCGCCGAGGTCGGCACGCCGTCCTCGCTCATGCGCCACCTCGCCGACGGGCTCCTGGATTTCGTGCTGATCTACGCCCCGGAAGCGCGGCCCGGGTTCACCATCGAGAAGCTCATGGACCAGAAGCTGATCATGATGGCGACGCGCGAAGGCCATGGCGGGCCCGGCGAGGCCGACTATGTGTTCGTCGACTGGGGCGAGGATTTCGAGGCCTGGCACTCGGACCAGTTCCCGCAATTCAGCGCGCCTGGTTTACATGTGAGCCTCGGCGCGCTCGGTCTGCGCCATATTCTGGTTCACGGCGGCGCCGGCTACTTCCCGCCGCGCGTGGTGGCGCAGGAAATGGCCACCGGGCGGCTGTTCCCGGTCGAGGGTGCGCCGCAGTTCGTGCGTCCCGCCCATGTGGTGTATCCGACGGAAAGCGACAGCGAAGTGCTGGCCGCGGCCTTGCTGAGTCTGCGCGCCGCGGTGGCCGCGGACGCGGCGGTCTAGCACCACACTGAAGGAAGGCGGCGACGCCGTCAGCGTCGCCGGGACATCAATTCCTGGGCTTCATCCGCGTCGATGGTCACGATCTTAGAAATCGTGCAGGCGTGGCCGGAGTCTTCCTGGGCGTTCAGGGTGTCCTGCACACACAGCCGGTTGACGCTGGTATCGAAGGCCAGGGCGCGGCCATCGGCCATGGTCGAGCAATCGGTCGCCAGGTCGATGCGTTTGTAGCCGCGCCCGGGATTCATGCGCACGAGGATAGTGCGGTTGTCGATCACCGGGGTGTCCTCGATGTAGTTCGACATGATGCACATCTGGGAGGTGCCGGGCCGGTCCTGTGGCCTGGCCACCTGCGCGGCGGCGGGCGCCACGGTCGCGGCGCACAGCAACACTGTTCCGACGACGCGGGGCAATCGGGCCGTGGCCAATTTGATCTTAGCCAATCGGGTCTTGGTTAGCATGAACATGTCGGTCCTCCAGGAACGGCTGTCACGCCGCGCCGGCCGTCAACTGATGATCCGAATATCGGCGGTAAATAGGGCGTTTTTGGGGATGGAAAGCTTGCGGCGCCGTAGCGTTTCACGGCCATTTCCAAGGGTTTCCGAAAGCCCTGCCACGATGTTGCCCGAAAGCGGCGCGAACGGAGGTTGATTGCGCTGGCGAGCGCCCTGGGGCAACATGCCCAACCATTCGGGGAATTCGAAAAGGGACTGGGATCTAAATGCGTAAAGTCACGACGTTTGTCGCCATCGCCGCCCTGGTCAGCCAGGTGGCGGCCCCGGCTTTCGCCGGCGACATGTTCAACCGCACCACCATTTTGGGCGCGACGCGCACCAGCGGCGCGGCCGCCATGGGGTACTTCCGCCTGCCGCTCGGCCAGGCCGCCGGCAAGACCAGCGCCCCGCGCTTCGGCCTTATGGTGGCGGGACCGCAGACCTATAGCGCCGGCGACGTGCCGCTCGCCCTGAACGCGCCGCGCATCCTCGATTTCGCCGTCACAGGCCGCGATCTTTCCACGCCGTTCGCGTCGTCGTCCTGGCGCGGTTCGTTGACGGTCGGCAATACGGTGGCTTGGGTCAGCGACGCCAAGGGGCTGCCGGCGAGCGAAGCGCCGCATCTCCTGGAAAGCGGCACGTCGTGGATCGTCGTCGGCGCCCTGACCGCCGGCGCCGTCGCCGGTGCCTTCGCGCTCACCAACCGCAAGCGCTGAGCGTGTCCGGGAAAAGGGGAATCCCCCTTTCCGTCCCGACACGCGACCACGACAAAGATCTCCCGAACAAAGAACCCCCCGCTGCGGGCAGCGAGGGGTTCTCGGGGAGCCTTATCGGCTAGCATCTTCCCGTCGGGAAAACGCCTTCAAGATCACGAGGGCGCCATCCGCCGAGGCGGATGGCGCCCGGGTATTCGCCGAAAAGCGAACATATGCGCGCCGCCTCTGGGTCGGCAGCGCGCGGGTTGGATTTGTCAGACACTCTGCTTCGGTGGAGTCATGCGGTTTATGCACCCTCCTTTTTCTGAGATCCCCCCAAGAAGTCTTGAGCTGAACCTTGAGCGGACCGTTGCGCCAGAGCGGCCCTGGCTGCTGAGGGTTCCCACCCTCCCGGGTTTGCCGCCACGCCGCACGAAAAAGTATTCGCCTGTCAAAAGGGGCGGTCAACGCCGTCCTCAAACGGACGCGTCCTCAAGGGCTTGGGCGAGACGACCTGTATGATGGCTGGCCGCGCGCGCCCTGGCGCGCTGCCCCACGAGTCTCAAGAATGATTCAAATGTCCTCGGCGCCCTCGCGCCGGGCGACCACTTCGTCGAACCGCGGCATGGTGGCGTGGCCGGGGGCGTTCACGCCTTCGCCGGTGATCGCGATCCAGAAGGTCTTCAAGATGATTTTGAAGTCCAACCACAGACTAAGGTTGTCGACATACCAGACATCGAGCTTGAAGCGGTCTTCCCAGGTTGTGGCGTTGCGGCCGTTGATCTGTGACCAGCCGGTGATGCCGGGGCGCAGTTCATGGCGCCGCCGCTGCTCGGCGGTGTAGTGCGGAATGTATTCGGGCAGGAGCGGGCGCGGGCCGACCAGGCTCATGTCGCCCATGAGCACATTGAATAACTCCGGCAGTTCATCGAGCGACGTGCGCCGCAGGAATTTGCCCAAGGGCGTGAGCCGGGCCTCGTCTGGCAAGGGAGCGCCGGCCGCGTCGGTGGCGTTGCTCATGGTGCGGAACTTGTAGATGCGGAAGGTCTCGCCCTTCAGGCCCGGGCGCTCCTGCGTAAACAAGGGCGGCCAGCCCATCTTGAGGCCGATGGCGATGCCGATCGCCACCATCACCGGCGACAGCACCACTATGCCGGCGAGGGAAACCACGACGTCGGCGATGCGCTTGTTGCGCAACATGCGCTCGCGCAGAATCGCAAGGCGCGGCGCGGCGGCGGCGGCTTCCTCCACCGCGGCGCGAATCTCGGCGGTGGTGCGTTCCAGGCCGAACCGTCCGCCGGCCAGCGCCAGCGCCTGGCTTCCGGCGCGGCGCAGCCCATCGGTGTCGCGCAGGAAATCGGCGAGTTCGCGCGCGGCCACCGCCGGGTCGGCGGGCAGGCCGATCCCGGCCGCGCGGGATTCAACCAGTTCCCGGTTCGGGCCGCTGCCCCAGACCACCATCGGCTTGCCCGCGGCCAGGCCATCGAAGAACGCCGCCGAGGCCTCCATGTCGTCATGGAACGATGGCGCGACCACCGCGGACGCGGCGGCAAAAGCCGCGGCCTGTGTGTGAGGCGAAAGCGGTGGCGCGATCCACAGCGTTCTTTCCAGGACGCCGGTGTCCCGCGCCAGGGTTTCGAGGCGGCCGCGCGCCGGCCCGTCGCCGCAAACCACAATGCGAAAGGCGTCGGCGGCCGACAGTGTGTCCGCCGCCTTCGCCACCAGCACCAAGCGTTCCACGCCCTCGGGCGCGAACGGTCCGGCGTAGAGCAGAATCCGTCCTGTCACCGGCAGCGGGCTTTCGGTGTTTGACGAAGGCGCAGTGATTTCCGCCGCCAAAGGGCTGACGGTGACGCGCGCGGCGGGCACGCCGTCGGCGATCATGCGGTCGCGGATCTCCGGCGACACCGCGAAAACCCGGTGCGCGAACCGCGCCGCGGACCGGGCGATGCGGCGGCCGGTCGTGGCCATGGCGGCGTCAAAGGCTTGCGCGGGTGTTTCCGCAGGCGGCAGGCGGCGGACGTCGAGCAGCAATTGCGCCGCCCGCGCGCCGCAAAAAATCATCGCCGCCAGCAGTGCGAGCGGCGGGCAATCGGTCGCGATGACCACATCCACATCCTCATGCCGCCAGATGCGCCCCGGAATGGCGCGTGAGAAGGCGACGGTGGGTGGCGGAAAACCAAAACGCGCGCGCGCTTCGGAGATCACATCGAGCTGGATGCCGGCAACCTCGGAGGGCGTTGACTCCGGCAGCGCGGCGTTGGTGGTCAGGACCGTTACGCGGTGCCCGGCCTGGATCAGCCGCCGGGCGATGCCGTGGGTGCGGGCAGGGCCGGGCTGGTCGGGCGGACGGAACAGGGGGTCGAGCACGAGGACACGCAGTCCACTCCCGCCTCCACCTTCACGCGCCGACATATTGGCCATGCCGCCGTTATACAGGCGCGGCCTGCCGGATTCTAGCGCAGCGCCACGCGCAACACGCCGGCGGTTTCGGTCGAGATGTAGGCGACATCATCGGCGGTCAGAGTCGGATGCACCGGGAATACGATTGTCCGCGCACCACAAGTGTCCGCCTGGGGGTGCGCCGCGACGGGAAGCCCCGCCTTGGCGAAGGCCTTTTCCCGCGAGATGTCGGGGCAGGAGCCGGCCCGCGCCGGAATGCCGCGCGCATCCAGTTCCGTGCAAATGCGGTCCCGCGACCACTCCGGCTTCAGCGCCGCGGGGTCCACGGACAGGGTCTGACGATAATAGGCGTGCACACTGGCGCCGCCCGGCGCGCCGATGCTGACACCCGCGATGCCTTTCACGGCGTCCGCGATCGCCGCCGCCGCCGCGCGCCGCCGGGCCACCCAATCGGGCAGTTTACGCAGTTGGATGCGGCCGATGGCGGCCTGCATTTCGGTCATGCGCCAGTTGGTGCCGAAGCTGTCCACCAGCCACTTGAAGCCCGGCGCGGGATCGGGGGTCTGGGTGCGGATGAAGTCCTTGCCGTGGTCGCGGTAGGACCACATTTTGCGGAACGCGTCGGAGTCATTGGTCACCACCATGCCGCCTTCGCCGCCGGTGGTGACGATCTTGTCCTGGCAGAACGAGAAACAGCCGGCATGGCCGATGCCGCCGACGGGGCGGCCCTGATCCTCGGCGCCATGGGCCTGGGCGCAATCCTCGATCACCTTCAGGCCGTACTGGCTGGCGAAGGCCAGGATCATTTCCATGTCGGCGGGCCAGCCGGCGAGGTGGACGGCGATCACCGCCTTGGTGCGCGGCGTCAGCGCGGCCATGCAGGTTTCGGCGGTCAGGTTGCCGGAGACGGGATCGATGTCGCACACAATTGGCCGCGCGCCGCGCGCGGACACCGCGGAGGCGGTGGCGACGAAGGTGCGCGCCGGGACCAGCACATCATCACCGGGGCCGACCCCCAGGCCGTACAGGGCGAGTTCCAGCGCGAGGGTGCCGTTGGCGACCGCGAGGCCGTGTTTGGTCCGTGTTGCCTTGGCGTATTCGGCTTCGAAGGCGCGGCCTTCGTCGCCGGTCCAATAGTTCACGCGGCCCGAGCGCAGGACGGCGGTGGCGGCGGCGATTTCGTCGTCGTCATGCCACGGCCAAGGCGCGAGCTTGCGAACGGTCATGGCGGGTTATTGCGCGGCTTTGCGCTTGTACAGGGAAATGTCCTGGTCCCGGTAGCGCGTGTCGCCGACCAGATCGAAGTGCGCGGTGATGGAGCCCAGGAGCGCCGCCTGGTTGAGTCCGTAGTCGTGCTGGAACAGGATCAGGTCGTAGTCCCGCTCGATCCACCGGCGCAGGGTTTCATCGGTCCACAGGGATTCCGCTTCGAGCGCGGCCTGCACGCGGTCCTTCTGCGCACCGGCCAGACGCGGACTCAGGATGCGCCGCGTGGCGGGCGGATCGAAGCTCTGCACCGGCATCATGTGGCCCGACAGGAACACCGCCCAGGGCAAGGCCGGCATCTGGCTGCGGCCCAGGCCGTGGATGACGAGGATCGGCGCGGAGCGCTCGGTGTGCGCCGCGATCCAGCGCGCCAGCGCCACCGTGTCGGGTCGCTCGTCGATGGTGGCGGTCTCGCCCATCAGCGGCGCGGGGTACATGTGATAAGGCGGCGTCTTGGCCAGGGCGGGCATGAACATGTTCAGGCCGACCACCGCCACCGCGGCGGAAATGATCGCGACCGGCGCGGGCATCCCCCAATCCCTGGCGTGACGCGCGAGCAGCGCCAATGCCAGGCCGGCGGACAAGGCGCCGATGGCGATGTACTGCGGCGCGTAGCTGGTGGCGCAGCCGGTGCAGAATCCAGGCGCCCCCAGGGTGTGACTGGCGATCAGCCACAGGAAATACAGCGCCGGGATCCACAGCACGCGCAAACCCCGCCCCGCCAGCGCGAACAAGGCCAGGGTCGCGAGGATCGTGCCGCTGTAGGGCAGCACGAAGCCTTCGATCACGTCCATGAAGCGGATGCGCGCGAGGCTGAAGATCATGGGATTGGCGCCGCTGGTGCCCTGGTCGATCAGCTGGAAGTTGGGGGCGATGCCTCCCAGGCGTTCGATCAGCGGATAGATCACCGGCAAACGCACCGCGTAATACAGGAGTTTGCCGGGGAACAGCATAAGCAGGCCGGCGGCGCTCAAGGCCAATGCCGCGATGGCGATCGCGGCATGCTGGGCGCGGTTGCCCCGCCCGGCGGCGGCGATCAGCAGCGGCAGCAGCACGGCCACCGCCAGGATCATGTCCTGGCGATAGAAGTAGAGCGCCGTGCACAACACGCCGAGGGCGATGCTGGCCCAGACCTGCGGCCGGCCGATATGGGCGACGATCAGCCAGACCGCCGCGAGATGCAGCAGCGCGATGGTCGCCGCCGGTGTGGCGGTCGCGAAAGCGAACACCGTGGCGGGCGTGCCGAGGAAAATGAAGGCCGCCGCCGCCGAAGCCACGCTGTTGGCGGTGAGGCGCTTGCAGATCAGGAACAGGAGGATGCCGTCCAGGGCGCCGATGGCCAGGGACAGGAGGCGTCCGGGCAGGGGGCCGATTCCGGCCAGCTTCTGCCAGAAGCCGAGCTGGTAGAAGTAAAGCGGCATGGACCAGGTGGCGTCGACCGCGCTGTAGGGCTGCACGGCGGTGCCGGGGCCGGCGCCGGCGTACCACCAACCCCGGATCAGGGCGGCAACTTCCTCCGGCAGGCTCTGGCCATGGAGCAGGGTCTGGCCGCCCAGGACGGCATAAACCGCTAGAATCCCGAGCAGCAAAAGGCCGGCCGGCGGAGAGTGCCGCGCTGGAGGCGCGCTCCTGGAATTGCGACCTTCGGCCGCGGAGGTAGCTGGTCTTGCCATGGGCCCCCTAAAACTACGCTAAACTAACACCCAGGCCATTGAAAAGAAAGGGTTTATGATCCTTTAAGGCAACCACGCTATGTCACGGGCGTTTCTAACCTTGGTTACACCAAGTGGCGTGGACTCGGTTCCGGAGTTGCCTATAATGGCCGCGATCACAAGTTCAGACCGGCGCAAAGTCGGCCAATGGTTTCGGCAGGTATTGGCGCGCAAGCGAGTCACTCGCTGCGCGCGTTTGTGTTTCTAAGGTCCGAAACCGTGATGTCCCGCCGTATGTTGTCCGTTACCCCCCTGTTTGTCCGTTGGCGCGCGGCTTTTGCCGCCGCAGCGCTGGTTCTGCTCGCCGCGGTCCCCGCCTTGGCGGACGTCGGCGATGCGTTGAAGGCCGTGGGCCGGGACGGACACGCGCGGGTGATCATGCGCATGCGTACCGGACAGACGGCCCAGGCCCGCGTGTGGGCGCCGGGGGATTCCGCCGCCCGCCAGGCGCAGGCCGTGGACCAGGCGATCGACAGCACCGGCGGCGTTCTGCGCGCGGCGCGTGTCGAGAAATACCGGCGCTTCCACACCCTGCCGTATGTGGCCGCCGAGGTTGACCGCGACCAGCTGCTGACGCTCGCGGCGTCGCCCGCGGTCGAAGCGATCTACCTGGTGGAAATCGAACGCCACACCGAAGTGGAAACCCCCTCTCTCGAAAAGGGGGCCAATTTGGCGCTCTCGGTGCCGTCCATCGACGTGCCGGCGGCGTGGTCCATGGGATATGACGGCGCCGGCACGACGATCGCCGTGATCGACAACGGGTTCAATCTCTCGCACCCGATGTTGGCGGGCAAAGCGGTGGCCGAGGCGTGCTTCAGCCATACCTTCGGTACCACCATCACCAGCCGCTGCCCCGGCGGCGTCACCCCGTTGATCGCGCCGGGCGCCGCGTCCAACTGCCCCACGGGTGGCACTCATTGCGACCACGGCACCCATGTTGCCTCGATCGCGGTCGGCAATGACGGCACCAATTTCGGCGTGGCGCGCGGCGCGAAGCTGCTGCCGATCGACGTGTTCTCCATCGACACCGACGCCGCCGATTGCAGCCCCGACCCAGCGCCGTGCGAAGTCACCGACTCCCTGGCCGCGCTCGATGCGCTGGACTACGTCAACCAGCACGCGGCGGAGTTCAAGATCGCCGCGGTCAACATAAGCTTCGCCGGTTCCCTGCGCGACGGCTTCTGCGACGACGATCCCCGCAAGGCCACCATCGACATGCTGCGGCAGAAGGGCATCGCCGTCGCTGTCTCCGCCGGCAACCAGGGCGCCACCGGCAAGGTCACCGCGCCCGGCTGCATCTCCTCGGCCACCACGGTCGGCGCCAGCGACAACGGCACCACGGTGGCCAGCCTCTCCAACTTCGCGACCATGGTCGACTTCATGGCGCCGGGACTCAATATCGCCGCGGCATCCAGCACGGGCGCGGGCCTCGTGGTCAAGAGCGGCACGTCGATGGCGGCGCCCCATGTGGCCGGCGCCTGGGCGATCATGCGCCAGGCCTTCCCGCAGGCCAGCTTCGACCAGCTCGACGGCGTGCTGAAGCAGACCGGACTGCAGCTCGCGCGCAGCGGGGCCACCTTTACAATTCCGAAGATCCAAGTGGCGGCGGCGATCCAGAAGCTCAAGGGCAAGGATCGCGGCATCCTCAACAACGTCGTCGGCCAGAATTTCCCGACATTGGGCCAGTCGTACTTGCGCTTCTTCAACACCTCCACCGCGGCGGGCGCCGTGAACGTGTCCTTGCGCGATGCGCCCACCGGCTTGCTGATCGCGACCTGGACCAGCCCGCAGATCGCCCCCGGCGCGTCGGCGCAGGTATCGATGCAGACCATCGAAACCAACGCCGTGCCGGCGGCGGGTGCGCCACAGACCCTGGCCGCCATCGGCAGCTATAACCTCGACATCGCCTCGACGTTCCCCGGCTATCTCCAGCACGTCCTGTGGAACCGCACCGCCGGCGTGTTCGCGAACCTGACCAGCTGCGGCACCGGTCTGGTGTCCGACGCCACCATGATTCCCAACGTGCATTCCTCGGCGCTGGTCACCTATGTCTCGCGTATCCGCATGGTGAACACCGGCACCTTCGCCAGCCGCGCCACGCTTGCCTTCACCGACCCCGGCACGGGTACGGCGATCGCCACCTGGACCAGCCCGGAAATCCCCAGCGGCGGCTCGATCGAGATTCCCGTGCCCCAGATCGAAACCCAGGTTCCGGCGCTGCAAACCGCGGTGCGCGCCGGCGGTGCGCTACAGTTCAATGTCGCCTTGAGCGGGCTGTCCGGCTACCTGCAGCATGTGGTCGACAATCAGAATATGGGCGTGATGGTGGATATGTCGCCCAAGTGCGCGCTCACGGTGGTGCCGGTGCCGGCCACCGCCATCGCCAAGACCGCGTCGATCGAAAAATAGTTTAGCCCCGCTTCCTGAATTTCCGCCGCTTGGGCTCGCGGATCAGAAGCGCGAACGGGAACTTGACCACCTCGTAGATCACGAAGCCGATCACCATCCCGACAACGGTGAAGGCGATGCTGCCCGGCGTCATCGGCAGCGCCGGCACAAAATTGCGCCACGTCGTGTCCATCAACGTAGGGTCGCCGCCGCGCGCCAGAAGCAGGGGCTGCGCGAACAGATTGCCGCCGGCGACAGAGTCGTAGCTGGCCTGAAGGGCCTCGGCGCGGGTGCGGGCGCCGGTCTCGATCTCCTTGCGCACGGTATCGCTCATGAGCTGGTAGCGCAGCCCGGTCTCGATGCCGGTCAGCTCCGCCTTGGCCGCCGCAAGCTGGGCGCTCTGGCGGGACAGATACTGGATGATGAACGCCTGCGACTGGCACGCGGCGATCGCCATCGCGGCTATCACCACCGCGGCCAGGAAGGTATCCAATTTATGCGCCAGCCACTCCACGCCCCGGTCCCCGTCTCTGGAAAATCACGCCCGCCTCTACTATAAGGCCCCGACTATAAAGCGGGCCCTTCCAGCCACAAGCCCGTTCCAAGAATTATCGCTCTGCCCCGGTCACTGTTCCGCCATGCGCGTGGACCTGTTCGATTTTGATCTGCCCGAGGACCGCATCGCGCAGCGGCCGGTGAGCCCGCGCGAAGCGGCGAAACTGCTCGCCGTCGCGCCCGAGACGCTGACCGACGCGGTGATCGGCGACCTTCCGGAATATCTCAGACCCGGAGACATCCTGGTGGTCAACGATACCCGGGTGATTCCGGCGCGGCTGCATGGCCGCAGGGGGGGCGTATCGATCGAAATCCTGCTTCATCGCCAACAAACGCCTGACACCTGGCAAGCGTTGAGCCGTCCGGCAAAAAGATTGAAGCCCGGCCATACGGTGGAATTTGAGGATGACTTGCGGGCGGAAGTGCTGGAAAGGACCGAGGGCTGGGTGACCTTGCGGTTCAATCGCGCCGGTGCCGCCCTGATGCAGGCGGTCTCCGCGATCGGCCATATGCCGCTGCCGCCCTATCTCGGCCGCGTGGACGATGCGCAGGACCGGATCGACTATCAGACGGTTTACGCCGCCCGGGAAGGCGCGGTGGCCGCGCCCACCGCCGGCCTGCACCTGACGCCCGCGCTGCTTGAAGCGCTCGACCGCAAGGGCGTGCGGCGCGTGGCCGTGACCCTGCATGTGGGGGCCGGCACATTCCTGCCGGTGTCGGCCGAGGACACGGATGACCATGTCATGCATGCCGAATGGGGCGAGGTCGGCGACAGCGCTGTCGCGGCCATCGCGGCGGCGCGGGCTGCGGGCGGGCGCGTGGTGGCGGTGGGCACGACGTCGCTGCGCATCCTGGAGAGCGCGGCAGCCGACGGCATGCTGAAACCCTTCGCCGGCGACACCCGCCTGTTCATCACCCCCGGCTACCGCTTCAAGGCCGTGGACCTGCTGCTCACGAATTTCCACCTGCCGCGCTCTACCCTCTATATGCTTGTCTGCGCTTTCGCCGGCACCGAGCGTATGCGCGCGGCATATGCCCACGCGATTGCCCAGAAGTACCGGTTCTATTCCTACGGCGACGCCTGTTTACTGACACGCAGCGAGACATGAGCACGTTCGAATTCAAAGTCAGCGCCACGGATGGCGCCGCCCGGCGCGGGCAACTCACGACCGCGCATGGCGTGATCGACACGCCCGCCTTCATGCCGGTGGGAACCGCGGCGACCGTGAAAGCGATGTTCCCGGAGAGCGTGGCGGCCACGGGCGCGCAGATCATCCTCGCCAACACCTATCACCTGATGCTGCGGCCGGGTGCGGAGCGCATCGCCAAATTCGGCGGCGTACGCAAGTTCATGAACTGGCCGGGTCCGTTGCTCACGGATTCCGGCGGCTACCAGGTCATGTCGCTCTCCAAATTGCGTAAGATGGACGAGAACGGCGTCACCTTTCAGTCGCATATCGACGGCAGCCGGCATTTGCTGACGCCGGAACGCTCGATCGCCATCCAGCACGATCTCGATGCCACCATCACCATGACGTTCGACGAATGCACGCCGTTCCCGGCGGAGAAGAAAGCGGTCGCGGATAGCATGGCTTTGTCCATGCGCTGGGCGGAGCGGTCGAAGAACGCCTACATCCGCCGCCCGGGCTACGGGCTGTTCGGCATCGTGCAGGGCGGCGTGCATGCCGACTTGCGCGCGGAATCGGCGGCCAGGCTCCAGGCCATCGGTTTCGACGGTTACGCCGTCGGCGGGCTGGCGGTCGGCGAGGGGCAGGAGCTGATGTTCGCGACGTTGGACGTGACCACGCCGCATCTGCCGCAGGACCGGCCACGCTATCTCATGGGCGTGGGTAAGCCGGCGGATATCGTCGGCGCGGTCGCGCGTGGCTGCGACATGTTCGACTGCGTGCTGCCGACGCGCTCGGGCCGCACGGCGCAGGCCTTCACCCGCACCGGCACGCTCAACCTGCGCAACGCGCGCCACGCCGAGGACCAGCGCCCGTTGGACGAAACCGTTCCGTGCGAGGTCAGCCGCGTCTACAGCCGCGCCTATCTGCATCACCTGTTCCGCTGCGACGAAGTGTTGGGGCCGATGCTGCTCACCTGGCACAACATCGCCTTCTACCAGCAGATCATGCGCGAACTGCGCGCCGCCATCGCCGAAGGCCGGCTTGCGGAGTACATGCGCGCGTTCGCGGCCGATCAAGCGCGCGGCGACGATCCTGTCGAAAGCGATGACGCGGCCTGACCGCGAGGCCATCCGCGCCAAAGCGAAGTCGCTGGGCTTCGATGCCGTCCGCATGACCGAAGCCCGCCTCGCCGAGGACGTGCGCGGCAATTTCCAGTCGTTCCTGGCGCAAGGCCTCGAGGGCGACATGGGCTGGTTGCGCGATAAAGCCGAGCGCCGCGCCGATCCCCGTACTTTGTGGCCCGAAGCGCGCAGCGTCATCATGCTTGGCCTCAACTACGGCCGCAACATTCCCTTGCGATCCGGCAGCGAGGGCGTGGTCAGCGTTTATGCTCAGGGGCGCGACTACCACGATGTGCTGAAGTCGCGCCTCAAGCAGCTCGCGCGTTGGCTCAACGAGGCTAGCGGCCATGACGTGAAGGTGTTCGTGGACACCGCGCCGGTGATGGAAAAGCCGCTGGCGCAACAATCCGGCCTGGGCTGGCAGGGTAAGCACACGAACCTTGTGTCCCGCGAATTCGGCTCGTGGCTGTTCCTGGGCGAGGTGTTCACGACGCTGCCGATCGAGCCCGATGCGCCGGAGGTCGACCACTGCGGCGCCTGCCGCCGCTGTCTTGATGCGTGCCCTACAGGTGCATTCATTGCGCCCTATAAATTGGACCCGCGCCGCTGCGTGTCCTATCTCACCATCGAACACAAGGGGCCGATCCCGCGCGATCTGCGCGCCGGCATCGGCAACCGCATTTATGGTTGCGACGACTGCCTCGCGGTCTGTCCCTGGAACAAGTTCGCCCAGGCCGCGCGCGAAGCCGCGTTCACGCCGAAAGCGGCCATGAACGCGCTGGGGTTGCGCGATCTCGCGGGGCTGGACGACGCGGCATTCCGCGTACGTTTCGCCGGCTCGCCCGTGAAGCGCACCGGCCGCGCCCGGTTCTTGCGCAATGTGCTGATTGCCATCGGCAACAGCGGCGATAGCAGTCTCGTTCCCGACATCGAAGCGCGCCTTGCGGACGAATCGCCTTTGGTGCGCGGCGCCGCCGTATGGGCGCTCTCCCGCCTCGCGCCGACGCGCGCCGCCGCCCAAAAAACACAACACCTCGGCGCCGAAACCGACGCCGAGGTGCGCGAAGAGTGGGCTTTGATCTAAATTACTGCTGGGCCGCGAGCGCGCGGGCCAGCTGGCTCAGGGCTTCCTGATGCCGCTGGTTCGAGATGCTGGCGAAGTTGCGCGCCAGCTCCAGGCACATACGCTGGCGCGGGTTCATGGGATCGTCCTCGTTCGCGTCCAGGCCCTCGAAGAAATAGGTGATCGGCACATTGAGCACGCGGGTGATTTCGTACAGGCGTCCGGCCGAGATGCGGTTGATGCCGCGCTCGTACTTATGCGCCTGTTGGTAGGTGACGCCGATCATGTCGGCCATCTGCTGCTGGGACAGGCCCAGCATGATGCGGCGTTCGCGAATCCTGGCACCCACGTGCCGGTCGATCGAGCTTGCGCGATTCGCGGGCGCTGTCTTTAGGCTGCCGCCGTCCATTCTTAAACCCCCCAACCTGTGGTCAGCAGGCGATGAACGATCATCAACCTGCGTATGTCCGGTTATCCGGATCAGATACCGACGATTGTAGAAAAGCGGAGGGGGTATTACCGCAAGTTTCTTGTAAAAAATTGTTATTACACGTTAAGCGACTATTACAGTTTTGCTTAACGTTTGCGCTCCCGCGGTAGCAGCGCACCACGGTGGCTAGCCGCCCTTCACCAATTTCTCGAGCTGGTTTTGCATGGCGTTGAGCTGGGCGCGCAGCGCATCGATGTCGTCGCTTTTTCCGCCCGGCGTGGCCGGGGGCGGTGCAGCATTGCGCGCCGCGGCGAACGGATTGAACATCTTCATCGCATTCTCGAACAACGCCATGTTCTGTTTGCCCATATCCTCGAGGCGGGTCATGGGGAACAGGCCCTTGAAGGTTTCCTGCATGGCCTTGCGCATATGCGTTTCGTTCTGCGCGAACTGCTCCATGCTGGATTCCAGGTAGCGCGGCAACAGCCCGCCCAGGGAGTCGCCGTAGAAACCTATGATTTGCCGCAGGAACTTGATGGGCAACAGGTTCTGGCCCTTGCCTTCCTGCTCGACGATGATCTGGGTCAGGACGCTGCGGGTGATGTCCTCGCCGGTCTTGGCGTCGGTGACGATGAACTCGGCGCCCTCCTTCACCATTTCGGCGAGGTGGTCGAGCGTCACATAACTGGATGTCGCGGTGTTATAGAGTCGCCGGTTGGCGTACTTCTTGATGGTGATCACGGGCGACTTAGCCCCGCTGTCCTGCTCTGCCATAGCCTCGGAAGCCCCTCAGGTAAAAAGCCTGGGACTTGACGTCCCCCCAGGAACGTATTGTGCTATGCACAATACCGGCCTGTCAAAGCGCGCGGCGGCAAGGGCCGGGGAAACCACCGCCGCTTGCCTGGGAATCGCCCAAAAACAGTGATTTATAGGGCACACTATGAGCGAAAAGACGCCTCCGCCGGCGCCCGATTACGCCGCTCTCGCACAGCGGTATCTGGACCTATGGCAGGATCAGGTGGCGAACCTCGCCAAGGATCCTCAAGACTTGGCCGCCATGGCCCAGTCCTGGTCCAAAATGGCCGCCAATTTCGCCCCTCCAGGAACCCCCGGTCATGACCCGCAACGGTCCACGCCCGCTGCCGCTCCACATGGCCATGGAGGGGTTGATCGTGCAGGCGGCGATGGCGGGTCTGATGCCAGACTCGCCGCCATCGAGCAGCGCCTCGCCGCTCTTGAATCCCGCCTCGCCGCTCTGGCCGAACCCAGGTCAGCTAAGCCCCGTGCTGCAAATAGCAGCCGCGGCGCTCGGAAAAAGCCCTGACGCTTTCGCCGGCCCATGGTCGGCGGCGCTTAACCCAGCCCGGTTCCTGGACGCGGTCGTCGGCGCCGGCCAGCAACGGCTCGAGGATTTCGTGCGCGGCGTCCGCGCCTATCAGGCCCATCCGTTCCGGCGCGATCTTGCCGCCCCGCCGCCGGTGTGGCGCAACGGCGCGGCGACACTGCGCGACTACGGCGGAACCGGTCCCGCCGCGCTGTTCGTGCCGTCGCTCATCAACCGCGCTTATATCCTCGACCTCGCCGCCGACCGTAGCGTGATGCGCGCCGCGGCACGCGAAACGCATGCCTTCCTGCTGGACTGGGGCGAACCGGACGCAGCGGAGAAATCCTTCACCTGCACGGACTATGTGGACGGCGTTTTGATTCCGGCGCTGGAGGAGGTCAAAAACCTCACCGGCGAAACCCCGCGGCTGGTGGGCTATTGCATGGGCGGCACGCTCGCCGTGGCCCCGGCGGTGCTGCGCCCGGACCTGGTGTCGGCGCTGGCGCTGCTGGCGGCGCCTTGGGACTTCTTCGCGGACTCCGAAGCCTCGCGCGTGATGCTCGGGCTTTCGCGGCCGATGCTCGAGGTCATGCTCGCCGCCGAAGGGGCCGCGTCGGTCGACCTGCTGCAGGCGCTGTTCGCGTCTCTCGATCCCACGCTGGTGGGGCGCAAGTTCCGGCGTTTCGCCACGCTCGCCCCCGCGTCCGACGAGGCGCAGCGCTTCGTGGCGCTGGAGGACTGGCTCAATGACGGAATACCCCTGGCGGGACCGGTGGCGCGGGAATGCCTGTTCAACTGGTACGGCGAGAACGCGCCGGCGCGGAAGGCGTGGAGGATCGGCGATCGCGTCATCGATCCCGGCAAGATCGCTTGCCCAACCTTGGCGTTCCTGCCAGCGAGCGACCGGATCGTGCCGCCGTCTTCGGCGCGTGCGCTGGTGAACGCCATCCCGGGCGCCGCCGCCCGCACGGTCGGTCTCGGGCATATCGGCATGGTCGCGGGCACGGGCGCCGCGGAGGCGGTGCACGAACCGCTCGCCGCGTGGCTGAGGAATCCAGCGCCTGCGGCATAAACCCTTGATTCCAGGCCAAAACATAAGCGTTGCCTGACTCTGTGTTGCGGGCCTAAAACCCAAGTCACACACACATCTTCAGGAGTCTCCATGACCGACATCGTCATCACCGCCGCCTGCCGCACCGCCATTGGCGCCTTCAACGGCGCGCTCGCCGGCCACAGCGCCGCCGAACTTGGACAGGTCGTGATCAGCGAAGCGCTCAAGCGGTCGCAGGTGAAGCCCGAGGACGTTTCGGAAGTGGTGATGGGTAACGTGCTGACGGCGGCGGCGGGCATGAACCCCGCGCGCCAGGCGGCGATGAAGGCGGGCGTGCCCAAGGAATCTGCCGCCATGACCATCAATCATGTGTGCGGCTCGGGTCTGAAGGCCGTGGCGATGGCGGCCCAGGCGATCAAGGCCGGCGACAGCGCCATCGTGGTCGCGGGCGGCCAGGAAAGCATGAGCCAGTCGGCCCATGCCATGCATCTGCGCAACGGCGTGAAAATGGGCAACGGCACCATGGTCGACACCATGATCAACGACGGCCTGTGGGACGTGTTCAACAACTACCACATGGGCACGACCGCCGAGAACGTGGCCACCCAGTGGCAGCTCACCCGCGGCGCGCAGGATGAATTCGCCGCCGCTTCGCAAGCCAAAGCCGACGCCGCGATCAAGGGCGGCCGCTTCAAGGACGAGATCGTGCCGGTGACCGTCACGGTGAAGAAAGAGCAGAAGCAGTTCGACACCGATGAATATCCGCGCGCCGGCACCACGGCCGACGTGCTCGCCAAGCTCAAGCCTGCGTTCTCCAAGGACGGCACCGTGACCGCCGGCAACGCGTCGGGCATCAACGACGGCGCCGCCGCGGTGGTGGTGATGTCGGCCGACGAAGCCAAGAAGCGCGGCCTGAAGCCGCTGGCGCGGATCGTGTCCTGGGCCCAGGCGGGCGTGGACCCCTCGATCATGGGCGTGGGCCCGATCCCGGCGTCGAAGAAGGCGCTCGAGAAGGCCGGCTGGAAGGTCTCCGACCTCGATCTCGTGGAAGCCAACGAGGCCTTCGCGTCTCAGTCGCTGGCGGTGTGCAAGGATCTGGGCTTCGACCCGGCGAAGGTGAACGTCAATGGCGGCGCCATCGCGCTCGGCCATCCCATCGGCGCCTCGGGTGCGCGCGTGCTGGTCACGCTGCTCCATGAAATGCAAAAGCGTGACGCCAAGAAGGGCCTCGTCACCCTGTGCATCGGCGGCGGGATGGGTATTGCCATGTGTGTCGAGCGTTAGCGCGGCACACATACTAGGCGAACGAAGCGAGCCGAGAAACGAGTCGCGTTGAGCGTTAGGCCGCCGCGCGTATCAGCTTTTTCGTCAGCCTTTCGAACCGCCAGCCCAAGGCAAGGGCGGTAACCGCGAGCCCCGCCGCCAGGCCCCACCAGATGCCGGCGGCACCGAGGCCCATGGGAAAGCCGAGGATCCAGGCCACCGGGAACCCGACGCCCCAGTAGCCGAACCCCGCGAGCGCCATCGGCATGCGCGTATCCTTGAATCCGCGCAAGGCGCCGGCGGCGATGGCCTGCGCGCCGTCGACCACCTGGAACGCGCCGGAGATCGCCAACAGCTTGACCACCACCGCGATCACTTCGGCGTCGGTGGCGCGTGCGGGATCGAGGTTGAACAGCCGCGCGATCTGGTGCGGCGCAGTCAGCATGATCGCCGCCATCACCGCCATGAAGCCGACACCCAGCACAAAAGCCGCATGCCCGGCCTGGCGTGCCGCGCGCGGCGCCTGCGCGCCCATGTGGTAGCCGACCCGTACGTTGGCGGCCTGGCCCGCCGACAGGGGTACCATGAAGGTCGTCGAGGCGACGCTGATCGCCACCTGATGCGCGGCCAGCGCCGTGGGGCCCAGCACGCCCATCATCAAGGCGCCCGAGGTGAACAGCAGGATTTCCACGGCATAGGTGCCGGCGATCGGCCAGCCGAGATGGGCAAGTTCCTTGATAACCTTGCGGTCGAGCAGGCCGCGCACCGCCGCGTGGCGGGCGTCGCGGCCTATGGCGACCGTGGCCGCGGCGAACATGCCCCATTGCACCAGCATGGTGGCGGTGGCGGATCCGAGATAGCCGAGTGCCGGCAATCCCCACACTCCGTGCATCAGCCCGTAGTTGAGAAACCCGTTGATGGCCAGAGCCACCAGCGAGATCACCATCACCGGGCGCGGCCGGTGCAAGGCGGTAAGGTAGGAGCGCTGCGTGGCCATCCACAACGACGGCAATACGCCCAGCATCAGGATCATGTCGTAGGCCGCGACGTTTTTCGCCAGCGCGGGCGGTTCGTCGACCAGAAGCAGCAGGGGTTCGATCCAGGCGAGGATCGCCATCAGGGGCAGGGCGGCGAGGGTGGCGAGCAGGAATCCCGCGCGCAGGATCGGCGGGATATCCTCCGGCCGCCGCGCACCCTGGGCGTGGGACACCAGGATGCCAATGCTCGCGACAAAGCCGTGCAGGACCGTGGTCAGGGTGGCGAAGATCACAACCGCGAGGCCCCCGGCCGCCAAGGCGTCCCGCCCAAGGCCGCCAAGCAGGATGGTGTCGGTCAGCGCCATGCCGGTGTGGGACAGCATCCCGCCGGCCAAGGGCAGGGTCAGGCGCAAAGTAGCGCCGGTTTCCTGGGAAAAGGTGGGGCTATGCCGCGCGGTCTCGTTCATGACCCCTGCTTAATGATGCGATGCGGTATCGGAAAGATGATTTTCCGTCCCCGCGCGAATTTCGCAGTTCGTTGCTTGGCGATTGCGTGACGCCGCCTCTATGATCGGACAACAAGGCACGAATCTCGAAATCACTCACTTCAAGGAGAGCGACATGGCAACGCGCGTGGCAGTGGTTACAGGCGGCACCAGAGGTATCGGCAAGGCGATCTCGATCGCCTTGAAAAACGCGGGCCACAAGGTCGCGGCCAATTACAGCGGCAACGACGAGGCCGCCAAGGCCTTCACCGCCGAAACCGGCATCGCCACCTACAAGTTCGATGTCGCCAGCTTCGACGCCTGCAAAGCCGGACTCGACAAGATCGCCAAGGAGCTCGGGCCGATCGACATCCTGGTCAACAACGCCGGGATCACCCGCGACGGCACATTGCACAAGATGGACGCGGCCCAGTGGGCGGCGGTGATCGATACCAACCTCGGCGGCTGTTTCAACACCAGCCGCGCGGTGATCGATGGCATGCGCGCACGTTCGTTCGGACGAATCGTCAACGTCGGCTCGATCAACGGCCAGGCAGGCCAGTATGGCCAGGTCAACTACGCCGCCGCCAAGTCGGGCATCCACGGCTTCACCAAGGCGCTCGCCCAGGAGGGCGCCAACAAGGGCGTCACGGTCAACGCCATCGCGCCCGGCTATGTCGATACGGATATGGTGCGCGCGGTGCCGCCGCCGGTGCTGGAAAAAATCATCGCCAAAATCCCGGTGGGGCGCCTGGGCCGCGCCGAGGACATCGCGCGTGGCGTGATGTTCCTGGTGGCCGAAGACGCCGATTTCATCACCGGCGCGACGCTCTCGATCAATGGCGGTCAGCACATGTACTGAGCGTGCGACAGCGGCCCGGCTTGTTGCGGCCTGCTTGAGGCGCGCTTTTCCCGCGCGCGGGCGGTCAACACAGGAACTAGGCGCTGGGAAGCTTGTCCCAGATCGTTTGAGGATCGGCCGGCAACGTCAGGCCGAAGATATCCACCAACAGATGCTCCAGATCGGCGGGGCCCGCGAGTGTGCGGGTCTCGCCCGGTCCGTCGTTGGACCACGACGTGACCGTGGTGTTGAGAAGGTTGACGCGCCTGTCGCCAATCACCCGCGCCGCCACCAGATTCTGCCGGAACCTCGAACGGGGATGCGTCGAGGTGAACCAGTTGGCGACCTCGAAGTCCGCGTACCCCTGAATCTCGTCGGCGAAGCGGTACATGCCGCGCCAGCCGTCAGCCGTGTGTATCTGCAGTTCGAAAATGCCGTCCCGTTGGAGAAAGCGGAACCGCCCGTGCGCGGTGTGCTGTTCCACGTCGGCAACCAGGCGCAGGGGCGCGGTCGGGCTTTGGCCGCCGAAGCCCACGTCGGCGAGATAGTCGCCGTCCGGCAGCGACACTTTGGTGATGCGGTGGGTCATCGCCGTGCGCGGTGCATCCGGGGCTGCGTTCCAGATCACGCGGCCCGCGCGCGGGCTGACGGAAAATCCCAGCGCCGCCAACACGTCGTGGAACAGACTGTTCTGTTCGAAACAATAGCCGCCGCGTTTGCCCTCGATGAGCTTCGCGGCGATCGCGGTGGGTGCGATCTCCACCGGGCGGCCCAGAAGCGGGTCCAGATTCTCGAAGGGAATGGCGCCCGGGTGCAGGCGATGCAGGGACGCGAGCACAGCGAGGTCCGGCTGGCGGCCACCGCCATAGCCGATGCGGGCGAAATAGGCGTCGAGAAGAGGAATCACGGGATGAAGTCCATCGAGAGTCGCACCCGGCACCCAAACCAGCGGTTCCAGGACCGCAGGAACTCACTACTCGATATTGAATTCAATGGCAAAAGACACCTATTCCTTGGGACTTCCCAACCACTTGAAAAAGTAATCCCGTCACCGTAACCGCTGCGATAGGGTGCGTTTTTGCAGGCCGTTCGAGAAGGGACGGGCGTAGCCAGGGGGGCTGGAAGGGTGCGGATTTGGGGGATGATCGGTGCGGTCGCAATGGCGGCGCGCCGGAAAATTTCGACCGTGCGTCCGCTGCGCCTGCGCGGTCCGGCCGCCTCCCTGGCGGCGTGGTGCTTGGCGTTGGTCGTCACCTGCGCCGCGGGGGTCGCCTTGCGTGCCGAGTCCGGCCCGTTCGGAATCGCGCGCGCCGCCGAACTGGCGCTGGCGCAGGACACCAGCCTCCATGTTCCCGACCGCCCCGCCGCTACGTCGAGCGACAGCACGCCCTCCACGCCCGACGGCGGGAGCGGCAATCCGTCGGACCTGAATTCCGGCCCCGCCACCTACACGCTCACCCTGCTTACGGACGGCACTTCGACCGGCATTATCGGCACCAATCCTATCGGCGGTCCGGTTTGGCAATCCAAGACCGTCGTGACGCTGACCGCCAACCCGGTCAGCACCGCGGAGTTCGCCGGCTGGGCCGGCGCCTGCACCGGCACCCTGACCACCTGCACGGTGACGACGGACGCCAACAAGACCGTCACCGCCACCTTCAACCTCAAGACCATCAAGCTGCGGGTGAGCGCCGTCGGCGGCTCGATCTCGGGTCTGTCCACCCAGGTGGGCGCGCAGCCGCAGAGTTGCCAGGATTCCTGTGCCTGGTCCTACCCGATCGGACGCAGCAGCCGCGTTACCCTGACCGCTGTCCCTGCCCAGGGATATATTTTCAAGGAATGGTCGAACAGCACCGCCTGCCCGAACACGACAGTCACCACGTGTGCGGTCACGTTCGATGCCGACACGGCGGTGGCGGCGGTGTTCCTGCCGATCCTGCGCGTCGGCGCGGTGTTCTCCTCGGCCCAACCGTCGTCGCGTTCGTTCCTGCGCTTCTATAACACCGGCACCACCGGCGGGAGCGCGACGGTCACGTTGTACAATCCTTCGACCGGCGCGGCGCTCGGCCGATACGCCACGCCGACCATTTTGCCGGGTACCGCGCCGCAATTCTTCATTGGCGACGTGGAAGCCGGCGTCGGCATGTCGCCCACCGCCGCGCGGCCGGACTATTATGCGGTCGCGATCGAGAGCACCATGACCGGCTACTTCCAGCATGTGCTATGGCGGTCCAGCGACGGCACGCTCACCAACCTGACGACCTGCGGCACCGGCGTCACCATCGACGGCACCAAGATCGCCAACGTGCATGCGTCGACGTTCGATTCCGCCTACCCCAGCTCGGTTGTTGTCAACAACTCCGGACAGACCGCCGCCGGCACGGTGCTCGGCATCTACAACGCCAGCACCAATGTGCGGCTCGGAACCTATACCATTCTGTCGGTGCCGGCGAATGGCCGCGTTATCATCCCGATGAAGCAGATGGAGGCCGCCGCCGACATCGCGCCGACGTCCACGGTTCCGCACTATATCGTGAAAATCGAGTCGCTGCCGGCGTTCACCGGCTTCCTCCAGCACCTGGTGAGCAACGTCCAGGCGGGCGTGATCACCGACATGACCACGGTCTGCTCCTTCAGCGGCAACCCCGCGGTAACGGTTGCTTCTACCCTGAGCCCCAGCCTGATCTTCTCTACCGCGCAGACCGGCTCGCAGTCGTTCCTGCGCTTTTACAATTCCGGAACCACGGCCGGCACGGCCACGGTGAACCTCTATGACTACGCCTCCGGGCGTTCCCTCGGGATCTGGACCAGCCCGAGCATCCCCGGGGGCGCCGAGCAGCAGGTGTTCATCGGCGACATCGAAAGCGCGCTCCCCGCCGGCACCGTCAAACCCGACTATTACGCCGCCAGTATCGAAGCCAAGTTCTCGGGCAACGTGCAGCACGTGCTATGGCGCTCGAGCAACGCCACGCTCACCAACCTCTCGACCTGCGCGCAGGCCGTGACCGCCGATCCCATGAAGCTTGCCGGCGTGCACTCCTCGCTGCTGAATGGGCAATACCCCAGCTCGGTGGTCATCAATAACACCGGGGTCACGTCGGTGAATGGGCCGACCATGGCGCTCGGCGTCTACGACGCCCGCGACGGCAAGAAACTCGGCAGTTACCTCATACCCAACGTCCAGCCCAATAGCAGCACGGTGGTCCCCATCACGACCATCGAGACCCAGGCCGGTGTCACGCCGACCGACGGCATGTATCACTATGTGATCAGGGCCGAGACGCCATTCACGGGTTTCCTTCAGCACCTGGTCAACAACACCACCGCCGGTGTCGTGACCGACATGACCACCGCCTGCGGTCTGCGCGCCAGCGGCGCCCAGGCGCCGTAGCCGGGCCCCGGTCAGCCGTGACCAGGGCGGAAGCCGGGTCCGCGCGCCGGCTCTGGCCGGTGATCCTCGTGGCGGCGGCGGTGTTCTACGCCGCCTTCGGCGCTTATGCGGTGGTGCGCGGCCGCACCTGGAGCGACGAGATCACCTATGTCGCCAAGTCCTGGTGGTACGCACGGGGGCTGGTGGCGCCCTACAGCGATGCCGACGCCACCTGGTATATGCCGCTGTATTTCTCGCTGCTGGGCCTGGCACAATCCTGGTTCGGGCCGGGGCTGATCACCGGCCGTATTCTGTCCCTGGTCATGGGGGCCTTGAGCGGCACCCTCCTGTTCCTGTGCGGGCGCAAACTCACCGGCAACCCGGCGGCGGCGGCGCTGGGCGTGCTGGTCTACGCCCTCGCGCCCGCGACCACCTATTACTTCGCCACGGCCACCCCCCTGGCGGCTGTGGCTTTGTTGCTGATGGCCAGTGTCTGGCTGACACTGAAGGCCCCCGACCGGCCGCCGCTCGCCGCCAGTGCGGGCCTTGGCGTGCTGTTCGTGCTCATGTTCTTTTTCCGTCAGAACATGATCCTGGCGGTCGCGGTTCTGGCGCCGGTTTATGTCCTTGTCCTGCGCGAACGGCGCCGGCGTCATGCCGGCGTCCTTGCCGCCACCTGCATCGCCGCGAGCGCCGCGATTCTCTGGATGTTTCCGGAGCGGCTCGCGGAATACGCGGTGCGGCTGCCGGGGCTCACGCCGGTCTTGAGGTTCGCCGGCCTTTTGCCAGACCGCTTCGCGCTGATCCTGTCGTCGACCGTTTCGCCGCTGTCCCTGGCGTTCGAACCCGGGCGGATCTCGGGGCGCGATATCGCCAATGCCTTCCTGCTGCCTTACGCGGGCACCATCCTCGGCGCGGCCGCGGCGCTGATCCTCGCGCGCAAGGAACCGCTCTGGCTATTGGCGCCGGCCTTGTTCTTCTTCCTGGCCGCCACGCATTACCTCGGCTCGGTCGGTTATTGCCCGACCTGCATCCTCACCTACACCAACTACTTCGTGGGCCTGGGCGCGCTCGCGGCCGGTGCGGCGTTCGCGGTGCTGTGGGCGCGGCGCGAACAGCGCAAGCAGGAACCGCTCGCGGGCGTGCTGCCGATCTGCGCCGCCGTGGTGCTCCTGAATGTGTTCGCGTCGGGGGCCGTGCGGTCGCCCGATCCCATGACCGCCGAGGGCCTGACCGGATTCCCGGCCCCCATGCTCCGCCAGACCCAGACCAACAGCGAACGCGACGACATGGCCGGTCTCGCGCGCGCGGTCGGCGCGGCATTGCCCGACACGCCGGTCCTGGTGCTCCACAACCTGCCATCCATCACCTACGCCGTGTTCGCGGCAGGCCGGGTCTTGCCGCCGCAAAGCCTGAACCTCTGGCAGAGCTACCGCGAGATCGCGCATGCGGTTGCCGCCGACCAGAGGCCGGCGGTCGTGCGGGCGCTGGAGGCGGAATCCTTGTGGACCGACGACACCCTGGCGCGCTGGCTCGCGCGCGACTACGACGCCGTGGTCTACCAGCAAGGCCTGACGCCGCGCCCGGTGATCGAGCACGAACTCGCGCGCAATTTCGACTTGGCGGAACGGGTGGAGTATCGCGGTTGGAAGCTTGGGCTGTATGTCCGGCGTGAACGCACCGCCCCGGTCGATGCCGCCACGGCGCGCGCCATGGTGTGCGAACTGGAATCCGTACGGCGCGGCTTCGCCGGCGGTTGCTAGAAGTTATCCTTCCGCCGCCGGACCTCGGCGAACACGTCCACCGGGTCATGCCCGCCGAGTCCGACGCCCGCCGCGACGGCGGCTGTGTCCGCGCGCAGGAAGGGATTGACCGCCCGTTCCAGGGCGATGGTGGACGGGATGGTCGGCTGTCCGGCCGCACGCAACGCGGCGACCTCGGTCTCCCGCGCTCTCAGGTCGGCGTTGTGCGGATCCACGGTCACGGCGAAGCGGATATTGCTCTGGGTGTATTCATGGGCGCAGTAGACCTGTGTGTCCGGTGGCAGGTCGCGCAGGCGTTTCAGGCTGGACCACATCTGGCCGGGCGTGCCCTCGAACAGCCGGCCGCAGCCGGCCGAGAACAGGGTATCGCCGCAGAACAAGGCCTTCGCCCCCTCGAACCAATAGGCGATATGGCCGCGGGTGTGGCCGGGGACGAAGAACACGCGCGCCCGTTCCGCCCCCAGGTCGAAGGTGGCGCCATCACCCAAGGGCAGATCGATTCCCGGAATCCGGCCGGCGTCGGGCGCGGGGCCCACGATCCGGCAGCCGGTGGCGGCCTTGATCGCCAGGTTGCCGCCGACGTGATCGCCGTGGTGATGGGTGTTGAGTATATGGGTGATCGTCCAGCCCAGCCGGGCCGCCTCGGCAAGCACCGGTTCGGGCACGGCGGGATCGACCACCGCGACCAGGCCGCTGGCCGGTTCGCGCGCCAGGTAGATGAAGTTGTCGGAGAGCACCGGAATCTGGCGAATGTCGAGCATCGCGGGCAGCCTGCTTTACGGCGGTTTTGTGACGGCACACCATGAAGCACCGGCGGCCCGTTCGACAAGTCTCGGGGGCGGGTGTTGAAGCCGGGTCACATCGCCATGCAATCGCCACAGACCGGGAACGAAAATACCCCGGCGCGCGCGGGATATGTTATGCACGCCACACAGGCCCTTGTGTGGGCCGATCGAGGGATTGCCGGTCTTGTTTCCGCGTCTGTTGACCCAGCTCCGACTCGCTACCGCCTGCGCCGCTTTCGCCTTAAGCGCGGTGGCGCTGGTAGGCGGGGGCGGGCCGGCGGCGGCGCAGGAGTCGACCAAGGTCATCCGCATCGGCGCGGGCCCCACGGGCGCCACCGACTTCCCCTTCGGCGGGCTGATCGCCAATGCGATCTCCAATCCGCCCGGCTCGCGCGAGTGCGACCGCGGTGGCAGCTGCGGGGTGCCCGGCCTGATCGCCGTGGCCCAGACCACCGCCAATGCCGCCGATAACCTGCGCGCCGTCGCCCGGGGCGATCTCGACCTTGCCCTGTCCCAGGCCGACGTCACCGCCTGGGCCTACCGGGGCGTGGGCGCCTTCGCCAACGAACCGCCCCTGGACAACCTGCGCCTGATCGCGCGGCTTTACCCGGAGAACGTCCACCTGATCGTGCGCGCCGATTCCCCGATCAAGGGCGTCGCCGACCTCAAGGGCAAACGTGTCGCCATGGGCACGGAGACCTCGGCCACCGCCGCCACGGCCAAGTTGATCCTGTCGGCGTTCGGCGTGAAATGGGACTCGGTGCAGATCAAATACCTGGAGTTCGCCGCCGCCGGCGACGCACTCACCAGGAACACCGTGGACGCGGTGTTCCTGGTGAGCGGCGCGCCCGTGCTGGCGCTTGAGGATCTGGCGGGCCGCCTGCCGGTGCGATTGGTGCCGATCGCGGGGCCGCCGGCCGACAAGCTGGTGCAGGTGTTTCCATTCTATACCCACGGCGTGATCCCGGGCGGCTCCTATGGCGCGGCTCAGAAGCCGGTGGAAACCATCGACGTCGGGTCGGTGCTGGTCGGGCGCAGCAATATGGACCCGGAATTGGCTTACGGGATCGTGCGGGCGCTGTGGCACGAGCGCAACGCGCCGCTGTTCAAGGCCGGGCATCCCCGCGGCCAGTTCATGGACAGGAACCTGGCGGCCCAGGACATTGGCGTACCGGTGCTGAAAGGCGCCGACCGTTACTATGTTCAAAACGGCTTGATGGATCCGGCGGCCGCCAACGAACCGCAAGCGCCGGCCCCGAAGCCGCCGGCCAAGACCGAAGCTGAAACCCGTCCCATCCGCCATACCCTTCGCGAGCTGATCTCGCTATTCTCGGTCTCGTGACATTCTCTCTCGGCAGTATCCTGGTCGAACCCGGCACGCCGGCGGTTCCGCTTCACGCGGTGACCGCCGACCGGCTTGAAGCCTGGGCCGCCACGCAGCCGTCCGCCGTCAAAGCATGGCTCACGGCCACCAATTTCCGGGGCGATTCCGGATCGGTCAGCGTGATCGCCGACGCCGGCGGCGCGGTGGCGATGGTGGTGCTCGGCCTCGGCAAGGGCGATGATCCTTGGGTGACGGGCAATCTCGCCAAGACTCTGCCCAAAAGCGTCTATCGTTTGCACGAGAGCGTCGGCGCGATGCCGGGTTTCGCCACCTGGGCGGCGCTGGCCTGGGGCCTCGGCGCTTATGGTTTCGGCAAGTACAAAAGCGAATCGCCCTCCGAACGTGCCCGCCTGCAATGGCCCGAGGGCTGTGACCGCGCCTATGTGGAGCAGGCGGTAGCGGCCGCGGCGCTGACCCGCGATTTGGTCAACACGCCCGCGAACGACATGCTGCCGGATGCGCTCGAACAGGCGGCGAAGGATTTGGCCACCGCCTGCGACGCGACCTTCCGCACCATCACCGGCGACGAACTGCTCGCGGCCAATTACCCGATGATCCACGCCGTGGGCCGCGCCAGCACCTGCGCGCCGCGCCTGATCGATTTCACCTGGGGCATGGCGACCGCGCCGAAGGTGACCTTGGTCGGCAAGGGCGTGTGTTTCGACACCGGCGGCCTCGATCTTAAACCCGCCAGCGCCATGGCGCTGATGAAAAAGGACATGGGCGGTGCGGCCACCGTGCTCGGACTCGCCCAGATGATCATGCAAGCCGCCTTGCCGGTGCGCCTGCGGGTGATGATCCCGGCGGTCGAGAACGCCGTGGCGGGCAACGCCTTCCGCCCCGGCGACATCCTGCGCACCCGCAAGGGCATCACGGTCGAGATCGGCAACACCGACGCCGAAGGGCGCCTGGTGCTGGGCGACGCGCTGACCGAAGCCGTGTCCGAATCGCCGGCGCTATTGATCGATTTCGCCACGCTCACGGGCGCCGCGCGCACGGCCCTTGGGCCGGAAATTCCGGCGCTGTTCACCGACGACGAAGCGCTGGCGCGGGATTTCGCGGCCGCCGCCGACAAATGCTTCGATCCCGTGTGGCGCCTGCCGCTGTGGCAGCCTTACCGGCGCATGATCGACAGCAAGGTGGCGGACATCAACAACGCCGGCGATTCACCTTTCGCCGGCGCCATTACCGCGGCTCTGTTCCTCAAGGAATTCGCCCGCCCCAAGGACACAAACGTCCCCTGGGCGCACCTCGACGTCTACGCCTGGAACCCGGGCGACCGCCCGGGACGCCCCGCCGGCGGCGAAGCGCTGGCGCAGCGCGCCGCGTTCGAACTGATCCGCGCGCGTTTTACTTAGCGGCGAAAATCTCGCTCAAGCGATCCGGTGTGCCTTCGACCCGCTCCAGGCGCGGGTAGCGCAGGCCATCGTGGTAGTCGATCGGCACGGTGGTGTAGTTGTCCCGGTACTTCACCAGGAAGGTGATCGGATCCTTGCTGTCCTTGGCGTTCTTGATCGCGGTCTTGAGCTTGTCGGCGTCGTAGGCGACGCCGTTCACGGCGATGATCTGGGCGCCGAGGGAAAGCCCCGCGCCGTGGGCCGGGCCGCCCCAACGCACATCGGTTAGGCGCCCTTCGCGGCCGATCACCATCCCGAGGGAATAGCTGAGGTTGGTGTTGCGGCCGCGCGCTTCGACATCCTTGAAGTAGGCGGTGGGCGTGTCGGTGTAGACCAGTTTGTACCCACCCCGCGTGATGCCGTCGAGCGGTGCCCCGGGGCCGTGGCTTTCCAGGCGCGTGCGCAGGAGTTTGGCCCAGTCGTAGCGCTGGATGCCGTTCAGGATGCGCGCCACATCGTTGAAGGTATAGGTGACTGGCACCCAGCTGCCGTCGTCGATGCCATGAAAGGCCTTGGCGAAATCGTCCAGCGACTTCTTGCCGCCCGACAGTTCGCGCAACAGCGTGTCGACATCCAGCCACACCAGCTGGCCTTCGGAGTAGTAGTCCTCGCTACGCTGGTAGCTGACCCAGGGGATCGCGCGGCGCAGGGCGACCACCGGATCGTTGGTGGTGTCGGCCAAGGTCTTCCACTCGCGGCCGATGCGATAGTCGTAGGTCGCCGCGGTGGCGGCGAGGGCGTCGAGGGTCTGTTCCTTGGTCACCAGGCCGGCGCGTGCGCCGAGCACATAGCCCCAGTACTGGGTCTGGCCTTCGTAAACCCAAAGCAGGCTGCCGCGCATGGGCACGTTGTAGTTCGGCGTCCACAGGTCGGCGGGCCGGCGGAATTTGCCGTTCCAGGAATGGTTGAATTCGTGCGGCAGCAAGTTGCGGGCCGGCGCGTTCTTGTCCCACTCGGTGAAATAGGTCGGCACGGTGCCGTTCTCGCTGGAGCGGTGATGCTCGAGGCCGATGCCGCCGAGCTTGTCGGACAGCGCCAGCAAAAGATCGTAGTGGTCGAAGTGGTGCGAGTTGAAAAGTTTGGCGGCCTGGGTCACCAGGTTCTTGTGGGCCTCGATATATTCGGGCTTGGCTTCCAGCAGCTCGGGGGCGTCGGCGACGATATCCAGACGCACCGGCGCGCCGCCGATCGCACCCAGATCGACGCGCTTGAAATACTTGCCCGCGAACATGGGCGAATCCACCAGGGTCTCGAACGGCACGGTCTTGAAGGTGGTGGTGTCACCGCTGGTGGATGCGGTTTCGAGTGCCGTGGCGAACTGCCAGCCTTTGGGCAGGGTCACGCTCGCCGCAACGTCGATCTGCCGGGTGAAGTGACCGGCGGGATAGAGCGCCACGGCATTCCATTGCAGATTCAGCATCTCGGGGGTCATCACCACGCGGCCTTCGTCGCCGGTGCCCGAGGTCAGGAACTGGAATTCGAGGTCGAGGGTCTTGGCGCCCGCCGGCACGTCCACATGGAAGGCGAACACGTCCACCGGATCGCGCACCCATTCCACGCGCTTGCCGTTCGCGGTGATGATCAGGCCCGCGACCGCATCGACGCGCCCCGTGGGCGAATGGTTGCCTGGCAGCCATTTGGGATACAGCAAGGTCATCGCGCCGCCCTGCACCGGGATCTGCTCCTTCACCCGGAAGATGTGGCGGTTGAGGTCGGTGGCGTCGACCGCGAGCGTGATGGTGCCGGGATAGTGCGCGTCGCGCGGCGCCTCGATGGCGGCCGGCATGGCCAGCGGCTGCGGCGGTACTTGCGCCAGCGCGGCGCATGGCGCCACTGCGGCGATCATCGCGATAGAAGCAAAGCGTTTCATGCGGAAGTCCTCCTGCCAAAGGCTGTTTCGAGAAATCGAAACAGCTCCCGGATTTTCTTGGTCGCAGATTGGGCGGCCGAACCGGTGTCCACTTCGGCCCAACATGCTCTATGCGGTCAGCATATCGCGGGTTTTGTGCGAGAGTCTTCGCCTTCACGCGCCGGCGGGCCGGTTGACAGCCTGAAACGAAGGCATTAGAGCAGCGGACATGCATTTCGCCGCGACCCTTTTCCGCCCCATCCGACGTCACCGCCATGCTTCCGGCGGGGATGGGCATTCGCGCGCGCTGTAATCAACAGCTTCAGCCGTTTCCCAAAACCCCCGCCAGACGCTCGTCGGCGGGGGTTTTGCTTTGCGCCGGCGGGTTTCCCAACAGAGGAGAGTCCGATGGCCGCCGTATCGACCGTCCTGCCCGATCCCGCCTTTGCTCCGTCGCTGTCGCTGATGGAGATCACCACCCGCCCGGACATCCTGTTCGTGTCGGGCCGCGGTTCGTGGCTCACGGATCATGCCGGCAAGCGATATTTGGATTTCGTCCAAGGCTGGGCGGTGAATGCGCTCGGGCATTGCTCGCCGCGGGTGACCGGCGCGCTGGTGTACCAGGCCTCGCGCCTGATCAATTGCAGCCCGGCGTTCTACAACGAGCCGATGATGCGCCTGGCCGACAAGCTCGCGGTGCACAGCGGCCTGGACAAGGTGTTCTTCGCCAACAGCGGCGCCGAGGCCAACGAAGGCGCCATCAAGCTCGCGCGCAAATGGGGTGCCGCGCGCAAGAACGGCGCCACGCGTATCGTCACGCTGGAACACGGCTTCCATGGCCGCACGCTCGCCTGCATGTCGGCCTCGGGCAAACCGCAGTGGGATAAGCTGTTCGCGCCCAAGGTGGACGGCTTTGTCAAAGTGCCGCTCAACGATCTCGCGGCGCTGGAAGCCGCGCTCACCGATGAGGTTGTGGCGGTCATGCTGGAGCCGATCCAGGGCGAGGCCGGGGTGTTCTCCGCCACCGACAAGTATCTCAAGGAACTGCGGGCGCTGTGCACGGCCAGGGGCGTGCTCCTGATCCTGGACGAGGTGCAGACCGGCATCGGCCGCACCGGCAAGATGTTCGCCTGCCAGTGGCCGGGGATCGTCCCCGACATCATGACCCTGGGCAAAGGCCTGGGCGGCGGCGTGCCGCTGGCGGCCTTGCTGGCGCAGGACGAGGTCTGCTGCTTCGAAGCCGGCGACCAGGGCGGCACCTTCAACGGCAACCCGCTCATGACCGCGGTCGGCTGCGCGGTGGTGGACGAGATCGCCAAGCCCGGGTTCCTGAAGGGGATCGACGACCGCAGTGTGCAACTTGCCGGCGGCCTCAGGCGGCTCGCGGTCAAACACACCCTGGGTGACGTGCGCGGGCGCGGCCTGTTGCTGGCGCTGGGCTTGCCCAAGGGCAACGCGGCAGCCGTGGTCGATCGCGCGCGGGAGATGGGCCTGCTGCTCAACGCGCCCCGGCCGGATGCCTTGCGCTTCATGCCGGCCTTGAACGTGAGCGCGGGAGAAGTGGAGCGCGCGCTGGCGATCCTCGACCGCGCGCTGGCGTAAAGAATAAGGGCCGGAGGGTTTCCTCCGGCCCTTATTTCAGGCTTTGAGTTTCGCCGCGACATCCCGCGTGACGGGCACCTCAAGGCGCTCCAGCATTTCCTTGGGAACCACCTGCCAGAAGTGGCGTACTTCGCGGTCCCAGTTGACCAGCAGCTGTTCCGCCCACGGCGATGAGGTTTCCTTGTGGTGCTCCATCACCAGATTCCGCAACTGGGTCTCGTAATGGCCGACCTCGATGCGCTGGTAGATCACGCTGTCGGGGTTGATGCGATGGGCGAACTCGTTGTCCTTGTCGTAGACGAAGGCCATGCCGCCGGTCATGCCGGCGCCGAAGTTGGCCCCGACCTTGCCCAGAATCACCGCCACGCCGCCGGTCATGTATTCGCAGGCGTTGGAGCCGCAGCCTTCGATCACCGTCACCGCGCCTGAGTTGCGCACACAGAACCGTTCGCCGGCCTGGCCGGCCGCGAACAAGCGGCCCGATGTCGCGCCGTACAGCACGGTGTTGCCGATGATGGTGTTGTCGCTCCACTTGTAGTGCGAGGTGGTGGTCGGGCGGATGACGATCGAGCCGCCGGACAGGCCCTTGCCCACGTAATCGTTGGCATCGCCCCACACTTCCAGCTTCAATCCCTGCACGGCGAAGGCCGCCAGCGACTGGCCGCACGATCCGCGCAGGCGCACGGTGATATGGCCGGGCGCGAGGCCGGTCATGCCGTACTTGCTGACGATCATATGCGAGAGCTTGGTGCCTACCGCGCGGTGCACGTTGCGCACGTTGTAGGTGAGTTGCATTTTCTCGCCTTCGTCCAGCAGCGGCTTGGCGTCGGCGATCATCTGCTCGTCCAGGGTCGGCGCGACCTCATTGCGGCCCTTGACCGCGTTGCGCGTGGGCAGGCCGCCGGAATCCGGCTGCACCAGCAGCGGGTTGAGGTCGAGGTCATCGAGGTGCGCTGCGCCGCGGCTGACCTGGTGCAGCAGGTCGGTGCGGCCGATCACGTCGTTCAGGCTCTTGAACCCGAGGCTCGCCAGGATGTCGCGCACCTCCTCGGCGATGAAGCTGAACAGGTTGACCACCTTCTCGGGCGTGCCGGTGAACTTCTTGCGCAGTTCCGGGTTCTGGGTGCAGACGCCGACCGGGCAGGTGTTGGAATGGCACTGGCGCACCATGATGCAGCCCATCGCCACCAGCGACGACGTGCCGATGCCGAATTCCTCGGCGCCCATCATGGCGGCGATCACTACGTCGCGCCCGGTCTTGATGCCGCCGTCGGTCCGCAGCAAAACCCTATGACGTAAGCGGTTGAGGGTCAGCACCTGGTGGACTTCGGTGAGGCCCATTTCCCACGGCAGCCCCGCGAACTTGATCGAGGTCTGCGGGCTTGCGCCGGTGCCGCCGGAATGGCCGGACACCAGGATCACGTCGGCGTTGGCTTTGGCCACACCTGCTGCAATCGTGCCGATGCCGGTGCGCGCCACCAGCTTTACGCAGACGCGAGCGCGCGGGTTGATCTGCTTCAGGTCGTAGATCAGCTGCGCCAGGTCTTCGATGGAATAGATGTCGTGGTGCGGCGGCGGCGAGATCAGCATCACGCCGGGCGTGGCGTGGCGCAAGGAGGCGATCTCCACCGTCACCTTGAAACCGGGCAACTGGCCGCCTTCGCCGGGCTTGGCGCCCTGGGCGACCTTGATCTCGATCTCGCGGCACTGGTTCAGGTATTCGGCGGTGACGCCGAAGCGGCCCGAGGCGATCTGCTTGATGGCCGAGTTGGCGTTGTCGCCGTTGGGCGCCGGCTTGTAGCGCGCGCGCACTTCGCCGCCTTCGCCGGAGTCCGACTTGGCGCCGATACGGTTCATGGCGATGTTGAGGGTGCCGTGCGCCTCGGGGCCCAGGGCGCCCAGGGACATGCCGGGGGTGACGAAGCGCTTGCGGATCTCGGTGGTGGATTCCACCTGCTCCGACGAGATCGGCTTCGCGGCCTTGCGGAAATCGAGCAGGTCGCGCAACCAGATCGGCGGCAGCTTGCGGATGCCCTCCGCGTACTTGAGGTAGGTGGCGTAGGCGTCCTTCTCCACCGCTGTCTGCAGGATGTGGATCAGGCGGCCGTCGTGGCCGTGGGTCTCGCCCGACTTGGCGCGGTAGCGGTAGAAGCCGCCGACCGGCAGGGTCACGGCGCCGGAATGGAAGGCGCGCGCGTGTTGCTCCAGCACCTTCTTCTGCACGCCGGCCAGGCCGATGCCGGAAATGCGCGACGTCATGCCGGGGAAGAACTCGGCCACCATGGAACGCGACAGGCCGACGGCTTCGAAGTTGTAACCGCCACGGTAGGAGCTGATCACCGCGATGCCCATCTTGGACATGATCTTCAAGAGGCCCTCGCCGATGGCCTTCTGGTAGCGCTTGATGGCGTCCTCGAGGTTCATGTCCCCGAACAAGCCGCGGCGGTGGCGGTCGGCGATGGCTTCTTCGGCGAGGTAGGCGTTCACGCTGGTGGCGCCGACGCCGATCATCACGGCGAAATACTGTACGTCCAGGCACTCGCCCGTCCGCACATTGAGCGAACAGAAAGTGCGCAGCTTCTGGCGGATCAGGTGCGTGTGCACCGCGCCGGCCGCCAGGATCATCGGGATCGCTGCGCGGGTGGGGCCGACGGCTTCATCCGAAAGGATCACATGGCGCTTGCCGGCGCGCACCGCTTCCTCGGCTTCGTTCTGGATGCGCAGGATCGCGAGGCGCAGGGCATTCTCGCCGCCGCCCTTTTCGGAATGGGCGGCGTCGAAGGTGCAGTCCACCTCGCCGGCGGCGTCGCCCATATACTTGCGCATGGCGGCGAACTGGGTC
The DNA here is from genome assembly GCA_019694335.1 of Rhodospirillaceae bacterium. Classification (GTDB taxonomy): domain Bacteria; phylum Pseudomonadota; class Alphaproteobacteria; order Rhodospirillales; family Rhodospirillaceae; genus SHVO01. The sequence continues at coordinate 19,863 of JAIBCD010000010.1, read as the reverse complement.
GAGGTCAGCATCGGCGAGGACAGCTGCAGGATTTCGCACTGCTCGGGCGATTCATCCAGGATGTTGCCGAGGTTGCCGAGGCGCGTGTTCAGGCTCATCACCCGGCGTTCGCGCAAGGAATCGATCGGCGGATTGGTCACCTGGCTGAAGTTCTGCCGGAAGAAGTGATGCAGGCCGCGATAATTGTCCGACAGCACCGCGAGCGGCGTGTCGTCGCCCATGGAGCCGACGGCTTCCTTGGCGTCCATCACCATGGGATGCAGGATCAACTCCATGTCTTCCAGCGTGAGCCCGAAAGCGTGCTGGCGGCGGAGCAGGTCTTCCTTGGTGATGGCGGAGACCGGGCGCTTGGCGGTCTTGGCGATGGTGTCGAGATGCGTGGTGTTCTGCACCCACTGGCCGAACGGCTGCTTGGCGGCCAGCGAATCCTTCAATTCGCGGTCGTGGAAGAACTTCCCTTCCTTGAGGTCGACGCCGATCATCTGGCCGGGGCCGACGCGGCCCTTTTCCACCACGCGCGCGCTTTCGATGCGCACCATGCCGGTTTCGGAACCGACGATCAGCAAACCATCATCCGTAAGCGTGTAGCGCATCGGGCGCAGGCCGTTGCGATCCATATAGCCCAGCACCCAGCGCCCGTCGGTGGCGCACATGGCGCCCGGGCCGTCCCAGGGCTCCATCACGGCGTTGCAGTAGCCGAACAGGTTGCGGTGGGCCTCGGGCATGTCGGCGTTCTGGCTGATGCTCTCGGGCACCAGCAGGCAGCGCGCCATGGGCGCGGTGCGCCCGGCGCGGCACATCAGTTCGAACACGTTGTCGAGGGTGGCGGAGTCCGAGCCGCCCGGCTGGATGATCGGCTTCACGTCCTCGATGGCGTCGCCGAACAGCGGGTGGTCGAGACGGCACTCGTGGGATTTCATCCAGTTGACGTTGCCGAGCAGCGTGTTGATCTCGCCGTTATGGGCGAGCATGCGGAACGGCTGCGCCAGGTGCCAGGTGGGGAAGGTGTTGGTGGAATAGCGCTGGTGATAGATCGCGAAGCTGGAGATGAAACGCGGGTCCAGCAGGTCGGGATAAAAGGCGGTCAGCTGCTCGGCCAGGAACATGCCCTTGTAGATGATCGAACGGCTGGAGAACGAGCAGATATAGAACTCGCGGATGTGGTCTTCCTGCACGCGCTTCTCGATGCGGCGGCGAACGACGTAGAGGTTGCGTTCCAGGTCGTCACCGGAAAGTCCGCGGCGGTTGGCGATCATGATCTGTTCGATCTCGGGGCGGGTGGCGTTGGCTTTCTCGCCGATGATCGAGATGTCCACCGGCACCTGGCGCCAGCCGTAGATGTAGTAGCCGGCCGCGAGGATCTCGCTTTCGACGATGGTGCGGCAAGTTTCCTGGGCGCCCAGGTCGGTCTTGGGCAGAAACACCTGGCCGACGCACAGGATCTCGCCCTCGGGCAGCACGTGGCCGGTGCGGGTGACATGCTCGCGGAAGAAGTCCTGGGGGACTTCGAGATGGATGCCGGCGCCGTCGCCGGTTTTGCCATCGGCGTCCACGGCGCCGCGGTGATAGAGCACCTTGAGTGCGTCGATTCCGGCCTCGACCACTTCGCGGCGGGGCTTGCCGGTGACCGACACCACCATGCCGACACCGCAGGCATCGTGTTCCTGCGCCGGGTCGTAGGCGTGCGCGGCGGTCAGCTTCTCGGCGTTGGCGCGGTAGTTCGCGACGAACTGCTCACCGGATTCGATGTGGTCGAAGTTTTGTTCGGTCATGGTCATTCTCTTAAGAAGCCTGACGCAGTGTTTGCGGCTGCGTCGCGGTCGAGGAATTCAGATAGCGGTGGATGCTGGCGGCGGCGTCGCGGCCGTCGCGGATCGCCCAGACCACCAGGGACGCGCCGCGCACGATGTCGCCGGCGGCGAACACGCCGTCCATCGTCGTCATCTGCGTGCGGAAGTCGGTCTTGAGCGTGCCCCAGCGCGTGACGCCCAGCGCGGTCTCGCCGAACATCGCCGGCATGTCCTCGGGGTCGAAGCCGAGCGCCTCGATCACCATGTCGGCCGGCACCACGAATTGCGAGCCTTCGATCTCTTCCGGCTTGGCGCGGCCCGATTGGTCGGGCGTGCCCAGGCGCATGCGCACGGCGCGCACGCCGGTGGCCATGTTGTCGGCGTCGTGCAGCACCGCTTCCGGCGCCGACAACCACAGGAACTCGACGCCTTCCTCGACGGCGTTGGCGACTTCGCGCTGCGAGCCGGGCATGTTCTCGCGGTCGCGGCGATAGAGGCACTTCACGGATTTCGCGCCCTGGCGGATGGCGGTGCGCACGCAATCCATGGCGGTGTCGCCGCCGCCGATGACCACTACGTTCTTGCCGTTCGCGTTCAATTCGCCGTTGTCGAAATCGGGCACGCTGTCGCCCAGATCCTTGCGGTTGGACGCGGTCAGGTAGCGCATGGCCGGGAACACGCCGGTGGCGCCGACGCCGGGGCAGGCGAGGCCGCGTGCCTTGTAAACGCCGGTGGCGATCAGTACCGCGTGATGTTTCTTGCGCAGATCGGCGAAGCTGATGGTCCTGCCGACATCGACATTGTGATGGAACACGATGCCGGCGCGCTTCAGGAGGTCGGTGCGCCGCTGCACCACCTCTTTCTCAAGCTTGAAGTTCGGGATGCCGTAAATCAGCAAGCCGCCGGCGCGGTCGTAGCGGTCGTAGATCTCGACCTTGTGTCCGAGCTTGCGCAGTTCCTCCGCGGCGGCCAGGCCGCCGGGACCGGCCCCGATGATGCCGATCGAGGTGTCGAGGTCACGCGCCGGGGTCACCGGCTTCACCCAGCCCTTTTCCCAGGCGGTGTCGGTGATGAACTTCTCCACCGCGCCGATGGTCACCGCGCCGTGCTTGGACTGTTCCAGCACGCAGGAGCCCTCGCATAGCCGGTCCTGCGGGCAAATGCGGCCGCAGATCTCGGGCATGTTGTTGGTGGCCGAGGAGACTTCGTAGGCTTCTTCCAGCCGGCCCTCGGCGGTGAGCTTGAGCCAGTCGGGGATGTTGTTCTGCACCGGGCAATGCACCTGGCAGAACGGAATGCCGCATTGCTCGCAGCGCGACGCCTGGTCGCCGGCATCGGCCGCGGGCCAGGACTCATAGATCTCGCCGAAATCCTTGCGGCGCTGGTTGGGCGCGCGTTTGGCTGGTCCTTCCGCGTCCACGCGGAGGAACTGGAGCATTTCGCGGGGCTTCTGGCCGGAGTCGGACATGGCGATTCACTTCGGGCAAAGGAGAAGGAAGGGCGGTACTTACAGGCCAATGCCGCGACCAACCAGCAGAATCCTCCATATATGTCATCAATACTGACCTTATTTTTCGCGCATAGACAAAATCAGGATCAGGCGGCGGATTTTTCGATGGATGGCGCAAAAATTAGTAACCAAATAAATACTAATTTCATTTCTGAAGGGCCTTTAGCCCAGGAATCCTCAGTGGTATAAGGACTTAGGGACCAGGGATGGGTGCAGGCGCGTGGCGCTGACGCAAGCGGTTGTGTTCGCAGTGCTCCAGGGGTTGGGAGCGGTCTTCCCCATAGGGACTTCGGTCCATATTGCCCTTTTGACCGAATTCACCGGCTGGGAGGCTCCCGGACCGGCGGTCGTCATCGCTACCCAGGCGGGTGTGCTGCTCGCCATGCTGGCCTATTTCTGGGCTGACCTGTTCGACATGGGCGTGGGCGTGGTGCGCGCCGCCAAGGGCAAGCGCGACCCCGGCGCCCGGCTCGCGGCGCAGTTTTTCGTCTCCGCGATCGCGGCCGTGGCGGTGCTTTTTGCACTCGAACGCTATGCGCCGGGAGTCGCGAACACCCAAATGATGATCGGCTGGCTGAGCGCCGGCGGCGCCCTGGCGCTGCTCGCCTTCGACCGCATGTGCATGACGGTCAAACGCGTCGAACATGCCACCTTCGTCGATGCGGTGCTGATCGGCCTTGCCCAGGCGGTGTCGCTGTTGCCGGGAGTGCGCAACGCCGGAGCGTCGCTCACGGTCGCGCGCCTGTTGGGGTATGAACGCGACGAGGCAGTGCGGTTTTCCATGCTGGCCGGCGCGTTGCCGCTGGCGGTGGTGCTGGTGAAGACCTTGATCGAAGCGCGCACCGCGAACGCCGCGATTCATTTTGAACGCACCGACCTGATCATGGGCAGCATCGGCTTCGTGATGGCGCTGGCGTCGCTCGCGTCGCTGATGAGCTGGCTCAGGCGCTCGACCTTCACGGTGTTCGCGGTCTACCGCCTGCTCGCGGCCGCGGCCGTGCTGGTGCTGGCCTACGACCTGATCAGTTTGTCTTTTTAAGCGGGCTGGGCCGCGACCGTTTGCGGGCGGGCGCTAATGGGCGCCCAGCTTGCCACCCGCGCGGATTTTCTTGGTCTGCTGCACGGGGCGGAAGCGCTTGAGGTAGGTGGGCACCACCAGTTCCACCGGTGTGGCCGCGATGCCGAAGGCCTCAAGGCCGGGCGCGCGGCCCGACGCGACGCTGCCGAGCTTCAGCAGTTTCACCTGGTCGGGCGTCAACAGCGGCGTCGGCAGGAACTGCAGGAAAGCCGCCTTTATATGGGCGAAGAGATAGGGCATGCCCCAGATCGCGCGCTTACGCATGGTCTCGCGGTTGACGATCGTGAGCACCTCGAACATGTCGTAAACCTTAGGGCCGGCGAGTTCATAGCTGCGGCCCTTGTGGGTTTCCCCGGTCACCGACGCCGCGATCGCCTCGGCCACATCGCCGACGAACACCGGCTGGAATTTGGCGCCGCCGCCGCCCGGCGTGTGGGGCGTGATGTCGGTGAAGTAGGGCAGCACCGGCGAGATCTGCGCCAGGCAACCGAACATGTTGAAGAAGTGGTCCTCGGCGCCGAACACGACGCTCGGGCGGAAGATGGTGGCGCCGGGAAACGCGCCATGCACGGCGGCTTCGCCGGCGGCCTTGCTGCGCGCGTACTTGGACGGCGAGTTGGCATCGGCGCCCAGTGCCGAGACATGGACGAGGTGCGTGGCGCCCGCGGCGCGTGCGGCTTCGGCGATGCGCCGCGCGCCATCCACATGCAGCGCCTGGAATGTGCGCTTGCCGCGTTCGTAAAGTACGCCCACCAGGTTGATCACGGCGTCGGCGCCCTTCACCGCGGCGGCAACGCTGGCGTCATCGGCGATGGTGGTGGCGATCGCGGAAATCTGCCCGAGGTTGCCGGCCGTGCGCAGGAAGCCGGCCTCTTCGATGTCCCGCACCGCGATCCGTACGCGCCAGCCCTGGGCCGCCAGATGGCGCACCACATGGCGGCCGATAAAGCCCGAGCCGCCGAAAACCGTGACGAATTTACCTGCCATGCGCTGAGTCCGCCTGATTCTGTCGTTCTGGCCCGCAAGGGCCGTTCCGGTCCCGAACACCTCGCATAAAAACCGCTTTCCTGGCAACAGAGTGACCGGAGCCGGGCGCCAAAAAAGACCCATCCGGGCACCGCCTTAGATTGACAAGCCCGGGGCCGGGGGGTATCCGTCTCGCCCTGTTCAAGACCGCCCTGTTTCGCGGTCCTGGGCGCCCAGGTGGTGGAATTGGTAGACGCGCTGGCTTCAGGTGCCAGTGTCCGCAAGGACGTGAAGGTTCGAGTCCTTTCCTGGGCACCACTCGCAAGTAACAGACATAGATTTTTCAGGCCCAGACTTGGCAAACCACTTTCATCGCGGCGATCTCGGTGCTGTTTCCTTCTCAGGCAGCATCGCCGTCGATACCGAGACCACGGGCCTGAAACTTCACCGCGACCGGTTGTGCCTGGTCCAGATTTCCGCCGGTGACGGCGACGCCCATCTCGTGCAGATCGTCCCCGGCCAGCCCGCGCCGCGCCTCGCGGCGCTACTGGCGGATACGAAACTCCTCAAGATCTTCCACTTCGCGCGGTTCGACCTCGGCATGATCCTGCGCCATCTCGGCGTGCGCTGCGCCCCGGTCTATTGCACGCGCACCGCCTCGCGCCTCGCCCGTACCAACACCGACAAGCACGGCCTCAAGGATCTGTGCCGGGATTTTCTGGGCGTGGAAATCTCCAAGCAGCAGCAGACCTCGGACTGGGGCGCCCCGACGCTGTCCGCCGAACAGCTGGACTACGCCGCCGCCGACGTTCTCTACCTCCACCGCCTGAAGGCGGAAATGGAGCGCCTTGTCGCCCGGGAAGGGCGTACGGAGCTGGCCGACGCCTGCTTCCGGTTCCTGCCCGACCGCGCCGCCCTGGACCTGGCCGGGTGGGCGGAAGAGGACATTTTCAATCATTAGGCCCATTCGGCTTAACTGATTGATTTAATTTCAAGAAATATCTTCGCGGGTTCTTGCTTATGGGCCCGTTCTTGCCATATCTCGAGAGTGCTTTTCGGCTCTCGCGCGGCGATATCGCGCGTCAAGACGAGGTTGGCATGAGGATTGCAATAAACTGTACCCAATTTTTAACCGGCGCGGGCATACTCTCGGCCCCGCGCCGGCCTGTATTGGCGCGTTGCTGGATGACATTGAGCCGATGACCAAGACCGCTCCCCTCGCCAAAACCGCGCCTAAAGCCATGAAGGCGCAAGGCGATATCGCCTGCGCCCGGCAGGTGCTGAACCACGCGCGGGATGGGCTCCAGGCCCTGGGCGACGGACTCGGCGATGCTTTCGTTTCGGCCCTCGATATTTTCTCCGGCATCGAAGGCCGGGTGATCGTCACCGGCGTCGGCAAATCGGGCCATGTCGGGCGCAAGATCGCGGCCACCCTGGCGTCCACCGGCACGCCCGCGTTCTTCGTCCACGCCGGCGAGGCCAGCCACGGCGACATGGGCATGATCGGCAAGGCCGATGCCGTGCTCGCCATCTCCAATTCGGGCGAGGCCAATGAACTGCGCGACGTGGTTGCGTATACGCGCCGCTTCGGAATTTCCCTGGTCGCCATCACCAGCCGGGCCCAGTCGTCGCTCGCGACCGGCGCCGACGTGGTGCTGCTGCTGCCGCCGGCCGGCGAGGCCTGCGCGGTCGTGGAAGCGCCGACCACCTCGACCACGCTGACCCTGGCGTTGGGCGACGCGATCGCCGTGGCGCTGCTCGAACGCCGCGGTTTCACCGCCGACGATTACAAGGTGTTCCACCCGGGCGGGCAATTGGGCCGCAAACTGTTCAAGGTGGAAGAACTGATGCACACCGGCGCCGAACTGCCGCTGGTGAAGCCGGCGACGCCCATGGCCGAGGTCGTGCCCTACATGACCAGCAAGACCTTCGGTGTCGCGGGCGTGGTCGATGATGCCGGCAAATTGATCGGCATCGTCACCGACGGCGACCTGCGCCGTCACATCAACGCGCTGCTGAGCCTGACCGCGGGCGATGTGATGACCAAGGCGCCGAAGTCCACCGCCCGCAACATCCTGGCGGCGGAAGCCCTGCGCCGGATGAACGAGTGGAAAGTCGGCTGCGTGTTCGTGGTCGAAGACGAGAAGCCGGTCGGCATCCTGCGCCTCCACGACGTGCTGCGCGCGGGGGCGGTATGACCCCCGCTTTGGAAAACAGGGACAGCGAAAAGGGCGCGTTCTACAAAGCCCAGCCGCCGCAACACGAGAAGGTGGCGGCCTCGGTCAGCCAGTATAGCCGCTTTGTCCAGATCATGAAGATCGCGTTGCCGGTGGCGGCGGTGGTGCTGCTGGTGGTGGTGCTGGTGTTGCCGATGCTGCGCCAGCAGGAAGAACGCATCCGCGTCGCGCCGGTCAAGGACGCCAACGGCCGCTCGCTGGCCATGACCAACGCGCGTTACTTCGGCACCGACGACAAGGGCCAGCCCTACGAAGTGACGGCGCAAAGCGTTCGCCAGGGCGCCGCCGGCGACAAGGTCGTCGAACTCACGCAGCCCAAGGCGGACATCAGGACCACCAGCGGAAATGCCATCTCCGCCAGCGCCAGCAGCGGCATCTACGACCACGATAAGCGGGAAATCGACTTGAGCGGCGAGGTGACCCTCGACCAGGCCCAAGGCAAGCTGCGCACCTCCCAGGCCCACATCACCCTCAAGGACGGCAGCGCGCGCGGCAATGCCAAGGTCACCGGCGAGGGCAGTTTCGGCAAGCTGGAGGCCTCGGGTTTCTCCTACAACAAGGACGACAAGATCATCCGGTTCACCGGCCCTTCGCGGTTGGTGTTGAACCCAAAATCCGCCAAGTCCGAAGCAACCAAGTCCGACGACACCAAAACCGCACCACCTCCGGGAGCGCCGAAATGAACCGCCGCCTTCTTGCAGTCATCACGGTGGCGGCGCTCGCGGCGGCGGCGCCGGCGTTCGCGCAGTCGCTGACGTTCTCGCCCAAGGAGTCGGAGGCGCCGGTCGAGATCACCTCCGAGAACGGCATGGAACTGAACCAGGACACCAAGCGGGTGATCTTCCGCGGCAAGGCCAAGGCCGTGCAGGGCGCGGTCAGCGTCACGGCCGACGAACTGATCGCCGATTACCGGGCCCGCCCCGGCGGTGGCGGCAACGAAGTCTATCGCGTGTTCGCCACCGGCAATGTCGTGATGAAATCCGAAAACGAGACCGCCACCGGCCAGGCGGCGGTCTATGACATGGATAAGGCGGTACTGGTGCTGGAAGGCGATACGGTCACGCTCACCAGCCCCGACGGCCAGGTGCAGGCGCACAAGGTGCTGCAGTACTGGGCCAACGAAGGCGTGGCCGTGGCCGAGGGCAACGCCTTCGCCGAGGACAAGACCAAACACCGGCTGTTCGCGGACCGCCTGGTGGCGTTCTTCCGCGAGAGCACCCCCGCGGCGCCGGCAAAAAAAGACCGCTCGCAGATTCTCGGCCGCTCGCGCGGCGACATCAATTACGTGCAGGGCTTCGGCAACGTGCGCATGGAAACCGCCAAGGAAATCGTCCGCGGCGACCGCGGCGCCTACAACATCGACAGCGGCCTGGCCACCATCGACGGCGGCATCAAAGTCACCCAGGGCACCAATCAGCTCAGCGGCGGCTTTGCCACGATCAACGTCAAAGGCGGCATCACCAAGGTTTTCGGCAGCGCCGCCCAGGCCGGACAGCCGGGCGTGAAGGATGCGCCGCGGGTGCGCGCCCTGATCGCGCCCAAGGCCGACCCGGCGGCACGATGAAAACGGAATTTCGGAGAGCAACGGCATGAGTCCGGATAACGAACAACAACGCGCGGTTTCGGGCGCGGGTGGGGGCGGGAATATCCCGCAGACCGGGCTGGTCGTGCGCGGCCTGGGCAAATCCTACAAAAGCCGGCCGGTCCTGCGCGAAGTGAACCTGCAGGTGGAGCGCGGCGAGGCCGTGGGCCTGCTCGGTCCCAACGGCGCCGGCAAGACCACGTCGTTCTACTGCGTCACCGGCCTGATCAGCCCCGACCAGGGCCGCATCTATCTCGACGGCCAGGACATCACCGCGCTGCCCATGTACCGGCGCGCACGCCTCGGCATCGGCTACCTGCCGCAGGAGGCTTCGATCTTCCGCGGCATGACCGTGGAAATGAACATCCGCGCCGTGGCCGAAATCGTCGAGCCCGACCGCGCGGCGCAGAGCGCCCTGGTCGATGCGCTGCTCAAGGAGTTCTCCATCGACCACCTGCGCCGCTCGCCGGCGCTGGCGCTGTCGGGCGGGGAACGCCGCCGCTGCGAAATCGCGCGCGCCTTGGCCTCGCGGCCCAGTTTCATCCTGCTCGACGAACCGCTGGCGGGCATCGACCCGATCGCGGTGGGCGAGATCCGCGAGATGGTCTCGCACCTGAAGGACCGGGGCCTCGGCGTGCTGATCACCGATCACAACGTGCGCGAGACCTTGGACATCATCGACCGCGCCTACATCCTTCACGAAGGCACGGTGCTGATGGAAGGCCGCCCGTCGGAGATCGTGGCCCACGAGGGCGTGCGGCGCGTCTACCTGGGCGAACGGTTCAGCCTGTAGTTTGGTGGTTGGACAGCCATGGCTCTCTCGCCCCGCTTAGATCTGCGACAGTCCCAGAGCCTGGTCATCACGCCGCAATTGCAGCAGGCGATCAAGCTGCTGCAATTGTCCTCGATCGAACTCGCCGACTACATCACCCAGGAACTCGAATCCAATCCGCTGCTGGAGCAGGACGACACCGGCGAGGCGGGCGCCCTGGCCGAAAGCGCGGGCAATGCCGATGACCGCTCGGAAGATGGGCTGTCGGTGGTCGATACCGTGGACGGCCAGGACGAATCGCCCATGGATGTCGAGGCGGATGTCGCCGACAACGACGCCGGCCTCGCCGACAGCGGCGAAACCAGCTTCGACACCAACAGCGCCAACGACTGGGGCGCCGGCGGTCACGGCGAACTGCCGGACCTGGAGCGCACGCTCGCCGACACCCCGGACCTTCACAGCCATCTGGTGCAACAACTCAATCTCGCCGTGGCCGACCCCGCCGACCGGTTTATCGGCATGTACCTGATCGATCATCTGGACGAGAGCGGTTACCTCCGGCTCGATCTCGCGGACGCCGCGTCGCAACTGGGCGTGGCGTTGCCGCGCATCGAAGCGGTGCTCGCGACCGCCCAGAAATTCGATCCGCCGGGCATTTTCGCCCGCGACCTCAAGGAGTGCCTGAAGCTCCAGCTGATCGACCGCAACCGCTTCGACCCGGCGATGGAAGCGTTCGTCGCCAATATCGAGCTGCTGGCGGCGCGCGATCTCCGCAAGCTCAAGGACGTTTGCGGCGTCTCCAACGAAGACCTGCAGGACATGATCGCCGAGGTGCGCGCGCTCGATCCCAAGCCCGCGCTCAAGTTCGAGCACATCACCACCGGCACCGTGGTCCCCGACGTGATCATGAGCCAGCAGCCAGACGGCGGCTGGCGCGTGGAACTGAACAGCGACACCCTGCCGCGCGTGCTGGTCAACCGCACCTACATCGCGGACATCGGCAAGGCCGCCAAGAAGGCTGACAAGCAGTTCCTGGCCGAGCGGCTGCAGTCGGCCAACTGGCTGGTGAAGGCGCTCCATCAGCGCGCCGAGACCATCCTCAAGGTGGCGACCGAATTGGTGAAACAGCAGGACGCGTTCTTCCGGCTGGGCGTCACGCATCTCAGGCCCCTGATCCTGCGCGACATCGCCGAGGCCATCGAGATGCACGAAAGTACCGTCAGCCGGGTCACCACTAACAAATACATGGCGAGCCCCCGCGGCATCTTCGAACTGAAGTACTTCTTCACCCAGGGCCTGCCGTCGTCCGCCGGCGCCGAGGCGCATTCGGCCGAAGCCGTGCGGCACCGCATCAAGGTGATGATCGACGCGGAAACCGCCGATGACATTCTGTCCGACGACAAGATCGTCGATGTGCTGCGCGAGAACGGCGTCGAGGTGGCGCGGCGCACCGTCGCCAAGTACAGGGATTCCCTTAATATTCCTTCGTCGGTGCAACGTCGGCGCGACAAATCCCTGGCGCTGGGATTGCGTTGATCCAGAAGGATTTAAGGTAACTTTGTGACACCTGGCCGGGCCAATCTTGACTTGGCAGCGGGTGCGCGCATATGTTCCGCCACTTTTTTTGGACGGCTTACGAATGACCGTGCGGATGAAGCCCTGGGCTTCAGCAATAAGCGCGGCGGGACGCACCGCATGTAAGCGGTGCTCGGATTTGGCGGGGTTGTCGCTCGATACAATGCACAAGGTCGCGGCCCATCACCCGAACGTGATGGTCGGCTAAATGCGCGATTTGCGGCGAGTTAAAGCGGTAACCTGGCGAAAACAGTAAGGGATGTTGCCCGAGAGGCAGCAGATTGCGCCCAGCTTAACTACATAAGCCTTCACTACATAAGCGGAGACCAGCGGATACCTGGCGCAGGGAACATTTGCCGCGAGCGGAGCGTAAAGGCGTACGTATGGAAATTAGCGATTTGTTGAAGCCTGAAGCGGTCGTCGCCCATCTCAAGGCGGGCAACAAGAAACAGGCCCTTCAGGATCTGGCCCGGCACGCCGCCGCTATCACCGGCGTGAATGACCGCAAGATCTTCGAAACCTTATTGGAGCGCGAACGGCTCGGCACCACCGGTGTCGGCAACGGCATCGCGATTCCGCACGGCAAGCTCGCCGACCTCAAGCGCCTCTACGGGTTCTTCGCGCGCGTCGACAAGCCGATCGACTTCGACGCCATCGACGAACAGCCGGTTGACCTGATCTTCCTGCTGCTGGCGCCCGAGGGCGCGGGCGCCGATCACCTGAAGGCGCTGGCGCGCGTGTCGCGCCTGCTACGCGATTCGTCCATGTGCGAGAAGCTGCGCGGCGCGGATACCGCCGACGGCCTCTATATGCTGCTCACGCAGTCGGAAGCCCACCAGGCCGCTTAAGCGGGCGCCTGGTTCGCGCCTGGCGCGCCCAGGGCCGAGCTTTCATAAGCTCACTAGGTTCGCTAACGAGAGCCAAGGCTCAGCCGCGTTCACCCGGCGGCGGAAGGCCGCCAACCAGCGGCGTTAGCCGCGTTCAAATGTCGCCCGCGCCTCGAAGATGCGCTGGGCCATGGTGACCCAGCAGGCCGCCGAGAACACCCAGGCCGCGGTTGGGAACAGGTCCGGCGACACCAGCACAACCAACAGGAACACCGTGATCTCGCTGGTCTCGACGATTCCGCCCGCCAGGTTGAACGGCTTGCTCTGCATGTCGGGAATCAGGCCGCGCGTGGCGGCGACCACCGCGAAGCCCAGGAAGGTCGATGCCAAGCCCATCAGGCTGGCCGCGACCACCACCGCCGGGATCGCGTGCTCGGGCCGGCCGGCGGCGAAGCTGGCGGCGATGGCGGTGAACGCCACGAAATCCAGCACCATATCGAGATAGGCGCCGAAGTCGGTCGGCTGGGTCATGCGCGCGAGCGTGCCGTCGAGGCCGTCCGCGATCCTGTTGACGATCAGGAACAGGAGGCCGATCACGTAATATCCATAGGCCACCGCGGTGGCGCACAGCACGGCGGCCGCGAAACCGCCCAAGGTCACTTGGGTCGCGGTGATGTTGCGTTCCATGAGCGCTTCCGCGCCGCGCGCCAAGGGCGCCTTGAGAATTCGCGAGAAAATCGGGTCGAACATGGGCCACCCCATCCTTATCCGGCCAATGGTTATCCTATATGCTGATTCCCCCGGCGATGGGGCGCAAGTCAATTCCGGATGTATCCGGAGGATTTGAGGGAAAGCATGCTCAAGGGACACATCACGCTGATCGCGGCGGTGCTGCTGGCCACCTCGGCTTATGGCCAGCAAAGCCTGCCCAAGAGCGGCGGCGACCCCCTGATGGAAATCTGTTCGGGGTTTTTGCAGCAGGGCCAGGGCGTGTCTGGCGACCAGGCCAAGCTGTGCACCTGCCTGGTGCGCGAGACCAAGGGCCGCCTGACCCAGGCGGAACTGCAGGCCTATAACCAGGCCACGGCCAGCGGCCAGCAACCGCCGCCCGCGGTGATGCAGAAAGTCATCGGCATCGCCACGGCCTGCCTGACGGAAGCGCAGAAGTAGTTCTCAATTACCGGCCAAGCCTAAACGCGATGGTGCAGGTGAAGCCCCGCGCGCGCAGGCGCGCCACTTCCTAACAAGGCGGGGCGCCTTACCGGCCCAATCGGAACGCGATGGTGCAGGTGAAGCCCCGCGCGCAGGCGCGCCACTTCCTAACAAGGCGGGGCGCCTTACCGGCTCAATCGGAATGCGATCGTGAAGGTGAAACCGGACGCGGCCACCGGCTCGCCCTTTGAATCAAGCATCGGCGTGAAGCGCCATTCGCGGAAACTGTCGAGTGCCGCGTCGTCGAACACGTTCGGCGGGGTGGCTTTCAAAACCCGTGCGCCGACCACCTTGCCGCTGGCATCCAGCCCGTAACTGACCTGGACGTCGCCTTCAACCTTCTGGCGGTACTGTTCGGGCGGATACACGGTCTCGGAGCGGTAGACCGGCTGGGGATCCTTACCCGGCGCCATCTGAATCCCGCGCGCCACCGCCACGGCCTGGTCGGCGGCGGTGATGCGGTCGTTATTCTCCTCCGCCAGCTTGATCAACAGCGTGCGGCGGGGCTGGAGCTTTTTTTCATTTTGGTTGGCCGCGGCGCGTAAGGCGATCTCCTGCTTCAGGGCGGCGATCGCGGCGCGCGCGTTGTGCAGGCCCAGGTTGTTTTCGGAAATCGCCTGGGCGAAATAGAGCGTGTCGTTGGCTTTGTCGCCCATCGCCGCGCGCGCGAGCGCGAAGCCCTTCTCCGAAAGCTCCAGGCCTTTGCGGAAATCCTTTTTGCCGTAGGCGGTCTGCACCTGATCCTTGAGGCTCTTGACCTCGCCCTTGCCCTGGTCGCCGCAGCCGGCGAGACCGACGCACAGAATCACGGCGACGGCGATGCGCGTAAAAAGAGAAGAGTGAAGGGGATTAGGAGCTGTGGCACTCATGATGCGGCCTCTGGGTGTTCTCCATGCTGGCGGCATCATCCCGCCAGACTCCCCCATAATCCGCCAGTTTTCATAGTTTTTGGTTAACGGCGGGACGCGGGGCTTTTGTGACATAAACCGGGGAAAACCCCGCGTATTTCCTGTTTTGTGAACGTTAAGGAATTTGTTACACCCTCAACAGACAGGGGGCCCGTCTCCAATTGGGGGAAGGCGGGACGCGCAAGGAACAACCAGAATGGCAGTCCTTGGCCGTGCCACGTTCGAGGTGCAAGTGCACCGCGAAGGTCGTTGGGCAATCAACGAGGTTTTGTCCAGCGAGGAAGCCGCGCGCGCGAAGGCGCAGTCGCTGTTGACCCAGAAGGGCGTCGCTGGCGTCAAGATCATCAAAGAAACCAAGTTCTCCGAGACCAACGTCCGCGAGTCCGAGATCTTCTGCCAGATGAAGGAGGCGGAGGACTCCGCCGACTATTCCATCACGCCGGTGGAAGCGGCCCCCTTGTGCGAGCAGGTGGCGGACTACTACCAGACCGCGGCGCGCAACACGATGGCGCGCATCTTCTCGAAATACATCGAAAAACAGGAGCTGACCCCGCTCGAGCTCCTGCACAGCCACAAAAATCTCAAGCGCATGCTCAACATCGATTCCATGGTGCCGTCGGCCGTGGACAAGATCGCGAGCCTGCACGCCCGCGCCACCGGCGGCGACAGCCGCAAGCGCAAGGACATGATCTGGCAGGCGGTCGAGCGGATCGGCGCCCGCGCCCGGGAAGCGGACTCGAAGCAGCTGCCGGAACTGAAGAACTCGACCCTCGACGAAATGCTCGCGCGCATCGATGCGAAGTTCCCGGATCCCGAGGAACGCACCTATATGGCGAACGTCGCCTTCGCCCGCGCGACCACCAACTGGCAGGGCTGGCTCGCCAAGATGGCCAACCTGCTGCCCATCGCCAAGTCGCAGAAGGACGAACGCGCCCGCGCCATGGTCGACGAGATGATGGCCGACATCTTCGTCTCCAAGAGCGTGATCAAGGATGTGATCGGCGTCTCCAAGCACCTCGGCGACGCTGTCCTGCGCATCGTCGATCTGATGCAGGGCAAGTGCCAGCCGACCAAGTTCGCCACCGAGGATCTGCTCGAACTTCTGAATTCATTGTTCGCCGCCGACCTGCTGCCGCGCTCGAAGAAGGTTCTGTTCGAACGCATCCAGCGCGACCTCGACAGCCCGGTGCGGCTCACCAACAGCGAAGACCCCAACGGCGACAAGGTGTTTTACGATCAGGTGCTGGACCGCCTGGTCGGCGATCACGGCGTCATCGGCGGCCGCCCGGTTGCGACCGGGCTCACCGGGCGCTGGGCGCGTCTGTCGAATATCGGCGGCGCCACCGGTTTCAAGCGTGCGACCGAAGCCGTGCGCGACAAGCTGACCTCCGGCAAGCGCAAGTTCGTCTATCTGCTGGCGATGTACGACCCCGACGTCGATCCCAACCTCAAGGCCATGATCGAGGGCCAGGTGCGTGACCTCGCCGCGCAGCTCAACACCATCCAGAAGATCGCCCCCGAGGCGCGCACCGAAAAAGCACGCTTGCAGGAAGCCGCCGCCATCCAGCGCCTGGTGCTGGACTCCAAGCTGGAAGCGCGCACGCGCGACCCGCTCGCCAACAAGTTCGACGACCTAGTGTCGGACTACATCATCTCCCAGGGCGTGATCGAACGCCTGGACGACAAGCGCCTGCCGTTCCGGGAACGTGCCTCGCGGCTGGTGACCTTCTGCGCCTCGGGCGTGCTCACCATCGGCCGCGCCACCACCATCGCCCGCGATATCGTGGTGGGCTACCTGAGGCGCAAGGACTTCATCACCGAATACACCGCGGACATCCCCGAGCCATCGGAAAAGGAAAAGGCGATCAAGGAGTTCTACACGCTCCTCTCCCGCACCGGTTTCGAAGTGAGGTAGTTGATCGTCGGCGCGCGGGCCGACGGGACAATTAATTCCGCACGCCGCTGAACGTCCCGCCGATCAGGTGATCGCGGAGCGCCGCTTCCAGATCGAAACCGGGCTCCGCCGCCAGGCCACGCTCCGCTGCCGTGCCGAGGCCGCGTCCCTCTTGGATTGTCGTAACAAAAGCCGCATCGCCGGGTGTCAGTTCGCGCAAACGCACCTGACCGCCGGTGCGCGATATCAGCACATTCTCGGCAACCGCCATGTCCACCGCCGGCACGTCCACGACCTCGGGCTGGTTGACCCGCCAGATGCGCATGATCGGAAACCGCGACACCATCAACCGCGTCGCCGGGTGCAATGCCAGCACCGCCGCATTGAGTGCTTCCGGCGCGAGCGCGGCAATGGCCTCGGGGGCGAGGGCGGGAGCATCGGCGGCGAAGTAGGATTCGCCGCGCGCCCACTCCAGCCGCGCGATATCGGGCAGGTAGGCGAGGCCATGGTGCGCGGCGTCGTCCGCGATGAAATCGGGAAAGTCGGCGCCGTAAGCGGAGAGCTGCGGCAGGCGCGGCGGCCGGGTGACGGCATAGCGGCCGGCCAGTGCCGCGAAAAACATTGGGCCGACGATCCGCCGGGTGATGGGGAAGGCCGCCGCGATCACTTCGGCGAGGCTGCTTTGAACCGTATTGCGGTAAACGGCGATGCGCCCGGCGAGGCCCGGTGCGATATGTGCCGTGAGCGCGCCGTCCTCCGCGCCGAGTACCGCGGCCGTGAACGCACGTTGCAACGCGGGAAGCGTCATGCGGCCTCCGCCATGATCTGGTCCGCGCGCCGCGCCTCATCCAGGAGAAGCTCGATCTCCGGCAGGTCGCGGTCCCATTCGATCAGGGTCGGCCGCGCGCCCAGGCGTGCGATCGCCGCGCGGTAGAGATCCCACACCTCGTCGCACACCCGCGTGCTGTGGGTGTCGATCAGCACGCGCGCCGCCCCATCGCCGTCGATACTGTGGCCGGCAAGATGGATTTCGCCCACGGCCTCGGCGGGAATTTCCCTGATGTAGTCCGCTGCGCTGCCGCCGGTGTTGACGCAGCTGACGTAGATATTGTTGACGTCCAGCAGCAGGCCGCAGCCTGTGTCCTTCACCAGGCGCGCGAGGAACGCGGCCTCCGGCATCGGTGAATCGCTGAAGTTCAGGTAGCGGGACGGGTTCTCCACCAGGATGCGCCGGCCCAGCGCGTTCTGGGCTTCGGCGATGTTGCGCGCGAGCACGCCGGCGCATTCATCCGTGTAGGGCAGGGGCAGGAGATCGTTGAGGTAGACGCCGCCGCTCACGCTCCACGACAGGTGCTCCGAAATCAGGCCCGGGCGCACCCAGTCGAACAGATGGCGCAGGCGTTTCAGGTGCGCGGGGTCGAGGCCCTCCGCGGATCCCAGCGACAGTCCCACGCCGTGGCAGCTCACAGGATAACGTTCGCGCACTGCCGCCAGCATGGCGCGGCGCGGACCGCCGTCGCACAGGAAATTTTCGGCATGCACCTCGACCCATGGCGTGACCTGTGCGCCTGCGCGCGCAAGCGCCGCGTCATGGGGATGGCGCAAGCCGATCCCGGCCGCTGGCGGGATTGCTTCGGTCAAGGAACCTCGCGGGTTAATGAGGGAGTGAGGCTACTTTTTATTCAGGGCAGGATCGAGCGGCGAGGGGCCCTCGAACGGCATCAGCTTGCCGCCCATCTTTTCGCAGGTGCCGGCCGGCACCAGCTTCCATTCCTGGCCGCTGTAATTGATTTTCGAAAGACCGCCGCAGGAATGGGTGCCGTTGGCGGCGGCGCAGCCGTTTTCCCCAGCCTTGGCAACGCCGTAGCACTTTTCCTTGCCTTTGGCATCGGCGGCGATCGCGGGGGCGGCCGCCAAGGCAGCCCCGGCGGCCACGGCCGCCAGTGCCCGTAAGCTGATCCTCGTTATCACGATCCCCAAGGCGACCTCCGCTCTCCAGGACATTCCGGCGAGGAGGCCCGGGGCGCGTCCGAGATCCTTACCAAGCACGCCATCATAGACCAGGGTAGGGGCCTTGAGAATCACAGCTGTGTGAGAGGCGGACCGCCAAAAACCCAGGCGCCAAGCGCCTAAATGACGCATGTGAGGCCCGGTGCAATACTTGTTACATTCGGTGAGTTGACCGGGGCCGCGCCAATGGAGACAACCCCGCCATGCAGCAATCGGCCCCGGCGGCTCCCGCCACATCCGTGAAGCCCACGCCGACTCTCTCGGGTAAGCCCAAGCGGTTGGGCGATTTCGATACGTTGTGCGCGGCCCTCGATTACGCGGCGCAGGGGGCCGCCGGATTCAACTTCTACTCCGCCCGTGGGCAGCTCGCGGCGGTGTTGCCGTACCGGGAGCTGCGCGCGCGGGCCCAGAGCCTCGCGCTGCGGCTTCTGGGCGCTGGCGTGAAGCGCGGCGACCGGATCGCGCTGTTGGCCGCCACCTCGCCCGATTTCCTCAGCCTGTTTTTCGCCTGCCAGTACGCGGGCCTGATTCCGGTGCCGATGCCGCTGCCCACCGCCTTTGGCCGCCGCGAAGCCTATATCGACCAGATCAAGGCGCAGATGGTTTCGTCGCAGGCGCGCATGGTGCTCGGCCCGCCGGAATTCATGGCGCTGGTGGCCGAGGCCGCCCAGGGCTTGCCGCTCGCGCTGGTCGGTTCCCACGGCGACATCGCGGCGCTGCCGGAAAGAGGCGCGCTTGTGGCCGCCAAGGCGGAAGAACTCTCTTACATCCAATACAGCTCCGGTTCGACGCGCTTCCCCAAGGGCGTCATGGTCTCTCACGCCAACCTGATGGCCAATTGCCTGGGCATGAACACCTTCGGCATCCGGGTACGCGACCAGGATCGCGGTATGTCGTGGCTGCCGTTCTTCCACGACATGGGATTGGTGGGTTTCGTGCTGTGCGGCTCGACCAGCCAGACCTCGGTGGATTTTCTGGCGACCGAGGATTTCGCGCGCCGCCCGCTCACCTGGCTCAAGGTATTCAGCGAGAACGGCGCCACCATCACCTATGCGCCGTCCTTCGGATATGAACTCTGCGCGCGGCGGGTCTCGACCATGGCCGAGGGGTCGTTGCAGCTCGACCTTTCCAAGTGGCGCCTCGCCGGCATCGGCGGCGAGATGATCAAGCCCAAGGTGATGCAGGCGTTCGCCGACGCCTTCAAGCCTTATGGATTTTCCGACAAGGCATTCTGCGCCAGCTACGGCCTCGCCGAATGCGTGCTCGCGGTCAGCTTCTCGGGCAACGACGCGGGGCTCACGCTCGATCACGTCGACAAGAACGCGCTGGAGGATCACCGCGCGGCGCCGGTGGCCGCGAATGCCCCGGATGCGCGCACTTTCGTCGCCTGCGGCAAGGTGTTGCCGGACCACAAGGTCGAAGTGCGCGCCGACGACGGCGGCGTGGTCGGCGAACGCACGGTGGGGCGCATCTTCTTCAAGGGGCCGAGCGTCATGCTCGGC
>JAIBCD010000074.1 GCA_019694335.1 Rhodospirillaceae bacterium | reverse complement strand
GGCCCTCGAGGCCCGGCCAGAGCCGGCGGCCGCGGTGCCGGCCAGCCGGTTCTTGGCTGCAACTAAGAGTAGTTGCCGCGCAACGTGTTGGTGGATATGATCCACCTTCACGGAGTGCTATGATTTTCAATGGCTTGTACTGAGAGGGGGCTGTCCGCGGCAGGTTTGTTAAGCCAGGTCAGGCTAAGGATCGACCTGGGATCGCGGGCAACGCACTGTACTTATCAGCATGACGTTAGCGGTTAAATTCTGGGGCGTGCGCGGAAGCATTGCCTGCCCGTCACCCGAACATGTGGTGTACGGCGGCAATACCAGCTGCCTCGAGGTCTTCGCGGGCGACCAACGCATTGTTCTCGACGCCGGCACGGGCATTCGCGGCCTGGGCCAGGAGTTCGTGCGCGACAAGGTCAAGCGCTCGACCTTGCTGCTCACCCATTCGCACTGGGATCACATCAACGGCTTCCCATTCTTCGCGCCCGCCTTCATGCCCAACAACGATTTCGGCATTTACGCCGGCCACCTCTCGGCCAGCGGCGGCATCGAGAACGTGCTCTCCAGCCAGATGTCCAATCCCTTGTTCCCGGTGCCGCTCGAGGCGCTCCAGGCCAACATGCGCTTCGTCGATTTCAAGGCCGGGGAAAGCTGGAGCCAGGGCGACGTGAAGATCATCACCGCGCCCCTCAACCATCCCAACGGCGCCACCGGCTACCGCATCGAATACGCCGGCCGTTCGCTGGTCTACGTCACCGACACCGAACATGTGGTGGGCAAGCCGGACGCCCGTGTCCTCGGCCTGATCGAGGGCGCCGACCTCGTGATCTACGACAGCACCTACACCGACGCCGAGTTCCCGGCCAAGATCGGCTGGGGCCATTCGACCTGGCAGGAAGGCGTGCGCCTGTGCAAGATCGCGCGCGCGCGCCAGCTGGCGATCTTCCACCACGATCCCGACCACGACGACGACTTCATGGCCAAGCTCGAAACCGAGGCCCGCGCCGAGTGGAAGGGCGCTTTGGTGGCCCGCGAACAGATGATCCTGACGCCAGGGCTGTAGCCGCACGGCTCCCGCGCTCGGCCGCGCGCGCCGACGACACTCACAGCCGCTATCACCACCCCGCGACGAACGGAATCCCAACCGGGGATATGCGGTACCGTCGCCGAGACCGTGCCGTCATAGCTCAAAATTGGTTTTTGGAGATTTCAATCCTGGGCCCTCGGATCCTAGGCCCTCGGATCAAGGGCCCGAGGGCACCAGATTTTCTAAGCGCCCTCGGCGCTAAGAAAATCTAGGTGGCTCCGGCGACAGGGCTCGAACCTGTAACCCCGCGGTTAACAGCCGCGTGCTCTACCATTGAGCTACGCCGGACCAGTGCATGTGGAGGCCGAGGCCGGAATCGAACCGACGTACGCGGATTTGCAATCCGCTGCATGGCCACTCTGCCACTCGGCCGTTCTCGGCCTACGGGTCGGTCTTCCTTCAAGAAGGAGGAGCCGTACCCCCAGGTCGCCCTTTGCTCGGGCTTGCGCCCGAATGCGGATGCGCTGTTAACGCGAGACCGCCGCTGCCAAAAGGCTGCGTTTTATAGAGGGGCGTCCCCGGGCGGGTCAAGGCCGCTGGACGCCCCCGTATAATCTTTATTCGGTATGGAAAATCAACGTGAAGGGCAGGGGCCCGGGGCGCGTGGCGCCGAGCATGGCGTTGAGAATTGCGTCCGCACCGCGTATAAGCGGCATAACGATTATTGACGCCAGGGGACATCATGGATTTCGCCGCCGCCCGCCGCACGATGGTGGACAGCCAGATCAAAACCGGGGCCATCACCGATCCGATGATCGTCGAGGCCATGGGCGCGGTACCGCGCGAGGCATTCCTGCCCGAAGCGCGCCGCGCGGTGGCCTATGTCGATGACGACCTGCCGATCGGCAAGGGCCGCTTTGTCATGGAGCCCCTGATCCTGGCGCGGCTGCTGCAGCTCGCGGAAGTTCAGCCCACCGACAAGGCCCTGGTGGTCGGCGCCAACGGCGGCTACAGCGCCGCGGTGCTCGCGCGCATGGCCGCCTCGGTCGTGGCGCTCGACAGCGACCGTGAACTCTCGGCCGCCGCGGGGGGCGCTTTCGCCCTTGCCGGCGTCGCCAACGTGCAGGTGGTGACCGGCGACCTCGCGGCGGGTCATGCCGCCGGCGGCCCCTACGACGTGATCCTGATGGGCGGCGGCGTCGCCGAAATCCC
Organism: Rhodospirillaceae bacterium; assembly: GCA_019694335.1. Taxonomy (GTDB): domain Bacteria; phylum Pseudomonadota; class Alphaproteobacteria; order Rhodospirillales; family Rhodospirillaceae; genus SHVO01. Next base: position 14,246 of record JAIBCD010000074.1, on the reverse strand, counting down.
CGGCAGCCTGAAGCTCCAGCTCGCCGACGGCGGCCGTTTGGTCGCCATCGTGCGCGATGGTCCGGTCGGTCGCGGCGTGGTGGTGGAGCGGGTCGGCGCGGCGTTTGGCGCGGTCGAACACTTCGACGCCGTCACGCCGGTGCTGCCCGGTTTCGAGAAGCGCGCCAGCTTCGTTTTCTGAACCCGGACGCGGTTGAGTTTGCATAAATAATAGCTCGCTATTTATATCTCCGTCTCGCAGGCAGAGATGCTTTTGGCGCGGCCACTTCATGAATTAAAGTAATATATTAATAAAATACTATAACTATATATAAATAATAACTAAAATATATTATTTCTATGTGGCGGGGTGGTGTCCCTGGTGCATCCGGCCGCGGCTGCCGATAGGCCGGGGAAATTGTAGCATTGGCCTTTGGCGGGACCGCGGGCGCCGCCTTATTTGACCGGTCACCCGTGGTGGTAACTTGCTGGACCGCTGGCACAAAAGGTTACATGAAACGGGTGGCGCGTACGGCATGCTTCGTATAGAGCTTAGCGCCGTTACAAAAAGTACGCGCACCCAGGCGTGGCACTACCTCTTGGGTTGTTTCTTGTTTGGCTGTGAAGATGTCGGGGGCCGAGATGCTGCGGGCTGAAATGACGAAAAAGAGCACCGGTAAGGTGCTGATGGTTGCCCTGTTAACCACGGTTTCCCTGACCGCCCACCCGGCCGCCGCCGATACCCTGGCCGACGCCATGGCCATGGCCTACACCGGCAATCCCAACCTGCTCGCCGCCCGGGCCCAGTTGCGCGCCACCGATGAATCGGTGTCGATCGCGCTGTCCGGCTGGCGCCCGACCCTGCAGGTGAGCGGCAACGTCACCCGCCAGCGTATCGAAACCTCGACTTCGCCGACCGCCGGATCGTTCCTGTCCAACACCTCGAAGAACGCGTCGGTGACGTTCAACCAGCCGCTGTTCCGCGGCTTCAAGACCGTCGCCGGCACGTCGGCCGCCCAGAACCAGGTTTACGCCCAGCGCGCGCGCCTCGCCGGCACCGAAGCCCAGGTGATGCTGCAGGCCGCCACCGCCTATCTCGACGTGCTGCAATATCAGGCGGTGGTCGAGCTGAACCGCAATAACACCCAGGTGCTGGGCCGCCAGCTGGAAGCCACCAACGACCGCTTCCGGGTCGGCGAAATCACCCGCACCGACGTCGCTCAGTCGGAAGCCAGCCTGGCCGGCGCCCGCGCCGGCCTGGTGCAGGCGGAAGGCCAGCTGCAGCAGGCCCGTTCGGCCTATGAAAACGTGATCGGCAAGGCGCCGGAAAACCTCGTGCAGCCCGCGATCCCCGGCAATCTGCCGGCCAACCTGGAAGCCGCGGTGACGGCCGCCATCGCCGCCAACCCCAATTTCCTGGCCGCCGACTATGCCGCCAAGGCCGCCGCCGACAACGTCACCGTTGTCCAGGGCGACTTGCTGCCGTCCGCCAGCTTCGTGGCCCAGTGGACCAAGGGCTATGACACGTCGGTCACCGGCTACCGCTCCGACCAGGCCATCGCCCAGGCCCAGGTGACCATCCCGCTCTACCAGCAGGGCGCCGAGTGGGCGCGTCTGCGCCAGGCCAAGGACACCGCCAACCAGCAGCGTCTTCTGGCCGACCAGGCGCGGCTGGATGCGCGCAATGCTTCGACGGTGGCATTCGAGGCTTATCAGTCGGCCACCGCCAGCATTGAGTCTTTCAAAGCCCAGATCGCCGCTCAGCAGATCTCGGTCGAGGGCCTGCAACGCCAGCAGGAAGTCGGCTCCGCCACCATCCTCGACGTGCTGATCTCCGAACAGAATCTGCTCACCGCGCAGGTCAATCTCGTGCGCACCCAACATGACCAGGCGGTGGCCGCGTTCCAGATCCTGTCGTCCACCGGGCGGTTGAATGCCGCCGATCTGGCCCTGAACGCGCCGGTCTATGACCCGGTTTCGCACTACAACAGCGTCAAGTACCAGGCGATCGGTCCGGACTCCCAGCCGCAGAGCGCGGTGAGCCCCCGCGCGAAGTAAGGTCGCTTAACGCGGCGTGAAAACGCCGCGCTTCAGGCGACCCGTGACCGAGACGGGCTGTGCCTTTTCATCCGAACGGCGCCCTGCCGCGATCCAATGATCACGGCATGGCTTTTTAAGCATGGCTTTTTAAAAAGACCGCACTTCCGGACGGCACACCGGCGCCCCTTTGCCTGAAAATGCTCTAAGTGCCCGTCCGTTATAGAATTCTTTAACCACTTCACGTAAGGTTGCTCTCAAATGACCGGCAAAAAGGCCGGTTGGGGAGCCTTAAGTTATGAGCGCGGAAGGCCAACAAGAACCCTCGATGGAGGACATCCTCGCCTCCATCCGCAAGATTTTGTCTGAGGACGATGGCGAGGCCGCGAAGCCCGAGCCAGCCAAAGCCGCGCCTCCGCCGCCCCCACCGCCGCCTCCGCCTCCGCCGCCACCCCCACCGCCGCCACCCCCACCTCCGCCGCCCCCTCCGCCGCCGGCTCCCGAGCCGGTGATGGAAATGGCCGTGGAAGAAGAGCCCGTGGCCTCGATTTTCGACGACATTCCCGAGCCCGAACCGGTGTTCACGCCGGTCGAGCCGGAACCCGAGCCCGAAATGCCGCTGCAGCTCACCGACTCAATGATGTTCGATGAGCAGCCGCAGCAGGAATTCCACCAGTACCACGAGCCCGCGCCGTCCTTCGCGCCGGAGCCCTATCAGCAGGAATACGGCGAGCACCTGGTGTCCGACGCCGCGGCCGAGGCTTCGGGCGCTTCGATCGCGCAGCTCGCCCATGCGGTCTCGCGCGAACGCGCCATGCACCTCGGCAACCAGGGCATCACCCTGGAGCAGTTGGTGCGCGAAATCTGCACGCCGCTGCTTAAGCAATGGTTGGACAGCAACCTGCCTTACATGGTCGAACGCATCGTGAAGCAGGAAATCGAGCGCATCGCGACCCGGTCCGATCGCATGTAATGCGGCGGGCGGCGCGCAAGCGCCGCAAGGCGTTCAAGCGCCGCAAGGCGTTCAAGCGATAGGCCTGACGCGCGCGCTGCCGGGGCGCCGGCAGATACCAGAAAAACCTCGCCATCCTCCTTCACCGCGAGTCGCATGGTGCCGCGCGCGCTTGCGCCGGACACGCGCGGAGAATGTAACGCTATGCGTGAGGCCGATCCGGCGCTCAACCACGTAGCGCATCGCGTGGCGCTTTTTCTTCAAAAAATGAACCGTTTGGGCGCCCCATAAGGGAGTCCCTTATCCGGCAGGCCGGGAACTCTCGACACAATTGCGTTGCACGCGCGGGCGGGGCCTCGGGAGGGCTGGCCGCCAGGTGCGCGGGGATGACATCAGAGGGGGGATTCCATGTCTTTTACATTCATGTCTTTTACATTTCGGTCTTTTACATTTAGCCACCGGCATTGCCGTGGGCTGCTGGCCTCGACGGCCTTGACCGGGCTTGTTGCGGGACTGGCGCAGCCGGCCATCGCGGCGGACGCGCAAACCGCGCAGGCGCCGGCGGTACAGGAAATCGTCATCACCGGCTCGCGCATCGTGCGCGACGGCTTTGAGGCGCCGACGCCGGTATCGGTGCTCAGCACGCAGCAACTCCAGGCCATCGCCGAGCCCAACATCGCCGATGCCGTGAACCGGCTGCCGGCTCTGCAAGGCAGCCTCGGAACGACCAACGCCAGCACGAACGTCAGCTCCGGTACCGGCGGCGTGAACCAGCTGAACCTGCGCAACCTGTCCGCCGTGCGAACGCTGATCCTGTTCGACGGCAAACGTGTTGTCGGTGCGACACTGGCGGGTTTCGAGAACAACGGCTCGACCCCGGATATCAACGGCTTTCCCGGCGGCCTTGTTCAGCGCGTCGATGTCGTCACCGGCGGCGCTTCGGCCGTGTACGGCTCGGACGCGCTGGCCGGTGTCGTGAACTTCGTTCTCGACAAGGAGTTCACCGGCCTGAAGGGGGAGGTTCAGGGCGGCGTCACATCGTATGGCGATGACGAAAACTATAAGATCAGCCTGACCGGGGGGACGCCCTTCGGCGGCGGGCGCGGCCATTTCCTGATTTATGGCGAGCATACATACTCCGCCGGCATCAACGGCAATCCGCGGCCTTGGAACGATCCTCGCGCGTCCAGAGCGCTGATCGCCAACCCGGCTTACGCGGCCGGCAATGGGCAGCCCCAATACGTCATCGCCAGCCACGTAGGCCTGTCGCGGGCGACCGCCGGGGGATTGATCCTGGGCGACAACAAGTTCGGCAGCAATCCCGCGGGCAACAGCTCTCCGTTCCGCGGCATCCAGTTCCTGGCCGACGGCAAGCAGGCGCCCTTCAACTTCGGGACGATCTCGGGCCAGATGATGGTCGGCGGCGACTATGACCAGTCCAACATCTGGAAATGGCCGACGCTGGATCTGCGGGTGCAGCGCGAAAACGTCTTCACGCGCTTCGAATACGACCTGGCCGACAATTTCAACGTCTACGCCGAATGGTCCTATGCCTTTACCCATGCGCTGAACCGGTCCTTGGTGCCGAACTTCCGCCTTGGGAATATCACCGCCACGGTCGACAACGCGTTCCTGCCGGCGAATATCCGCGCGCAGATGCAGGCGCTCGGCGTCACCTCCCTGACGATGGGCTCGTTCATGGCGTTCGGTCCGCGGACGTCCATCACCGATCCGGCCAACGGCGGCACGCCGATCGACATCAAGGCCGACAACGGCCGTACGCTGCGCCGCTACATCGCCGGCGCAAACGGAAACTTCGACTTCGGCGGCGCCAACTGGAAGTGGGACGCCTACTACTCGAAGAGCAAGACCCAGAACTCGACACGATCGCCGGACAACATCATGCCGGCGCGTCTCAACCAGGCCATCGACGCGGTCATAAATCCGGCCACGGGCGCCACCGTCTGCCGTTCGACTCTCACCAATCCGCGTGACGGCTGTGTCCCGTACAATATTTTCGGCACCAACGTGAATGGCCCGACCGAGTGGAAATTCATCGCACCCTATCCCGGCTACGCGATGACCATCCTGACGCAGGATGTCGAGTCCGTCAGCGTCAACGGCGAGCCGTTCTCCAGTTGGGCGGGGCCGGTGTCCGTCGCGTTCGGCGTCGAACACCGCCTCGAGAGGGTGGCCGGCATCGCCAGCGCCGACGACGTGGCCCGGCGGTACTTCGCGGGCAACTACATCGCCACGAACGCGAAATGGAGCGTGACGGAAGGCTTCGTCGAAACCGACGTGCCGCTGGCCAAGGACACGTCCTGGGCCAAGTCGCTGAACTTCAACGGTGCGGTCCGCGGGGCCGGTTACAGCGAGTCCGGCTATGTGACCACCTGGAAAGCCGGCCTCATCTATACCCCCATCGACGACATCCGGGTCCGGTTCACGCAGTCGCGTGACATCCGTGCCCCCAACCTCGGCGACTTGTTCAATAACGGCCGCGCCGGCACGGGGAATGTCAACGATCCGTTCCGGGGTGGCGAGAGCGTGACCATCGTGTCGGCCGATGTCGGCAACGCGAAACTGCAACCGGAAAAGGCCGATACCACCGGCATCGGCGTCGTGGTTTCACCGTCCTTCTTTCCGGGTTTCACGGCGTCGGTGGACTACTACAAGATCAAGATCAAAGGCGCGATCACGATCTTCGGTAGCCAGGACGCGCTCGACCGCTGCTATGCGGGCGTGGCGTCGTTCTGCACCGGCATCCAGCGCGCGGCGCCCACCGGGGGGCAGCCGTTTGGCCCGATTACCTATGTCGCCAACCAGCCGTATAACGCCCTGCAGCAGATTGCGTCGGGGCTCGATTTCGAGTTCGCCTACAACACGCCGTTGGACAACTGGTCCGATAGCCTGGCAGGCGACCTGGATATCCACGGCTTGGCCAACTACACGGGTCAGTTGGATACGATCGACGTCAACCCGGTGACGAAAGCCGTCACGACGATCGAGGGGGCGGGCGTTCTCGTCGACAGCGCCGGCCTTGGCGCAGGGAACGGTCTCTATACGCCGACCTGGAACTGGACGGCCTCGCTCACCTACACGCTCGACCGGTTCTCGGGCACCTTCACATGGCGTGGCCGCGGATCGGGCGTCTACAACAACCGCTTCGTCGTCTGTTCCTCCGGCTGCCCGGCCTCGACCGCGCTCGCCCCGACGATCAACGAAAATCGTATCCCGGCCGTTCATTGGTACGATCTGGCTCTCAACTACAAAGTTCTGGACGACAACGTGACGGCCTACTTCGTCGTCAAAAATCTTTTCAACCAGGATCCGCCGAATATTGCCGCCAACCTCTCCAGCGGCTTCTACGGCGGCCTCGACAACGACAACTATGACCGCATCGGCCGCATGTTCCGCGTCGGCCTGCGGTTCCGTTACTAAGGATGCCCGCAACGAACGGCCGCGCGCGGATCGCCCAGGCCAATCCGGCCGTATGCGCAGAGGAACCCAGCTGCCAGGCCGGTGCCTGGCGGCTGGGTGACCGACTTTACCTCTGCGGGAACCGCATGCCTGCCGCGATGCAGCACGCGCCGTTCGCATGGGCTGCTTGATCGCGGCCGGCGGTATAATGGATAGTCGAAAAAAAAGCGCGGAGGTGGTCATGCGGATATTGATGTATCTACTGTCCGGGTACGCGGTTCTTGCCGCGCCCATGAACGGCGCCCTGGCCGCGAGCGGGCCGGCGTCGGAAGGAGCGCCGGGCGTGGTGGCGATCTCCGAGGATCCGCCGGGCCATTGGATTTTCCGGTCGTTCCCGGGCTTCCTGCCGCTTTATGTGTTCGACGGCGACACACCGGGCAAATCCAATTGCGACGAGGCCTGCGCCGCGGTCTGGCCGATCATCAGAGCCAGCGAGACCGATACGGCGACCGGCGATTGGACCATCGTCGAACGCAAGTACGGCGTCAGGCAGTGGGCCTATAAGGGCCAGCCGGTCTACACGTTCTACCTGGACACGCCGAACAACCCGAAAGGCGTGGGCCGGACCGCCACCTGGTACCTGGACGAATACACGCCCGACGGGACACGCCGTAAGGTCGCGACCCAGAGTAACGGGAAACCGGCCTGGCGGTTGCTCGACCCCAACAAGTAACTCCTTGTTCTAAGGCGTTTTTGGCCTGGTTGCGCATTCGGCGGCGGGCGGGTAAACCCCTCGGTTCATCCGTCCAAAGGCCATTTTATGCTCGATAAGACCTATACGCCCGCCAGCGTCGAAGAGGCGCTCTACGCCCGCTGGGAAAAAGCCGGCGATTTCGCGGCCGATCCCGCCTCGGCCGAGAAGCCCTACACGATCATGATGCCGCCGCCCAACGTCACGGGCAGCCTGCACATCGGTCACGCGCTGACCTTCACGCTCCAGGATATTTTGATCCGCTATCACCGCATGGCGGGGCGCGACGCGCTGTGGCAGCCGGGCACCGACCATGCCGGCATCGCCACCCAGATGGTGGTGGAACGCCAGCTCGCCGAGGCTGGCGTCAATCGCCGCGACATGGGCCGCGAGGCCTTCGTCAAGCGCGTGTGGACCTGGAAAGAGCAATCGGGCGGGATCATCACCCACCAGCTGCGCCGTCTCGGCGCGTCGCCCGATTGGGCGCGCGAGCGTTTCACCATGGACCCCGGCCTCTCCAAGGCCGTGACCAAGGTGTTCGTGGAGCTTCACCGCCAAGGCCTGATCTATCGCGACAAGAGGCTGGTGAACTGGGATCCCAAGCTGCACACCGCGATCTCCGATCTGGAAGTCGAGAACCGCGAGATCAAAGGCAAGATGTGGTTCTTCAGGTATCCGGTCGAAGGCCAAAAAAATCCAGATGGGTCGGGTGTGTTCATCACCGTCGGCACCACGCGCCCGGAAACCATGCTGGGCGACACCGGCGTGGCCGTGCATCCGGATGACGAACGCTACAAACACCTGGTCGGCAAGCAGGTGCGCCTGCCGATCACCGGCCGTTTGATCCCGATCGTCGCCGACGATTACGCCGACCCGGAGAAGGGAACCGGTGCGGTCAAGATCACGCCCGCCCACGACTTCAACGACTTCGGCGTCGGCAAGCGCCATAAGCTCGCGATGATCAACCTGTTCGACCAGGACGCCAAGCTCAACGAGAACGCGCCCGAGAAATACCGCGGCATGGACCGCTTCAAGGTGCGCGACGCGGTGGTGGCGGAACTGGAAGGCCTGGGCCTTCTGGAAAAGATCGAGACCAACGTCATGCAGGTGCCGTACGGGGACCGCTCGGGCGTGGTGATCGAGCCGTGGCTGACCGACCAGTGGTACGCCGACGCCGCGACCCTCGCGAAACCCTGCATCGAGGCGGTGGAGACCGGGCGCACGCGCTTCGTGCCGCAGAACTGGGAGAACACCTTCTTCGAATGGATGCGCAACATCCAGCCGTGGTGCGTCTCGCGCCAGCTGTGGTGGGGCCATCAGATCCCCGCGTGGTACGGCCCGGATAACACGCCATTCGTGGCCTATGACGAAGCCGAGGCCCAGGATCTCGCCCGGAAGCACTACGGCAAGGCCGTGGAGCTGAAGCGCGACGAGGACGTGCTCGACACCTGGTTCTCCTCGGCGCTGTGGCCGTTCTCGACCCTGGGCTGGCCCGACAAGACGCCGGAGCTCGCGCGTTACTATCCCGGCGACGTGCTGGTGACCGGCTTCGACATCATCTTCTTCTGGGTGGCCCGGATGATGATGATGGGCATGCATTTCATGGGCGACGTGCCGTTCCGCGACGTCTACATCCACGCCCTGGTGCGCGACGAGAAGGGCCAGAAGATGTCCAAGTCCAAGGGCAACGTCATGGACCCCCTGGACCTGTGCAATGTCTACGGCACCGATGCCGTGCGCTTCACGCTCGCCGCCATGGCGGCGCAGGGCCGCGACATCAAGCTGGCCGAAAGCCGCATCGCCGGCTACCGCAACTTCGTCACCAAGATCTGGAACGCCGCGCGCTTCTCCCAGATGAACGAATGCGTGATCAAGCCGGACTTCAACCCGGCCACGGTCTCCACCACCCTCAACAAGTGGATCGTCGCCAAGACCGCCGAAGCCGCCGCGACCGTGTCGGGCGCCATCGAGGCCTACCGTTTCAACGACGCCGCCAACGGGCTCTACCAGTTCACCTGGGGCACGTTCTGCGACTGGTTCCTGGAATTCGCGAAGCCGGTGTTCATGGGCACGGACGAAGCCGCCAAGGCGGAAACCCGCGCCACGACCTCCTGGGTGCTGGACCAGATCCTGCTGATCGGCCATCCCATGATTCCGTTCGTGACGGAAACCTTGTGGGAGGAACTCGCCAACGCCGCCGGCATCACGCGCGCCACGGAGCTGATCAACGCGCCGTGGCCGAGCTACGAGGGCATGGCGGCGAAGGATGCCCAGGCCGAGATCGACTGGGTGGTGGACACCATCAGCGCCATCCGTTCGGTGCGCGTGGAGATGGGTATTTCGCCCGCCATTCAGCTCGCGGCGACCGTGAAGGGCGCCGGCGCCGCGACACAGGCCTTGCTTGAGCGTCACAACGCGCTGATCTGCGCCAACGCGCGTCTGTCCTCGATCGAAATCTCCGACACGATTCCGCCGGCCGCCGCGCAGGTGGTGGCGGGCGAGGCGACCGTGTTCCTGCCGATGGAAGGCATCATCGACCTCGGCAAGGAAAAGGATCGCCTGAAGAAGGAGATTGCTAGGCTGGAAGGCGAGATCGCCGGCATCGTCAAGAAGCTCTCGAACGAAAGCTTCGTCGCCAAGGCGCCCGCCGAAGTGGTCGAGGAAAACCGCGACCGCCAAGCCGCCGCCGAAGCCGCCAAGGCCAAGATGACCGAGGCTCTTGCCCGTATCAGCGCCTGATGGCTCCGGCGTTCTGATAGTTTCTGTCGTAATTCTGATAGCCGCGGCCGCGCGTGGTCCCCACAATGGGACCACAGGAAAGGTGAGGAGGTTCCCATGCCCGACGACGCCAAGAAGCCGGTTTTCGACAAGGCCAAGCTGCCCAGCCGCCATGTGACCGAAGGGGCGGAACGGGCGCCGCACCGCAGCTTCTATTACGCCATGGGCATGACGGCGGAGGAAATCCATCAGCCGCTGGTGGGCGTCGCCACCTGCTGGAACGAGTCCGCGCCCTGCAACATCTCGCTGTCGCGCCAGGCGCAAGCCGCCAAGGCCGGCGTGAAGGCCGGCGGCGGCTCCCCGCGCGAATTCACCACCATCACGGTCACCGACGGCATCGCCATGGGCCACCAGGGCATGAAGAGCTCGTTGGCCTCGCGCGACCTGATCGCGGATTCCGTGGAACTCTCCATGCGCGGCCATTCCTATGACGCGCTGGTCGGCCTCGCCGGCTGCGACAAGAGCCTGCCCGGCATGATGATGGCGATGGTGCGCCTCAACGTGCCGTCGGTGTTCATGTACGGCGGCTCGATCCTGCCCGGTAAGTACAAGGGCAAGGACGTGACCGTGGTCGACGTGTTCGAAGGCGTGGGCCAGCACGCCGCCGGCAAGATGACCGACGCCGAACTGGCCGAGCTGGAATGCGTAGCCTGCCCGTCGTCCGGTTCCTGCGGCGGCCAGTACACCGCCAACACCATGGCCTGCGTCTCCGAGGCCATCGGCCTCGCGCTGCCGCTGTCGGCCGCGGCCCCGGCCCCCTATGAAAGCCGCGACCAATACGCCGAAGCCTCGGGCAGGGCGGTGATGAACCTGCTGCGCCTCGGCCTCCGGCCGCGCGACATCGTCACGCGCAAGTCGCTCGAGAATGCCGCGATGATCGTGGCGGCGTCGGGCGGTTCCACCAACGCGGGCCTCCACCTGCCGGCCATCGCCCATGAATGCGGCATCAAGTTCGACCTCGACGAGGTCATCAAGATCTTCAACCGGACGCCCTATATCGCCGACCTGAAGCCGGGCGGGAAATACGTGGCGCTGGACATGTACAAGGTCGGCGGCATGCCGGTGCTGATGAAGGTGCTGCTCGACGGCGGCTACCTGCACGGCGACTGCATGACGGTGACGGGCAAGACCATCGCCGAGAATCTCGCGAACGAAACATTCCCCACCGGCCAGGACGTGATCCGGCCGCTGTCCAACCCGCTGTCGCCCAACGGCGGCGTCACCGGCCTCAAGGGTTCGCTCGCGCCGCAAGGGTGCATCGTCAAGATCGCCGGCATGAAGACCCTCAAGTTCCGCGGCCCCGCCCGCTGTTTCGACAGCGAGGAACTGTGCTTCGAGGCCGTGCAGGCCAGGAAGTACAAGGAGGGGGAAGTGCTGATCATCCGTTACGAAGGTCCGCGCGGCGGGCCGGGCATGCGCGAGATGCTCTCCACCACCGCCGCCCTTTACGGTCAGGGCGTGGGCGAGAAGGTGGCGCTGGTCACCGACGGGCGCTTCTCGGGCGCCACGCGCGGCTTTTGCATCGGCCACGTCGGCCCCGAAGCCGCCGTCGGCGGTCCGATCGCCCTGGTGAAGGACGGCGACATGATCGCGCTCGACGCCGAGAAGGGCACCATCGAGGTGGAGATCTCCGCCGACGAAATGGCCAAGCGCAAGGCCGCCTGGAAGCCGCGCAAGCATGACTACCAGTCGGGGGCCTTGTGGAAATTCGCCCAGCTGGTCGGCGACGCCTGCGACGGCTGCGTCACCCACCCGGGCGGTCAGGCCGAAACCCACGTCTACGCGGATATCTAAGGATTTCCCGCCGAAAGCTTGAGCCCCGCGCCGGAAGGCGCGGGGCTTTTGTTTTCGCGAAGCCGGGCTAGATCGCCAGCTCGCACCACACGGGCGTGTGGTCGGAGGCTTTTTCCTTGCCGCGCGGCTTCTTGTCGATGCCGGCGGACACCAGGCGGTCGGCGGCCGTGGGCGAGAGCAGGATGAAGTCGATCAACAGGCCGTTGTCTTTCGCCCACGCGCCCGCCTGGTAGTCCCAGTAGGAATACTGGTGCGGCTTGGTGTTGAACGACCGGAAGGCGTCGGTCATGCCGAGGTAATGCATGGCGCGGAAATGGGCGCGGGTCTCGGGTTGGGTCAGGGCGTCCTGGTCGAAGGCGCGCGGATTGTAGACGTCGTCGTCGGTGGGGATGACGTTGTAGTCGCCGCCATACACCCGGATCTCGTCGTCGAGCACCGTGCGTTCCATATGGGCCTTCAGGCGCTCCATCCAGCTCAGCTTGTAGCTGAATTTTTCGGTGCCGATGGGGTTGCCGTTGGGAAGGTAGAGTGCCGCGACGCGGACCTTGCCGAACACCGTGCCCTCGATGTAGCGCGCCTGTTCGTCGGCGGCGGCGGAGCTTTTCGCGCCGCGCAGGCCGTCGAGGCCGGGCAAGCCGCGTTCCACGTCCTCGATCGGCGATTTCGACAGGATGGCGACGCCGTTATAGGTCTTCTGCCCGTGGCTCTCGATGTTGTAGCCGGCGTCTTCCAGTTCCAGGCGCGGGAAGGTGTCGTCGGTGCACTTGATTTCCTGGAACAGCACCACGTCGGGCGAAAACTCCTTCAGCCACGCCAGCACATTGGGCAAGCGCGCCTTCAGGGAATTCACGTTCCAGGTGGCGATCTTGATGGTCTTTTGCGTCCCTTGGGCTTCGGCTTTGGCGGCCGGCTTGGAACTCGCGGAGAACAGGTCGGGCAAGGCTCACCTGAAAGAAAGGGCGCTCACAGGAAGATGAATGAACCGCCATGCTGACATTGCCGGCACGGCCGGGCAAGATGCCGCCATGGTCGGGATTTGGGGCGTAATCCTTCTGGTGTGCGCGGTGCTTGCCGGGCCCGGGGCGGCTTTCGCCGCTGCGGCAAACCCCTGCGCGCCGTCGCGCAACGCCATCACCCTGGATTTCACGACAAAGGCCTCGCAGCCGATCTACAACAATCGCCTCACGATCGCGGGAATCCGCAACCTGTTCGCCACGCGCGGCCAGCCGCTCGGCGAACGCCACCAGAAAGCGCTGGGCGTCACCTATGTCGAGACGATGTTGTCCATGCAGGCCGCCACACGCATCAAGCCGCAGGGCCGCGGCTTCTGCGTCTATCTCGACCGGGTCGAGGCCGATTTTGGCTGGGACCGCATGGAGGTCTATGTCGCGTCCGAGTACAAGCCGGGGTCGTGCGAGTACCGCATGGTGCTCGACCACGAGAACCAGCATGTCGGGATCAACCAGCAGGCGCTGAGGGATTCGGCGCCACGCGTGCGCGCGGCGCTGGAAGCGATCCTGCGCGACCAGGCGCCGGTGTATGTCGCCAGCCCCGATGGCGCCGCCGACCGGGCACTGACCGCCATTCACGGCCGCATGAACGGCTCACTGGATGCTTTCCAGCGCATCATTGCCGAACGCAACGGCGTCATCGACACCGATTCAAATTACGAGGCGGTGTCGCAGATGTGCGAAGGCTGGGACGGCGACAAGAAAGCGCCGCCCAGGAAACGTCCCTAAGCGGAGAACGAGGTTCCGCAGCCGCAGGTGGAGGTGGCGTTGGGATTCTTGATGCGGAAGGACGCGGCCATCAGATCGTCGACGTAGTCGATCTCCGTGCCCTTGAGCAGGTCGAGCGAAACATCGTCCACCACCAGCTTCGCGCCGAAGAACTCGTAGACTTTGTCGTCGTTCGTGACGGCGCCGTCCAGGCTGAAGCCATAGGAAAAACCCGAGCACCCGCCGCCCGAGACGGCGAGGCGGAGCATGAGGTCCGGCTTGCCCTCGGCGGCGGCCAGCGCGATCACGCGCTCGGCGGCGGCCTTGGTGAGCTGGACGAGGGGGGCTTCGGCAACCTGATTCATAAGCAAAATCCCGGGTTCACCCCCTCAATGTAGGAGGCGCGCGCCAGGCTTTCAAGGACCGCGGCGTCCTGGAGATGCCGGTTGCGGGTTAGTGCCGTTCTTCAGGCGTCGGATTGCCGCGGAATGCCTGGCGCTGGCCGCTCGAGGCCTGGCCGCCCTTGCGTCCCGCGTCGGCGGCGCGTTCGCGGTCGTTGGCGAAATTACCGCTCGAGCGCTGCCCGCCTTTGCGGCCGGCCTCGACCGCGCGCTGGCGGTCGTTGGCGAAATTTCCGCCCGAAAGCTGGCCGCCCTTGCGCCCGGCCTCGGCGGCGCGTTCGCGGTTGTTGGCGAAATTGCCGCCGCTGGCGTGGCCGCCCTTGGAGGCGATCTCGCGCTGGCGCGCAGGGCTCATCGCGGCGAAGCCGCGGCTCGATTTCGGTTTGGCAGGCGGCACGCCGTCCTGGCCCGCCGTG
>JAIBCD010000211.1 GCA_019694335.1 Rhodospirillaceae bacterium | reverse complement strand
CTTGATGTCCAGGTGCAGCATCTTGTGCTGGTGCACGATGCGAAGCCCGCGCAACACCTCGTCAAAGAGGGAGCGGATGGTCGATTCGCGGAAGACCTTCTGTTTCTTGAGATCGCGGGCCGTGACAATGAAATCCTGCAGGGTCGCTCCCTCCAGGTAATTCATCACCATGTAGACGGTTTCGTTCTCGCGGAAAAAATTGAGAACGCTGACAACCGACGGGTGGGAAATCTGGGCCAGCGACCGCCCTTCCTCGAAGAAGCTCTTCAAGCCAAGCCGGTACAGCGAGAGTTTTTCCGGCTGCACCACCGGCAACAGTTCGCCGGGCGCCCTGGCGGCCAGCGACGACGGCAGGTACTCCTTGATCGCGACCTGCTGGCCCTCGTTGTCGACGGCCAGGTACACCACGCCAAAACCGCCGGCAGCCAGCCGGCGGACCACCCGATAGCCGCCGATGACCGTATCGGGCGGAAGGGGTGACGGCTTGACCTTTGACATAATTTGGGCTGAATCGACGAAAGGATCCGGTTTGCGTGCCTGGCCAGGCCACGGGACGGTCGGCCTCCAGCCACCAACAGGGAGTTTCCATGGCAGTTTACAGCATGACCGGCTACGCAGGCGTCCAGCAAACGGCGCCGGCAAGCGCGGTCGGAGCCGAGGCTCGCAACGCACCGGGACAACGGCTGGGCCTCGAAATCCGCTCGGTCAACAGCCGGTTTCTCGACCTCAGTTTGCGGCTGTCCGACGAGTTGCGCCAGCATGAACCCGCGCTGCGCGAACTGATCACCCGCAAGCTCAAACGCGGCAAGGTCGAGGTGCGGGCCGGGCTGGACAACGGCGCGACAGCCCTGGTCGCCGAACCCTCCCCCCGCTTGCTCCAGCGCCTGAACGCGGTGCAGGACAGCGTGCGAGCCTGGCTGCCCGAGGCCCGGCCCCTGAGCGTGGCCGATGTGCTGCGGCTGGCGCCCCATGAAAGCGCCCCGGCCTCCGACCCCGGCGAGGATCTCATCGCCCTGGCCGAGCAGGCGCTTGCGGCCCTGCTTGAAGCCCGCGCGCGCGAGGGCGCCCGGCTGGCCGACATGCTGCGGGATCGACTGTCGCAGTTGAAAGACCTGGCGCAGAGCGCGGTACCCCTGGTGCCCCAGCTGGTGGCCGCCCAACAGGCCCGCTTCCTGGAGCGATGGAGAGAGGCACTGGCGCATGCCGACGGTGGCGGGCAGATCGAGGGTGCCAGGGACCGCGCACTCACCGAGGCGACCGCCTTTGCGATCCGCATCGACGTGGCCGAAGAACTGACTCGCCTGAGCTCGCATCTGGATGAGATCAGGCGCCTGATCGAACAGGGCGGCGAGATCGGCAAGCGGCTCGACTTTCTGATTCAGGAGTTGCATCGCGAAGCCAATACCCTGGGCTCCAAATCCGCCAGCCTGGAAATGACGCGCATCTCCGTCGACATGAAGGTGCTGATCGAACAGATGCGAGAGCAGGTTCAGAACATCGAATAGCGCACCGACCTGGAAAACCCGACGTCACACGACATGGACTACCCTGGAAATCTGTTTGTGGTGGCCGCGCCCAGCGGTGCCGGCAAATCAAGCCTGGTCAAGGCTTTGATGGAGCTTGACTCGCGTGTTCAGCCGTCGGTGTCGCACACCACCCGCGCGCCACGCGGTCAGGAAAAACACGGCCGCGAGTATTTCTTCGCTTCCGACGCGGAATTCGACGCCATGGTGCAAGCTGAAGCCTTTGTCGAATGGGCCCACGTGCATGGCCGGCGGTACGGCACCTCGCGCAAGGCCATCGAAGACCGCATTGCGACCGGCGCCGACGTGGTGCTCGAGATCGACTTTCAGGGTGCGATCCAGATCAAGCGGATCTTCGCCAACGCGGTCCTGATCTTCGTGCTGCCGCCCAGCTGGGAAGAACTTCGATCCCGGCTGGAACGCCGCGGCGAGGACGCCGCCGAGGTCATCGACCTGCGGCTGCGAAACGCCGAACTGGAGATGCGCCACGTCGGAGAGTTCGACTTCGTTATAATCAACGAGTTATTTGAACGCGCGCTTTTCGACCTCAAGGCGATCGTTCACGCCCAGCGGCTCAAGTACACCGCGCAGCGCCGCGCCCGGGCCGATACCTTCAAAGCCCTCAACATCGACTAGTCTCCTGGAGCACCATGGCCCGCATCACCGTTGAAGACTGCCTGACGCAGATTCCAAACCGTTTCCAGTTGGTTCTCGCCGCCACCTACCGGGCGCGCATGCTGAGCCAGGGCCACGCGCCCAAGATTGAGAGCCGCAACAAGCCCGGCGTCACAGCTTTGCGTGAAATCGCGGCGGGGAAGGTGGGCCTCGAAATGCTGAAAAAAGTTCCTGGCTGAACAAAGACGTCAAGTACGCTGAAAAAGCACCGCGAAGCGGTGCTTTTTTCTTTGGAACCACGCGTCTACGTCGTCCACGCTACAGTAAGGGCATGAGCGCGGTCGTCCCTCCCAAAACGGTACCTGCCACGGCCAGAAAGTCCGATGGCGGTCCGCTCGCCGCGGCCAACGCGGCGGCGGCGAGCTTTGCAGCGCTCATCGAGCGTTTGGACTATCTCAGCGCCGGCGACGTCGAACTGGTCCGGCGCGCCTATCGCTACGCCGACCAGGCACACCTCGGACAACTTCGCAACAGCGGCGAACCCTACATCACCCACCCGATCGCCGTGGCCGTGCAGTGTACCGAGTGGAAACTCGATGCCCATGCGCTCATGGCCGCGTTGCTGCATGACGCGATGGAGGATTGCGGCGTCACCAAGACCGACCTGATCGAGCGCTTTGGTGCGCCGGTCGCGGAACTCGTGGACGGACTCACCAAGCTGGACCGGCTGAAGTTTCACACCCGCGAAGAGAATCAGGCCGAGTCGTTTCGCAAGATGTTGCTCGCCATGGCGCGCGACGTGCGTGTGATTCTGATCAAGCTCGCCGATCGCACCCACAACATGCGAACCATGGGCGATATGCCGCGCTCGAAGTGGGCCCGCATATCCGCCGAGACCCTTGAGATCTACGCGCCCATCGCCCACCGCCTGGGGCTCAACCAGACCTACCGAGAACTGCAAGACCTCGCATTCCGATACCTGAGACCGTGGCGGTATGCCGTCCTGTCCAAAGCGGTGGCTCGTGCGCGCAACCGGCGACGCGACCTGATCCAGAAAGTCCGTCGCGAAGTGGAGGCGGCCTTTTCCGCCGTCGGCATGAAGGTCCGCATC
>JAIBCD010000210.1 GCA_019694335.1 Rhodospirillaceae bacterium | reverse complement strand
GTCCTGCGGGTCGATCCCGCCGTTATCGACGCCGTCAACCGCATCGACGAAGCGGTGACGGTCGCGACGCTCGCGGATTACGCTGCCGTGCAGGCCGGGCAGATCGTGGCGACGGCCAAGATCATTCCCTATGCGGTCGGCGGCCGGGTGATGGGGGCGGTGCGCGCCGCGCTGACCGCCACGCCCCTGGCGCTGGCGGCATATAGGCCGAAGCGCACGGCGATCATCTCCACCACCACGCCGCATCTAAAAGCCTCGATCATCGGTTCGACCGAAGCGGTCACCGCCCGGCGCATCATCGAGCTGGGAGGCACGGTGCTCTCCACCGCGCGTATCCCGCATGATGCGGTCGCGGTGGCGGCGGCGGTGAAAGAGGCCGTGACGGCCGGCGCCGACCAGATACTTATCAGCGGGGCTTCGGCCACCGCCGACCGCGCCGACACCGCGCCCGCCGGCATTCTCAGGGCGGGCGGAACCATCGAACACTTCGGCATGCCGGTGGACCCGGGCAATCTGCTGGTGTTGGGTCAGGTAAAAAAGATTCCGGTGCTGGTGCTGCCCGGCTGCGCGCGCAGCCCGCGCCTCAACGGCGCCGACTGGGTGATGCAGCGCCTGGCGGCGGGGATCGCGATCACAGGCCGCGACATCATGGGCATGGGTGTCGGCGGGCTGCTGGTCGACACACCGGCGCGGCCCCTCCCGCGCGCCCGCGCGGTGAAGGAAGACCGCGCGCCGGAAATTCAACCCGGGCCGGACACCGTGCCCGACGCGGAAACGGAAGACGCGCGGCCGCGCATCGCCATCGTGCTGCTGGCGGCTGGCCAATCGCGCCGCATGGGGCCGCACAACAAACTGGTGATGCCGCTCGCGGGAAAACCGCTCGTTCGCCGCATGGTGGAGACGATCCTGGCCGCGCGCCCGGCCCAGGTAGTGGTGGTGACCGGCCATGAGCCCGCTGTCGTCGCGGCGGCGGTGGCGGGGCTGCCGGTGGCCGTCGTGCACAATCCGCGCTATCGCGAAGGTCTGTCCACGTCGCTCCAGGCGGGACTCGCGGCCGTCGCGCCGGACATGGAAGGCGCCATGATCTGCCTCGCCGACATGCCGAGCCTGACGCCGGACCATGTCGCCAAACTCATGGCCGGCTTCGACCCGGCGGGCGGGAAAGCCATCGGCGTGCCCACGCATAATGGAAAACGGGGCAATCCCGTGCTTTGGGCGCGTGAGCTGTTCGTCCAGATGCGGGAAATCGCCGGGGACGTGGGCGCGAAAGCCCTGATCGGCGCCAATGAGTCCCTTGTTTACGAGGTTGAATTTGGGGACACTGCGGTCCTGACAGACCTCGATACGCCGGAACAATGGTCCGAGTACGTAGCTAAGGGGTCCGGCGCTTAAGAGGTCCAGTGCAGAATCGGGCCTCGCTTGAGGTCTGCCTTTCGGGATGGGAAAGGGAGAGGCCTCGATGCCTGACGCCAGCGGCTCTTCACACAAGACAGACGTCATCATCATCGGCGCGGGCCCGGTCGGCCTGTTCGCCGTGTTCGAGTTGGGTCTGCTCGGTTTGTCCGCCCACGTGGTGGACATCCTGGATCGCCCCGGCGGCCAGTGCGCCGAGTTGTATCCCGAGAAAGTCATCCTCGACATCCCGTCGCGCCTGAAGATCACCGGCCAGGAACTCACCAACGACCTGATGGCGCAGATCGCGCCGTTCAACCCGGTGTTCCACTTCCAGGAGATGGGCACCAACCTTGAGAAGCGCGACGGCGGCGGCTTCATCCTCACCACCGATCAGGGCACGCGCATCGAGGGCCACGCCGTGGTGATCGCGGGCGGCGGCGGCTCGTTCACGCCCAAGAAACCCAAGCTCGACCGGCTGGAGGAATTCGAAGGCAAGTCGCTGTTCTACGCCGTGCGCAAGAAGGATCAGTTCAAGGGCAAGAACGTGCTGATCGCCGGCGGGGGCGATTCCGCGCTCGACTGGTCCGTGAATCTGCAAGGCGTGGTCGCCGGCATGACGCTCGTGCACCGGCGCAACGAATTCCGCGGCATGCGAGCGACCGTGGACCAGATGTATGCCCTGGTGAAGGAGGGCAAGATCAACCTCCAGATCGGCGATATCCTGCGCATCAACGGCGAGAACGGCCAGATCAGCTCGCTCACGCTCAAGAGCGCCGAGAAAGGCGAGTTCGACGTGCCCTGCGACACCTTGCTGCCGTTCTATGGCCTGACCATGAAGCTGGGGCCGATCGCGGAGTGGGGTATCCAGCTCGACGACAAGGACCGCATTCCTGTCTCGACCGAGAGTTTCGAGACGGCCGTGCCCGGCATCTTCTGCATCGGCGACATGTGCGCCTATCCCGGCAAGCTGAAGCTCATTCTGTCGGGCTTCCATGAGTCGGCGTTGATGGCCCACGGCTGCTTCCACTATGCTCGTCCGAACCAGAAACTCCGCTTCGAGCACACCACCTCCAGCTCCGCCATCCAGGCGAAGGTGGCGGGCGAAGCGCCGGCTAAGTAGGGCGTCCAGCTATGAAACTATGGGGCGTGTTCAAGCCGCTGCTCGGGCTTGCGGCTTTGCTTGCGATCGCGGCAGCAGATGGCTCGCCAGCGCGCCTCGGTGTTCTGATCGGGATTGTCGAGGCCGACGGGAAGGGCGAAGTGACGTCGTTCACGCCGTCTCCCGAAATTCCGAATGTTCCCGGAACCATTTACGGGTGGGACCTCGCGATAGAGGACAAATCGCCCATGGTAAAGCTGATGCTCACGCGTGAGATAACGATGCCCGCGCCGACGGATTGGGGCCCTCCCGAGGCGACCGTAGAGATATCGCCGGATCGCCGGATATGGCGAAAGACCAGCGAGGTGACTTTCGAGCACGGGCGGTTTTTTGAGGCTATGGAGATTTCACCCGGAGACCCATCGGGGCTCGTGATGGTCCGCTTTGCCGTGAACGGCAAGAACACTCCGCCTTTTGCCATCCGGTTCATGCCTCAAGGCGGAGCCAAGCAAAAGTGACTCATGGAGCGAAGGCTGACTGCCGTAGACGGTACACGCTCGTGCTGGCTGTTCTGGTGATCGGCGGGCCAGTCTCGGCCGCGGAGAAGGCCGCGCCGGACCTGGGTTTCGCGAGGAAACATATTCAGGTGGTCGAAGCGCCGTTCGGCTTCAATGCGCCGTGCGATGCGTTGCCGACGGGCGGCGACATCGCGCGCGCGGCTTTGGCGGTGTTGGAGCGCAACCGGTCGCGGTTTCCCGCCAC
>JAIBCD010000073.1 GCA_019694335.1 Rhodospirillaceae bacterium | reverse complement strand
GCCTTCCTTCGCCTTCGCCGTCAGATCCTGCATGTGCTTGAGCAGATTGGCGACGCCGCCGGCGGACAAGGCGGCGGCGAACTGGCTGCGGTGCATCGCCATCTGGCTGACCGCGCCGTCCAGGAAAATATCCACGATCCTGGGCGCACCGCCCGAGTCCCGCATGCGGTAGGTGAATGCCACGGGCGCGGCGTTCTTCAGGTTGAGCGCGGTCTCGACCATGATGTTGCCCTTGCCGTCCTCCCTGGCGCCCTTGGTGACGAAGGCTTCGCCGTCCCATTCCTTGAAGTTGGCGGCGTAGCTGGCGACGGTCCAGTCGGTGAAGGCGGCGATCACTTTCGCCCGCTCGTCCTCGGGCATCTTGGTCCAGGCCGCGCCTGTGGACACCCGCGCCATGGCCGGCAGGTCGAACGTGTCCTTGATGACCGGCTCCAACTTCTGCTTGCGCCCGTCGAAGCCCAAGGCCTTGCCGTCCTTCATATTGGCCAACAAAGCCCCGTGGAAGCGTTCCACGGCGGCGCTGGCGGCGGCGGTGTCGGCGGCCGGCGCGGGGGTGGCCCCGAGCCCCAAAAGCCCCAGGATCACCAAAGCCTTGAGAAACATCCTTGAGCGAAACATGGCTGCCACCCGCCTTTAGACCCTGTACTGCACCGCAAAATATTGGCAATTATAGGCTTTTCCGGGATTGAACGCGACCCGTGCGGCTGGACCATGGCATGAGCGGCTTTTGCCTCCCGTCACGGTGGCGCACCGGCCAATTGCATAGGCTTCGCCGCGAGAATATGAGCGTGCGCCAGGGGATAATCGGTTAGACATGCCCGCTATGGAACAAACACTGACGCTGCGCGTCGCGGCCGAAGGCCCGGGGAAGCCCCCGGCGCGGAAGGCGCCCGCTTCGAATACCCCGAAACCGCGCGCGCTCGACAACCTGCGTCTGGTGTTCGAGCAGGGCGGCCCGGGCTTCGCCCAGTTCGCGCTCAACAATGCCTGCAACGCCAATTGCGGCTTCTGCAATTTCGCGCGCGAGACCTTCCCCAAGGACAAATGGATTTTCGCCGGCCGCGAGGATGGCCTCAAAGCCATCGACACCATGTTCCGCAACGGCATCCGCTACCTGCTGTTCACCGGCGGCGAGCCGACGCTGCACCCGAACCTGCTGGAATTCACCCGCCACGCCCACGGCCTGGGCATGAAGGTGATGCTGGTGTCCAACGCCGGCCTGTTCAAGCCCGACAAGCTGCGCGCCCTGCACGAAGCCGGCATCTCCAGCTTCATCATCTCGGTCGATGCCGCGACCGTCGAAGCCCACGAGAAGAACCGCGGGCTTCCCGGCGTGTGCGAGAAGATCAAGGCCGCCAACACGCTGTTCAAGGAACTCGGCGTCCACTCGACCGCTTCGGTGACCATGAGCCGCCTGGTCGATTACGACGCCCTGCCCGCCTTCGTCGAAGACCTGGGCTTCGCATCGGTGACCTTCTCCTATCCGCTGACCGGGCTGGAATCCAATTTCCTCGGCTACTCCACTTCGGACCTGGTCAACTACACCAAGGACGAGCTGATCGCGGCCTTCGACAAGGTCAAGGCGCTCAAGTCGCGCATGCAAGTGCTGAACCCGTCCGCCTCCATCGAGGAGATGAAGCGCTACATTTCCGGCGGCGAGCAGAAGTTCCCCTGCCTCGGCGGCTACAAGTATTTCTACCTCGACTGGAACCTGATGATGTGGCGCTGCCACAACTGGGCTGAGCCCATGTGCCACATCAGCGAATTCGATGAAACGAAACTCGTTCGCGACGGCTGCACCAAGTGCATGATCGACTGCTACCGGGATTCCAGCGTGATGCACCACATCGGCGTCTCGATCCATGATTCCTACCAGGCGTTCAAGCAAGGCAGGGTGGGCGAAGGTTTCCAGGCGCTCACGCGCAAGGGAAATCTCGACTCCATCGGCTCGGTGCTCGAAGAACTGCCCTGGCTGCTGCGTTTCTGATAAAAACAAACACACCCGTTTAGGGAAACACCGCCATGATGAAGACCCTGTTCCTGAACCCGCCCTCCTTCGAAGGTTTCGACGGCGGCGCCGGCTCCCGCTACCAGGCCAAGCGCGAGATCCGCTCGTTCTGGTACCCGACCTGGCTGGCGCAGCCCGCCGCGCTGGTGCCGGGCTCCAAGCTGGTGGACGCGCCCGCGCGCGACATGACGGTCGAGCAGGTTCTGCCGATGGCGGACGATTACGAACTGATCGTCATGCACACCTCGACCCCGTCGTTCCGCTCCGACGCCAAGGTCGCTGCGGCTTTACGTGAACGCAACCCCAAGCTCAAGATCGGCATGGTCGGTGCCCATGTGGCCGTGGACCCGTACCAGTCCATGAAGCTCGCTCCCGCCCTCGACTGGGTGGCCGGCAGCGAGTTCGACTTCACCTGCAAGGAAGTCGCCGAAGGCCATGACTACGCCGACATCGACGGCCTGACTCACCGCGTCAACGGACAGATCGTGCGCAACAAGCCGCGCGCGCTCCTGGAAAACATGGACGAGCTGCCGCATGTGGTCGACGTCTACAAGCGCGACCTGGTGATCGAGGACTACTTCATCGGCTACCTCAACCACCCCTACCTCTCGGTTTACACCGGCCGCGGCTGCAAATCGCGCTGCACCTTCTGCCTGTGGCCCCAGACCATCGGCGGCCATGTCTACCGCACCCGGAGCGTCGAGCATGTGGTGTCGGAAATGGCCAAGGCGAAGGAATACTTCCCGCAGGTGAAGGAGTTCTTCTTCGACGACGACACCTTCACCGACGACGTGCCGCGCGCCGAAGCCATCGCCAAGGGCCTGGGCAAACTGGGCATCACCTGGTCGTGCAACGCCAAGGGCAACGTGCCGCGCAAGACGCTCGAGATCTTCAAGGACAACGGCATGCGCCTGATGGTGTGCGGCTACGAGTCCGGCAACCAGCAGATTCTGCACAACATCAAGAAAGGCATGCGCGTCGAGCAGCTGCGCGAGTTCTCCAAGAACTGCCACGAGCTCGGCCTCAAGATCCATGGCACCTTCATCGTCGGCCTGCCCGGCGAGACCAAGGAGACCATCAAGGAAACCATCGCCTTCGCGAAGGAAGTGAACCCCTACACGCTGCAGGTTTCGCTGGCCGCCGCCTACCCCGGCACCTTTCTCTACAACCAGGCCAAGCAGAATGGCTGGCTGATGGAAGAGGACAAGGGCGGGCGCCTGGTGGCCGAGGAAGGCATCCAGGTCAGCTCGATCAGCTACCCGCACCTGAGCCACGAGGAAATCTTCGAAAGCCTCGGCGAGTTCTACAAGCAGTACTATTTCCGCCCCGGCAAGATTTGGGAGATCACCTCCGAGATGCTGACCGATTGGGAAATGATGAAGCGCCGCCTGCGCGAAGGCGTGGAATTCGCCAAATTCCTCACCAAGCGCGAGAACCGCGAGCAGAACGCGGCTTAACTGGTTTCCGGTCACCCTCGCGCGCGGCGCGAGGGTCCAGGGCTTCGAGCCCGGTCCGTGATCAGGCACCAATGGTACGCTGCAACCCTGGATCCTCGGGTCAACCCCGAGGATGACGCGAGATGACTCTGCTCGACATCATCCAAGACCTGCTCCTGATCCCGGTCGCCGGCGGCACGGTGTTCTGCCTGCTGTGCGTGTGGGCGGCGGCGCGGTTCATGTCGCAGCCGCAGGCCGTGGGGAACTACCGGCCGCCCATCACGGTGCTCAAGCCGGTTTACGGCCTGGACAAGGGACTCGAGGAAAACCTCCTCAGCCTGTGTCGGCAGGACTATCCCGACTACCAGATCGTCATCGGCGTGCAGCGCACGACCGACCCGGCGCTGCCGCTCCTGCGGCGCCTCGCGCAGGAGTTCCCGGACCGGATCACATTGGTCGTTAAACCCAGCGAGCCCGTGGTCAACGGCAAGGTCCAGAATCTGGTCAACGCCCTGGAGCACGCCCGCCACGAGATCCTGATCATCAGCGATAGCGATGTTCGCCTGGCGCCGGACTATCTTTCCGCCATCGTCGCGCCGCTGGCCGATGGCAACGTCGGCTATGTCTGCACGCTCTACCGCAGCGCCGGCGCCGATCACTGGTTCGAGAAGCTGGAACTGCTCAGCCTCAACGCCGACTTCCTGCCCAGCCTGATCTTCTCGGCGGTCACCGGCGTCGCGGATTTCTGCATCGGCGCCTCGGTCGCGTTCCGGGCATCCGATCTCAAGGCCATCGGCGGCATGGCCGCGCTCGGCGACTATCTCGTCGAGGACCACGAACTGGGCCGGCGGCTGGTCGGCCTCGGCAAACGCCTGCATCTGTCGCCGCATATCGTCGAGATCACCGCCGATTACCCGACCTTCTCCACCTGGTGGCACCACCAGATCTACTGGGACCAGAACACCTGGGCGGCGAACCCTGTGGGCTTCACCCTCACGATCCTCACCCGCGCCGTACCCTTCGCGGTGATCTACGCCGCCGTACGCGGTTTCGACATGAGCGGCCTCACGGTGCTGGGCACGGCGCTCGCCGTGCGCCTGATCAGCGCCGCGATCATATCCGCGCGCTATCTGCACGACCGGGAAGGCCTAGGGGCCCTGTGGCTCCTGCCCCTGCGTGACATGCTGGCGCTGGTGTCCTGGTACATCGCCCTGACCCGGCGCACATTCGTGTGGCGCGGTCACCGTTTCGGGCTTACCAAGGACGGCAGAATCGTGCCCCGGGACGGGGCCGAATTGCCCCTCACCGTGAAAGCGACCGTGCCGTGACGCTTCCCGCCAACATTGCTGGCACCCACGTATTGGTCACCGGCGGCGCCGGGTTCATCGGCAGCCACACCGTCGACCTGCTCATGAGCCAGGGCGCCAAGGTCTCGGTGCTCGACAACTTGAGCTCGGGCTACATGGCCAACCTGGCCCAGTGGGACAACAATCCCCGCTTCTGCTTCGTGGGCGGCGACGTCACCAAGGACCTGGCCGAGCCGCTGGCCGCAGCCGTGGCCAAATTCGGCCCGATCCAGCGCATCGCCCATTACGCCGCCCAGACCGCGGTGCCGGTCTCCATGGACGATCCGGTCACCGATATCGAGGTCAACCTCGCCGGCACGGCGCGGCTCCTGGAATACGCCCGGCGCCACAAGGTGGCCAAGGTGGCTTTCGCCTCGTCCTCGGCGGTCTACGACGACGACGCACCCGTACCGGTGTCGGAGGAATCCTCCGCCCGTCCGGCGTCTCCATATGGAATCGACAAGCTGGCGGTCGAGATCTACCTCGACTACTACACCCGCCTTTACGGCCTGAAGTTCACCGCCCTGCGGTTCATGAACGTCTACGGCCCGCGCCAGGATCCATCGAGCTGGTACTCGGGCGTGATCTCGATCTTCCTCGACAAGGCCGTGGCCGGCGAACAGATCACCATCTTCGACGATGGCGAGCAGACCCGCGACTTCGTCTACGTCACCGATGTCGCCACCGCCGTGGTTACGTCGCTGTTCACCAGCAAGCCGGACGGCGCGATCATCAATATCGGCACCGGCGTCGAGGTGACGATCAACGAAATAACCCGCACGATCCTGGCGCTCGCCAAATCCCGCTCGGTGGTGAAATACCAGCCGCCCCGTGCCGGCGATATCCGCCGCTCGGTGACCACGATGGACCGCGCGCGGGCGCTTTTGGATTTCGCACCCAAGGTCGACCTGCGCGAAGGGCTCGACCACACCCTGGCCTGGGTGCGGACGCAGAAATCCTCAGCCGCCTGATGTGGGCGTTCAAACTCGCCGCTTTCGCGGGCGGCGCGGCGCTGTTCGCCTGGATTCTGCATGACAGCGACCTGTCAGCGGTGACGGCGATCCTCACCGGCTTGGGCGCCGCCGGCATCGCCGCCATCCTGGCCAATTTCGCCGTCGGTTTTGTCGCCGATGTGATCTCGTGGCTCTTGATGTTCCGCAGCCTGCCGCCGACGGGGTTATGGCTGTGGCGGATCTGGCTGGTGCAGATGGTGGGCGAAGCGCTCAATGTGCTCACGCCCTTTGGCTCCTTCGGCGGTGAGCCGTTCAAGGCGCTGCTGCTCAAACGCCATTACGGGGTTTCCTATACCGAAGGCAGCGCCTCACTGCTCCTGATCCAAACCGTCAACAGCCTGGCCCAGGTGCCGTTCCTGCTGGTGGCGGTCGGCCTCCTGATCCATCGCCACCTGCTGCCGCCCACGCTCGAACAGATCATCCTGGCCGCCGCCATCGTGATTTCGGGGTTCATGATCCTGGTGCTGGTGGCGCTCCACAGCCGTCTGCTCGCGGCGCTGCACGCCCGGCTGGAACGGAGCCGCTGGCGCCGCTTCGACCAGGCTCTGCGCGTGCTCGAGGACATCGAAGGCCGTCTATTCTTCTTCATGCGCGAAAGCCCGCGGCGCTTCGCCGCGTCCTATCTGCTGGCCTTCGCCACTTGGATGGTGGGCGCGGTCGAGATGTTCCTCCTGTTCCGGTTCCTGGGCCACCCCATCGACTTCACCGATGCCTGGCTGATCGAGGGCATCGTCTCCATCGCCCGGTCGGTCAGTTTCTTCATTCCCGCCCACCTCGGCTTCCAGGATGGCGCCATCGCGCTTTTGGGTAGCGCCCTCACCGGCGCCCCGGACATGGGGGTTGCGATTGCCTTGGCACGCCGCGCCCGCGAACTGGCGTGGAGCGCCTTCGGCCTTGCGATTGGCGGTTGGTTCTCGTTGAAGAAGCCTTTGGAGGCCTGAGCGGCGTCCATCAGTTGCCGGACGCGGCCCGCCAGGGCACCGATGCGGGATCCAACCCCGCCGTCGCCAGGACGAAAGAGGCGACGGTGACGGCGGTCAGCCGCAGGATAGACGCGGCGGCATGCCCCAAGGGCAAGCGTTCAGCGGCCCCGGTCTGCGGTGCCTGCGCCAAGCCGTCCCGCGCGGCCTGCGGCGCAACCGCTGAAAATCCCCGCTGGGATTTCGCGTTCCTATTCGGAACGGCGCTTGAGACCGAGTGGAAGGCGCTTGCCGACCTGAATCCAGGTGCCCTGCATCGCGCCAGTGGTTGGGGACACGGTTCCCTCGAACACGCCATCCAAAGCTGCGACCTCGAACCGCAGCTTGTCGCCGCTGCGGCTCGCGGCGTTTACCGGGATATCGCGCGCGTTTTGTTCGAGAATATCCACGGCGATGGTCGACTTGCCGTCGACGGTCGTGATGGAAAAGGTGATCGGCAGCGTGCCGTTGGCGGTTTGCAGCATTCCGTCCCAGGCGCCGTCCAGATCGACACCCAGAGGCCCCAGACGCGGCAATTGGGGCGCGGCCTGCCCGGCGCCGGAGAAGGTCACGGCGCCCAGGACGACTGCGGCGGACAGCAAGCGGAGGAAGGCGACCCTGTTCATGGAACAGGTATAGCAGCAACGCGGCCGGAGAGGCTGCGGTCTTTTTGAGGAGGGTTTTTTGATGGGCGTTAAAGCGCGAAGAAGGCGACGGAGCCGAACAGCAGCATGGCCACCGCGACCTCGCTGAAGTAACGCGGCAGGAACCGGTCGTAGACGTCAAAAAAGCGATCCAGGTTTTCCACGGTCTCATCCTCCCGAAAGTCTCAAAAGCGCGCTGGAGAACCAGCACACCGATAAAACACCGGGATTTTGATGACCCTAGGACAGCCGGAAGGCATTTCGGCGGCAATCAAGGCATTTTTGGGACTCCGGGTTGCGCCTAAACCCCAGCGAATCCCGTGCCAACGGCCTATCTGGAGGCGCGCCTATTTCCAAGCTTGGGTGAGTACCCAGGCCAGGCGTACCCCGGCCTTCTCCATCTGCCGATAGACCGTGGGCAGGTTGGCCTTGGTGTAGTCCTCGCCAAAGACGAAGGGCGGATCGTAGGGGTGATAGCCCACGGGCGCGCTCAGAGTGATGGCAAGGCTTTCATTGGCCCAATCGGCCGGCGTGCCGGACTGCCAGGCCGCGCGGTCGGCGGGCGTGATCCGGCCATGCAGGTCGGCGGCGATTTCGGGCCAGGCCTTATGGGTGGAATCGAGCATGTTGTAGTCCCAGACCCCATGCATGTTCGCATCCACGCCGTCGAACTTGCCCTTGATCTCGTTGCCACCGCGATCCTCGGCGTAGCTGATATGCAGGGGCTGGTGGATGTCGCCGATGAAATGCGCGGTGAAGCGGAGGTCATCCAGCGCCCACGGACGCCCGAGGCGCGCCGCATGCAAGCCGATCTGCTCGGCCACGCAGCTGTTGGGCGCGGCGCAATCGCGCGCCATGTCGATCCTGGTCGCGCCCTTCGGAACGTTGAGATAGTGCCAGGATGCCGTTTCCCGGCGCCAGCGGATCACGTCATCGGCCCATAGACAGCTCTCGGCGAAAGCGTCGCGGCCCGGCTTTTCCAAAATCGCCTCGATCCTGGCCCGCATCGGTGGCGTGAGTTCATCCCATGCGAGAGCACAGACAATGCGGTGACCGTCCCAGCCCCAGGCGCGCGCGGGCGCGGCGTGATGCATAACGAAGGCGGCGGCGAGAGCAAGAATGGCGGCGAAGCGCATGGTCATCCCCAGACGGCGAATGCCATAGACTAGCAGGGGCGCGGATCGACCGCGCCCCCGGAATATTCCGTCACGCAAGATTAACCGCTGGGCTTGCGCTTTTTGTAGCGTGTCCGGCCGGAAAAACCGGCTCCCACTTTTTCCTGGACACGCTCCGGCCTAGCGGTTGATCCGGCACTTGTTGGAGAGATTGAGGAAGGCGTTGAACGGCGCGCTGAAGACGGTATTGCCGAAAATGGCGCCGATGTCGTCCGGGTCCGGATTAGGCGGGGTACCGGTCGGGTCCAGGATCGCCGCGAAGGCGGCCGTCGGTTTGAACTCCAGGGTCGCGTGCACGACGTTGGCCGGAATGGTCACACGGCTTTCGAAGTAGGAGAACGGGAAAGCGGTGGTGCTGTTGGCCTTCACCGGCACGCTGGCCACGGTGCCGAGCACCGTGCCGGTGCCGGAATCGCGCACGGTCACTTTGTACTCGGCGTCCACGTACAGCAGATTGTGCACGTAGATCGTCGACGGGTAGTTGTTGCTGGCGAGCTTGGAAGTGTGGACGTTGGCCACGTTCTTGCTGCCCTGCAAGCTGCCGCCGCTGGCGCAGATGGTGGTGTCCTCGAAGAAGCCGTTGCCGCCGTTGTAGATCACGGTCTGGAAGTAGGTGTTGGCATCGTCGTTGTTCAGATAGAACGAATAGCTGGTGTCGCCGTTCGCGAGCGGCAGGGCGTCGATCTTGGTCAGGAACGCCCCGATGTCGTACTGGGGCGTGGCGTGCGCCGGCACGCTGATGTCGCCAGCGCCGTAGAACTCGCCCGACGGCGCGCCGACCGCCGTGACATGGAAAACCGACGCGGCGTTGTTGTCATTGCCCAGGCGGATGAAGGTAAGGTTGGCGCTGGTGGTCGGGAAAGTCGGGAACACCTCGGCGTAAAAGGCGCCATCCAGGCCAGCGACTTCCGATGGCTTCTCGATCCCCGGGCGCGCCATGGCTGACGGCCCGACCAACAGGCTCAGACCAAAAACTGTTACAAATCCGGCGGTTAGTTGAGCAATGGGCGTGCGCATGATCGGTCCTTCCGTGGCAGGCCGATGATAACGCTTGAGTCGCTTTAAAATTGCTTAACGCAGAGTGAAAATCGTGTGACCGCCGGAGCATTTTAGGTCGAAGTGGGAACCGGTTCGGCTACTTAAAATGCGGCCCAATAAAGTTCCTACAAAACGCCCTTGGTTTTGGCATCCGTAAGGGCCTCCACAACCTGGTGGCCCTGCGCTTCGGTCATGCTCGCGAAGATCGGCAGGCACAGTTGCCGGCCACAGGCAGTTTCGGCGCCGGTGAGGTCGCCGGGGTCCAGGTGCTTCAAGACCTCGTTCCGGTGCAGCGGCACCTCGTAGACCTCGCCGCTGCAGTGGACGTTATGGTGTTCCTTGAGCCAACCCTTGAGGCGCGCGCGGTCGCAGCCGTCGGGCAGCATGACCACGTACTTGTAATAGTTGGGTGCGCAGCCCTTGGGCGTGGCGATCGGGCGCAGGCCGTTTTCCCCGGTGAGGGCCGCGTCATAGATGCGCGCGATCTTGCGCCGCCCCGCTAGCAGGCCCGCGAAGCCCTGCAGGTGCCGGAGGCCGATCACCGCGTGCGGCTCCGACATGCGCCAGTTGTAGCCCATGCGGATATGGGTGTTCTGCAGAAAGCTGGCTTTGCCCTGGTCGCGATAGATATGCGCTTCCTCGAGCATACGGTCATCGTCGGTGACGATCATGCCGCCCTCGGCCGAGGTCATCACCTTGGTCGGATAGAACGAGAACGAACCCGCGAGGCCGAACGTACCGGCATGCTTGCCGTCCAGTGTCGCGCCCTGCGCGTGGGCGGCGTCTTCCATCAGCCAAATGCCTTTAGATTTGGCGTAGGCGGCGATGGCCGGCATCTCGGCGGTGATGATGCCGGCGATATGCACGATCATGATGCCGGCGGTCGCGGGCGTGATCCGGCGTTCGATTTCGGCGAGGCTGGTGGACAAGGTCGCCACGTCGGTATCCATCAGCACCGGCCGGCCGCCGGCGCCGATCACGGCCGAGGCCGTGGCGAAGAAGGTGTTGGCTGGCACCAGCACGTCCTTGCCGGCCACGTCCATGGCGCGCAGCATGATCTCGAGCGACGCGGTGCCGCTGTTGACGGCGATGGCGTGCTTCGCGCCGGTGAGCGCGGCGAACTCGCGCTCGAACTGCTCGCCGAAGGCACCAAGCGTCAGGCGGCCGCTGGCCAGCACTTCCTTGATGCGTTGGGCGATCCATTCCTGGTCCTCGGGCGTGAAATCGATGCGGGTCGGCGGGACCAGCGGACGGGAAGAAGCCATAAGGAAACGCCCGAATTAGCGGATGAAAAAGCGCGCGGCCTTGACCGCGCGCGGCATGATCATGGGGCGCAATAAACGGCCATCGACCACGGCCATGCGGCGGTCGTTCTCGGACAGACAGAGATCCATGAACTGCGCCAGTTCGATGTCGATGCCGACGGCGTCCTTGCCGGTGGTGGCGAAGTCGTCCTGATCGCCGGCGATGCCGACGCGCGACAGACCATTGAGCGCGAGATGCGCCAAGCGCTTGGCCGCGAACCACGGCTTCATGAGCCACGGCGTATTGGCCTGCGTATAGGCGGCCCAATTGACGAAGAAAATGATGTGGCGGGCTTCTTCCGCGATCACCGGCTCGAAGGTTTCAACCAGTTCCGGCGGGAAATAACCCGACCGGCGCGCGAGCTCGAACAACCCGAAGGCGAAGAAAGAATCCAGGCACTCGCCGTAGCCGGTGGACATGAAGTTCCACTCGGTGCGCTTCGAGGGCACGTACTTGGGCAAGGTGTCGAGTTTGATGCCGTAGCGCGTGACCAGCGCGTCGAGCACCTTGCGGTGACGGCCCTCCTCGAACGCCATGAGGGTCAATGCCTCACGCACCAAAGGGTCTTTGGTCTGCTCGGCCATCAGGCCGATATGGGCTGAGGCCCGGTCCTCGGTCTCGACCGCGATGGTCCAGATCGGCAGGCCGGTGATGCGCGCGAGTGCGTCGGGCGCCAATTCCGGCCAGTCGATGACCGCCGGCTTGTAGGGATTGAAGGTGTCGAGCAGCATGCGGCAGAAGGCATACTTATGCTCCTCGGAGCCGATCGTGAGCGGCGCGAGGGAGCTTGCGGATTCCGCCGGCTGTGTGCGGCTGACGACGTTCATGGCGGTCTGGTCGGCGTGCTGGAAAAGGTGGCGCAGTGTGGCGATTGGGGCCCCTTCGGTCAATTCGTCTTTCCGCAATCCTACCAATACTTTCCGGGGTTTCTTTTGGCCGCGCCTGATCCGGATCAACAGGATTTCTTGATGGCCGTGGCAGCCTCGCGTATTGAACTGGCCCATTGCAATAACGGCCATCATGGACATCGCTGTGGGGATCGAAACACCGTCCGGGAAAGGCGCGGGGGACGAGAATTTCCCCGTGGGGTCGTGGCTGCTGCCGCGTCCGTTGCGCCCCCATGTCGCAACCTACTATGCCTTCGCCCGGGCCATCGATGACATCGCCGACAATCCCGATCTTGGCCCCGAGGACAAAATCCGCCGCCTCGACGGGTTCGCCCAGGCGCTGGTGAACGGCAGCGGCGACCCCGATTACGCCAAAGCCGATGCCTTGCGCGGAACGCTCGCCAAAACCGGCATCTCCGCGCGTCACGGCCTCGACCTGATCTCGGCGTTCAAGCAGGACGCCGTCAAGAACCGCTACGCCGACTGGCACGCGTTGATCGATTACTGCCTGAGGTCCGCATCGCCCGTGGGACGGTTTCTGTGCGACCTGCACGGCGAGGACAAGGCGCTGTATCCGCTATCCGACGCACTGTGCAACGCGCTGCAAGTGATCAACCATCTGCAGGATTGCGCCAAGGACTACGCGGCGCTGAACCGCGTGTATCTGCCGGAAGACTGGATGCGTGCCGCGGGCACGTCCGTGAACGACCTGACCTTGGCCGCGGCCACACCCGGCATGCGCCGCGTGCTCGACCAATGCCTAAGCGGCACGGAACGCCTGATGACCGAGGCGCGCCGTTTGCCGAAAGCCATGCGCCACAGGAGCCTCGCCGCAGAGACCGCAGTGATAGTCTCGGTGGCCGACAGGCTGGTTGGAAAACTGCGCCGCCAAGACCCCCTCGCCATGCGCGTCGCGCTGGGCCCTTTCGGCTTCGCGGCCGCCGCCACGGCGGGCCTTGCACGGCTATGGCTGGCGTGATGGCTTTTATCGCTGGTTTTTCGCTGCTGGCCTGGTGCTATCTCGCCTTCTTCCACCGCGATTTCTGGCGCGGTGACCAGCGCCTGCCGCCCGCGCTTTCGCCGCCGGAAACCTGGCCCGCCGTCACCGCCATCGTGCCGGCGCGCAACGAAGCCGAGACCATCGAGGCTTGCGTGCGGGCCTTGCGCGGCCAAATTTACCAGGGCGAGCTGCGCATCATCGTGGTCGACGACTCATCCACCGACGACACCGCCGCGCTGGCGCGCGTTGCCGGCGCCACGGCGCCTGGCACGGCGAAGGTGGAGGTGATTACCGCGCCGCCTTTGCCGCAAGGATGGACCGGCAAGCTCGCCGCGCTCAACGCCGGCCTGACTCACGCGGGCGATACGGAATTCGTCTGGTTCACCGATGCCGATGTGGTGCATGCGCCATCGACCCTCACCCGCCTGGCCGCCATGGCGGTCACCAACAAGCGCGATCTGGTGTCGCTAATGGTGCGCTTGCGCTGTCGCAGCCCATGGGAGCACCTGCTGATCCCAGCCTTCATCTATTTCTTCCAGATGCTTTACCCCTTCGCCGCCGCCAACGATCCGCGTTCACGCGTCGCCGCCGCGGCCGGCGGCTGCGTGCTGGTGCGCCGCGCGCGCCTCATCGCCGCGGGCGGGCTCGAGGCCATCAAAGGCGAGATCATCGATGACTGCGCGTTGGCGCGCATCGTGAAGCGCGCCGGCGGGCGGCCGTGGTTGGCGCTGGCCGACGACAGCCACTCCTTGCGCGCCGCGGACTCGCTGGATCCCCTGTGGACCATGGTGAAGCGCACCGCCTTCACCCAGCTCGGCTATTCCCGCCTTCAACTGGCCTTTTCGGTCGCCGGACTCGCGCTGGTGTTCCTCGGCCCGGCCTTCGTGGTCTTAACGTCTTTATGGCATGGTAAGGTACTTGCAACCTTGGCGGGATTTGTCGCCCTGGGCCTGATGCTTTGGACTTATCGGCCCACGCTCCTGGACTACCAGCGAAGCCCTTGGGAAGGCTTGCGTTTGCCCCTGGCGGCGGCGCTGTACTGCGCCATGACGATCGACTCAGCCCTCGCCCATGGCAGAAACCAGGGTGGGCAGTGGAAAGGCCGCAACTATGGGCCTTCTGCCGCCCCCTCCGATCTGGCAAAATCCCTTTAGGAAACAAGTCACTGTACGGAACAGTCCAGGACGGTTTCCGACGGCGGTTCCCTCAAGGCCAAGGGGTAGGGCACAGCCGGGGGGTTTGGACATCAGACCAAGTACCAGGCGCGGGAGTCCGTGGACCCGCGGCGCGGCTGTTTGAGACCGGACGGAGCATCGCGCCGAAAAGTGGGTACCGGTTTTCGGAAACCGCGATGCGACAATTCTAAAAGCTCATAAGAAGAAAAACCAAGGACCGAGATTTGGCACGCGACGCAACACCACTTCTGGATCAGATACATTCTGTTACCGAGCTTCGCCGCTTGGCGCCCAACCAGTTGCGCCAGGTTTCAGATGAACTGCGCGCCGAGACCATCGACGCGGCGTCGTCCACCGGCGGGCACTTCGGCGCCGGCCTCGGCGTGGTCGAACTGACGGTCGCGCTGCACTACGTCTTCAACACACCCGCCGATCGCCTGATCTGGGATGTGAGCCACCAGGCCTATCCGCACAAAATCCTCACCGGCCGGCGCGACCGCATCCGTTCGATCCGCAAGCGCGGCGGCCTGTACGGCTTCACGCTGCGCGCCGAGAGCGAATTCGATCCCTTCGGCACCGCCCACAGCTCGACCTCGATCTCCGCCGCGCTGGGCATGGCCGTGGCGCGCGACCATAGGCTTCGTGTTCATGGGGGCGCGGACAACCATGTCATCGCCGTGATCGGCGACGGCGCCATGAGCGCCGGCATGGCTTACGAGGCGCTCAATAACGCGGGCAACCTCGACAGCCGCATGACCGTGATCCTCAACGACAACGGCATGTCGATCGCGCCGTCGCTGGGCGCGCTCACCAACTACCTGAAGGACATCACCAGGACACGCACGACGGTGTCGGTGGCTGAAGTCCAGAAACTGCTCGCGGAAAAATTCCCGGACGAGACCGCGGCGGCGCGCGCCGGCCTCGCCGTCGCCGATACCATGTTCGACCAGTTGGGCTGCACCTATGTCGGCCCCATCGACGGCCACGATGTCGAGGCGCTGGTCGGCGTGCTCGCCGCGATCAAGCACGGTGCCCGCAAAGGTCCGGTGCTGCTGCATGTCGTCACCGAGAAGGGTAAAGGCCATCCGTTCAAGGCACCCAACGCCGAGAACTACCACGCCCTCGACAAATTCGACCCCGCCACCGGCGAGATCTTCAAGGCCAAGGCGGCCGTGCCGACCTTCACCAAGGTCTTCGCCGAAAGCCTGATCGAGGAAGCCGCCGCCGATCCCGATATCATCGCGATCACCGCGGCGATGCCGTCCGGTACCGGCCTCGACCTTTTCCAGAAGCGTTTTCCGGACCGCTGCTACGATGTCGGCATCGCCGAACAGCACGCGGTGACCTTCGCCGCCGGCCTCGCCACCGAAGGCCTCAAGCCGGTGGTCGCGATCTACTCCTGCTTCTTGCAGCGCGGTTATGACCAGATCGTGCACGACGTCGCCCTCCAGCATCTGCCGGTACGCTTCGCCATCGACCGTGCCGGCCTGGTGGGCGCCGACGGCCCCACCCACGCCGGCAGCTACGACCTCGCCTATCTCTCCTGTCTGCCGGGCATGGTGATCATGGCCGCCGCCGACGAAGCGGAGTTGAAACACATGGTGGCCACGTCCCTGGCCATCGGCGATCAACCCTCGGCTTTCAGGTTCCCGCGCGGCGAAGGCTTCGGCGTCCCGTTGCCGGCGCGCGGCCGGGCACTGCCCGTCGGCCGGGGCCGCGTCTTGCGCCAGGGCTCGTCCGTCGCATTGCTGTCCCTCGGCGGCCGTCTCCAGGAATGCTTGCGCGCGGCCGACGATCTCGCCGCGCGCGGCCTGTCGTGCACCGTCGCCGATGCCAGGTTCGCAAAGCCCTTGGACGAAGATCTGATCGGCCAGCTCGCCGCGCACCACGAAGTGCTGGTCACCATCGAGGAGGGCGCCATCGGCGGTTTCGGCGCCCATGTGCTGACCCTGCTGGCGCAGCGCGGCCAACTCGACAACGGCCTCAAGGTGCGCACGATGACGCTGCCCGATCTGTTCGTGGCCCACGGCAAGCCGGAAGAGCAATACGCCGACGCCGGTCTGCAAGCCCGCCATATCGTCGACATGGTGCTTTCGGCGCTCGGCCGCCCCGCGCTGATCCGCCCCGCCTTGATCCGAGAGGCCGGCGGGCGGTTGCGCTAAACTGGAGAGGCGGAGCCTGGGGTTCCGCCGACGCGACAGCCAGGATGTTGTGATGTCCGCGCCTGCCATTTCATCGCCGGCTACGAGCGACGCCGACCTGATCCGTGCCAAGGTTCAGGCGGCGGGGTCGTCGTTCTATTGGGCGATGCGTTTCCTGCCGCAGGCGAAGCGCGAAGCCTTGTTCGCGATCTATGCTTTCTGCCGCGAAGTCGACGATATCGCCGACGGCGACGCGACCAGGCCCGAAAAGATCGTGGCCTTGGATGCGTGGCGCCAGAAGGTTGAGGCACTATATCAGGGCAAGGCGTCCGACGCGATCTCGCGCGCGCTGACGCAAGCCGTTGCCACCCACGGCCTGCGCAAGAAAGATTTCATCGCCGTGATCCAGGGCATGGAGATGGATGCCCGCGGCCCGATCGTCGCGCCCAGCCTCGATGAACTCGACCTGTACTGTGATTGCGTGGCCGCCGCCGTGGGCCGGTTGTGCGTGCCGGTGTTCGGCGAAGCGACACCCGCCGGCGAACGCGTCGCCAATCGCCTGGGCCGCGCGCTGCAGCTCACAAACATCCTGCGCGACGTGGAAGAAGACGCCGGGATCGGCCGCCTCTATCTGCCGGCGGAACTCCTTGCGCATGAAA
>JAIBCD010000209.1 GCA_019694335.1 Rhodospirillaceae bacterium | reverse complement strand
TGTAGAGCTGTGACTCGGGCGGGTAGCACATGCCCTGGAATTTCTTCACGGGCGGCGCCTTTTGCGGCACGCCGCCGCTGGGGCCGCCGGCGCCGGGCAAGCCGGGCAGGCTCTGCGCCAGCGCCGCGCCCATGCCGGCAAGCATCAGGAGTGGGAGGAGCAAGCGCCTCATGGCTTGGCGCCCCCCGTGCGCAGGAACTTCTGCACGCGCTCCATTTCGGCGGTGTAGAGGTTGCCCTTGCTGTCGAAGTTCGCCTGGTGCACGCGGTGGAGCTGCCCGGCGTAGGGGCCCCACTGGGCGACGGTGCCGAGTTCCTTGCCGTTGTCGCGGCGCACGAGGCGCACCGTGAAGTTGCCGATGTCGGCGATGGCGAGCAGGCTCTGGGTCTTGTCGGGCCACAGGCCGATGTGGCCGACCGTGCCGCCGGACGGCGAGCGCGTATCCCGCGCATAGAAATACTCGGCGACGAAGGTGCCGTCCTTCTTGAACACCTGCATGCGGTTGTTGTCGCGGTCGCAGACGTAGACCAGGCCGTCGTTCGACACCTTCACGCAATGCACCAGCCGGAACTGGGTGGCGGGCGGATCGCCGATCTTGGGCGGGGGAGTCTTATCGTCGGTGGGCGGCTTGCCGTAAGCGCCCCACATGCGTTTGAACGCGCCGGTGTCGATGTCGAATACGATGATGCGGTGGTTGCCGTAGCCGTCGGCCACGAACACCTCGTTGGACGCCGCGTCGAAGGCGAGGTCGGAGACGCCTGAGAGTTGGGTGGTGTCGAGG
Source organism: Rhodospirillaceae bacterium (assembly GCA_019694335.1). Lineage (GTDB taxonomy): Bacteria > Pseudomonadota > Alphaproteobacteria > Rhodospirillales > Rhodospirillaceae > SHVO01. The sequence continues at coordinate 2,494 of JAIBCD010000209.1, read as the reverse complement.
CTGCCCTTGGACGGCCCGGCGTGGCCGATCTGCAGCAGGAATTTGCCGTCGGGCGTGAATTTCAGAATCTGTCCGTCGGCCGGGCTGTTGTCGCGCCCGGTCTGGGTCTGGTTGCCGCCGATCCAGACGTTGCCCTTGGGGTCGAGGGCGACACCGTGTTCCGACGACGGCCACTCGTAGCCGTCACCTTTCCCGCCCCACGCCTTGATGACTTCACCGGCCTGATTGAACGCCAGCACCGGCGGCGCCGGGATGCAGCAGGCGGCCGTGGGCGGGTTCTGCGCGCCGCCGGCGAGGTAGCCCTCGACGGTCTTGGGGCGCTGGATGATCCAGATGTTGTCGGCCTTGTCGGCGATCACCCCGGCCAGAATGCCCATGGCCCAGGTGTTGGGCAGCGGCTTGGGCCAGAACGGATCGACCTTATACGTGGGCGGCGCGATCTCCGCCGCCGCCGCCGCGCCCGCGATGCCGAGCGCCACAATCGCCGTCAGCGCCTTACGCAAAACCGTCATGCCGTCCTCCCCTGCGAGAGGCCGATCCTAGCACACGCCAAATGAAAAGCGGGCAAAACGAAAAGCGGGTTCAAACGAAAAGCGGGCCGCTGCCGCGCGGCCCGCTCTTCTCATGCGCGGCCCCTCAAGATCAATTCGGCGGACTGGGTCAGGGCGCCGCGCTTGTTCGGTTCAGGCCGCTTCGTTTCAGCCGGTGAGCGCCGTGATGCCGGCGGTTGCGATCTGCTCGTCCTGGGCGGAGGTCACGCCCGAGACGCCAATGGCGCCGATGATCTTGCCGTCGACAATAATGGGAAGGCCGCCTTGCACCGCGGTGATGTGGTGGAAGCTGAGGAAGCCCGAGCCGGGGCCCGCGCCGCCGATCAGATCCTGGAACGCCTTCGACGGACGGCGGAAGTTGAGCGCGGTGCGCGCCTTGCCTTCGGCCACGATGATCGAACCGTACTGGGTGTTGTCCAGCCGCTGCACCAGGACCAGATGGTCGGTGCTGTCGACGATGTAGATCACCACCGACCAGCCATTGGCCTTGGCTTCGGCCTCGGCGCCGGCCATGACCTTCTTGGCCTGGTCGAGCGTGATCGGCGTGCCGTACGGCACCGGTCCTTGTGACATGTGTGCGTGCCCCTTTCTTGGAAAAGAAAACCTGGATACATCCCCACCCTAACCTTCCTCGCAGGGGGGAGGGAATTTGTTTCGAGCGGGCTAAAGCACGCCGTCGAAGAGCGCGGCGATCGCATGGTTGTGCCAGGGGACCGGATGATCCGCCCCGTGGAAGCCGACATGGCCGCCGCCATTGGGCATCGCCAGCGCGGCGCCGCTGTCGCGCCAGGCGCGGGCGCGGTAGATCGCCGCCGGAATCCAGGGGTCGTCGGCGGCGTGAATCAGCAAGGTGGGCACTGTGATCGCGTCCAGCATCGGTCCGGCCGAACAGCGCCGGTAATAGTCGTCGGCGCCGGCGAAGCCGTTGGCCGGGGCCACCACCAGATCGTCGAAGTCGTAGATCGAACGGATACGCCGGGCGTTCGCGCGGTAGAGTGCGCCGTGCTCGCCGGGCGACCGCACAGCATCGGCACGCATGGCGCTCAGCAGGTGGCGGTGATAGACCGCGTTGCGCGGCTGCATGATGCGCAGCTGCGACGCCTTGAGATCGATGGGCGCGGAGATCGCGGCGCCCGCGAGCACGCCGTCGCCGCCTTCCGCCAGGAGTTTCAGCACCAGGTTGCCGCCGAGCGACGTGCCCGCGATCAGGATGCCGTGGCGTTTGAGGTTGCCGGGCAATGCGCCGAGCGCGGCCCTGACATCGGCACTGGCGCCGGCGTGATACCACCGCCGCGCGGCCGCGCGCGCATGCTCACGCACCGGGCCCGCGCCGCGCAGGTTCAGCCGCAACACCGCATGCCCGCGCCCGAGGTGCCAGGCGGCGCTGGTCACGATATTGGTGCTGTCCTCGTCGCCGGTCAGGCCGTGGATCAGCACCACCAGGGGTTTGCTGGTGTCTTCCGCCGGTTTGTGCAGGGCGCCGGTCAAGGCATCGCCGGTGCCGTCGCCGATGGGCAGGGACAGCCGCGTGCCGGCGGGCAGGGGCGGCTTGCGTCCGATCAGGTTGTTGCGCAGGGTTTGCAGATCGCCGGTGATCCATGGGAACCGCGGGCGGAACGGCGGAAGCGGTGGCAGCGCGCGGCCGGCGGTGAACAGGACGCTCGGTCCTTCGACCCCGTTCAATCTTTAGGGAGTGCCGACTGGCGGCCCGAAGCGCCCTCGCCGGGCGAGGCCGCCATGCGCTGGCCGATGATGTCGATGGTATTGGCGGCGGCGTCCCGCAGGTGATCGTCGCGGGCCTTGAGGGCCTCGGCCATGGCGGCGGTGTGGCGGGCCTTCACCTCGGTGTTGTCCTCGGAGTCCGCGCTCTTGCGTAAGGCCGCGATGCCGCTGTCGAACGCCATGCCGAGATCCCTGGCGGCGGCGGGCATCTTCACCTGCAC
>JAIBCD010000009.1 GCA_019694335.1 Rhodospirillaceae bacterium | reverse complement strand
CTACGACCTGATCGTGGTGCTCGGCCACAACGACACGCCGGTCATCCCCGGCCTGGGCAGCGCCGTGTTTCTGCGCGAGCGCGCGCGCGACGGCGGCGCCACCGCCGGCTGCGTCGCCATCGCGCGCGACGATCTTCTCGCGGTGTTGCGCGAAGTGGATACCGGCAGTTTTATCGATATCCGTACGGTTTAAACCGGCGCGGCGCGCGCGCCGAAGATCGCGCTGCCGACGCGGATATGCGTGGCGCCCAGGGCGATGGCGATTTCAAAATCGTCGCTCATCCCCATGCTGAGTTGCGCGAGGCCGTTGCGCTTGGCGATCTCGCGCAGGAACGCGAAATGCAGCGCGGGTTCCTCATTCACGGGCGGGATACACATCAGCCCCACCACCGGCAGACGCCATTGATCGCGGCAGGCCGCGATGAAGGCGTCGGCCTCTTTCGGATCGATGCCGGCTTTTTGTTCCTCGCGCCCGGTGTTGACCTGCACGAAACACGAAACCGCGCGATTCTGCGCCTGCATCTCGGCGGCGAGTTTCTCGGCGAGGCGCGGCCGGTCGAGCGTGTGGATCGCGTCGAACAGCGCCACCGCGTCGCGGGCCTTATTGGTTTGCAAAGGCCCGATCAGGTGCAGACGCACCGGATGCGCGGCCTTCAGGACCGGCCACTTGCCTTCCGCTTCCTGTACCCGGTTCTCGCCGAAATCCTGCTGGCCCGCACCGATGGCGAGCGCGGCTTTGTCCGCGCCGTGCGTCTTGCTGACGGCGATCAGCGTCACCGAAGCCGGGTCGCGGCCGCAGGATTTGGCGGCGGCGGCGATGCGCGCACGCACGCCGGCCAGTAAATCCACGATGGACATATCCGCATTCATGCGCCCTCGACTTATCCGGGTTCGGCAGCCTTGGCAATTCGCGTGTATAACGGAGGCATGAACCTGCCTTCTGTCTGGTGGATGACCGACGAGACCCGTGTCCGCGATCCCTTGCGCGCGCTCGCGCGGCTGCCGCGCGGAACCGCGGTGATCCTGCGGCACTATGGACAAGGCGACCGCAACCGGCTGGCGGCAAAAATGGCCCGGACCTGCCGCCGCTTGCGACTGCCCTTGGTGATTGCCGGAACCTGGCGGCTGGCGGCCGCCGTCTGCGCGGACGGCCTGCATCTGCCCGAGCATGCGGCGCTCGAAGCCGGCGCGCGGCTATGGCTTAAGCGCGGCAAGATTCTCTCCAGGGCCGCACATGGGCCGCGCGCGTTGGCCCGGGCGGCTCCCGCCGACGCGGTCCTGCTCTCCCCCATCAATCCGACCGCGAGCCATCCCGGCCGCGAAGCCCTGGGCGTGACCCGGGCCGCCCTGATGGCGCGCGCGGCGGCCGGGCCGGTGATCGCCTTGGGCGGTGTCAGCCCCAAACACCTGGGCATGCTGAAGCGCCGCGGGTTCGCGGGCATCGCCGGAATTGGATTTGCTTTAGCGGATTAGAAGCGCAGCTGGACGCCGACGCGTGCGCCGGTGCCTTGCGGCGGCTGTGCGCCGGCCGCGGGCTGGGGCGTGAAGAACATGCCGGTGCGGCTGTCGCGCAGGCCGTAGAAGGCATCCGCGTTCACCCGCAAGGACGAGCTCAGGCGGTAAATGCCGCCCACCATCCAGCGTTCGCTGTCCATCGCCGTCTCGCCCGACGAGAAGTTGCCGGTCTGGGCGGTGAGGAACATCAGGCGCACGTCGAACCCGCCGCTGGCGAAGCCAAGCCCCGCCTGCCAGCCCTGGGTGCGCTGGAAAGGACCGAGCTGCGGGGTTTCGGAAACGCCGGCCCGCAGGTAGAAGCCGGCATAGCCCAGCGAACCGCCCATGTTCCAGGCGGTGGCCGGTGCGAGCGCGAACAAGGACGGACGTTCCGCCACACCGCCGAACAGGCCGATATTGCCGCCCCGGATCGCGGCGTTGAATTCACTGCTGACATTCAAGGCATCGGTGATGCCGAGGCCGCCAACGCGGGTGGTCGCCGGCTGGGACGTGCCCAGCACGCTGTAGGCCGGCGTGATGCCGACGGTCAGCGCATCCATGGAACTGACGGACAGTAAGGAAGCCGGCGCGGTCGGCGCCGGTTGCGCCGCAGGAACTTCGGCCGCGGCCGCCGTGCCGCACAGGAACAGTGCCGTGACGGCGGCAACAGCCCGGAGGGTCGGCAAGCGATGTGAACGTACGAAGCGCATGATGCACAAAGAAAAGGGGTGCGCGGACTCGACTTAGCTTAGGTATCTGTCTCTCGCTAAATTGCACCCCGGGTTGGGGGAATCAATAAGCGGAACCAGACAGTTCCTGGAATCAAACCGATTGTGACATTAACCCCACACATCGGCTCGTTTCGGCCCTGAATTGTTGTAAAAAAGCCAAGGCCGTGCCGCCAGTTACGGGGTTGTGACGGTGCGATTTTCTTCCCGCCGCCGGTTTGGCGACTCGACACCCCGGAGCATGTCCAGGAAAAGTGGGGACCAGCGCCGGCTGGACACGCGGCGACCCGATAAATCCGTTCAGCCCTCGCCCTTGGTCTTGGTTTTGCCGGGCGAAGCATTCTTTTCCAGGAATTCGATGATCAGCCCGGCAATGTCCACGCCGGTGGCGGTCTCGATGCCTTCCAGGCCGGGCGTGGAGTTGACCTCCATCACCACCGGGCCGTGGTTGGAGCGCAGCATGTCCACGCCGCAGACATTGAGGCCCATGATCTTGGCGGCCCGGACCGCCGTGGAGCGCTCCTCCGGGGTCACTTTCACCGACACCGCCTTGCCGCCGCGGTGCAGGTTGGAGCGGAAATCGTCCGGCGCGCCGGTGCGCTGCATGGCCGCCACCACCCGGCCGCCGATGACGAAGGCGCGGATGTCGCTGCCTTCGGCTTCCTTGATGAATTCCTGCACCAGGATGTTGGCTTCCACGCCGCCGAAGGCCTCGATCATGCTCTTGGCCGAGGAGCGGGTTTCCGCGAGCACCACGCCGATGCCCTGGGTGCCTTCCAGCAGTTTGATCACCACCGGCGTGCCGCCGACCATGTCTATGAGGTCGTCCGCCTGGCTGGTGGCGTGGGCGAAAGCGGTGACCGGCAAACCGATGCCTTTGCGCGACAGCAGCTGCAGGCAGCGCAGCTTGTCGCGCGAGCGCGAGATCGCCACCGACTCATTGAGCGGATAGACGTCCATCATCTCGAACTGGCGCAAGACCGCCGAGCCGTAGAAGGTGATCGACGCGCCGATACGCGGGATCACGGCGTCGTAACCTTCGAGGCTGCGGCCGCGGTAGCGCACCTCGGGCCGGTGGGCGGCGATGTTCATGTAGCAGCGCAGCGTATCGATCACGTCGATGTCGTGGCCGCGCGCCTTGGCCGCCGCGACGATGCGTTTGTGGGAATAGAGAGCGGCATTGCGCGCCAACATCGCGAGCTTCATGACCGTCGCCTGACTTAAATGAAAACGCTGGTGAAAAAGGAATTTGAAAAGGCGGTTCTTATGGTCCGCTGGACGGTCGCATTTTACCGGGCCGGTCGGAGTCGAAGCAAATCCTGTTTGCGCGGGATTTCAAAGAGTCACAATGACTTAAAGAAGACTTGGACTTAAAGGAGACTTGTTGCGCGTGGGCCGGAACCGGCCGTTCAACCGGCTGGCGATCCGCCCGGGCTCACGCGGCTTTCTTCGCGCGGCGTTTCCTTTTCAGCCGGCCGGCGACGAACGAGCGGCTGGGGTCGACCACATAGCGCCGCCGCACGGCCTGGCGGCCAATCAGCATGCGGAAGCCCATCTGGTCGCGATTGGTGAGGGTGAGTTCCACCGGCCAGCGGCTTTTGCCGATCTTGAGCGTGGTGCGGATGACATAGCGCTCCTCGCACCGCCCGCCGGTATCCGTCACCCGGCGGTGATCGATCACCAGCGCCACGCACGATACTTCCGGCGTCTTCTTGCGCTGGATCGGGTGCAGCACGAACCGCACATAGGCCGCGCCGTACTTGCTGAACGGCGTGATGCGGAAAGCGTGCAGCGCCGAGGTGCGCGCGCCGGTGTCGATCTTGGCCTTGATGCGTTCGACGCCGAGGTCCGGCAGCCGGGCCCATTCGCGCCAACCGATGATTTTCTTCTTGCGCGGCGGCGGGAGCGGCGTGGCGTGTTCGATGTCGCCGCCGATTTTGACTTCTGATGGCGGGGCGCGTTTGGCGGCCTTCTTCCTGGCGCGCTTCACGGCCATGCTCAAAACCCGATCTTGAGTCCGCTGAGGACTCCGCCGGAATCCCAGGCCGTGCCGGTGGAATCGCGCTGGGTGACGTAGAAGCCGCCGAGGCCGACGCTGATGCCGGGCCCGAGCTTGTAGGCCGCCTGCAATGTGCCGCGATCCACGCGCTCGCGCGCCGTCGAGACGCGCGAGACCCGGCGGCTCGCCACTTTATAGTCCGCGGAGATCTGGAACGGCCCGATGCCGTAAAGGATGCCGACGATCCAGTCCGATTCGGTGGTGCCGTTTTCCGGGATCACGCGCATATAGCCGGTGCCGATTTCCCAGCCGCCGTAAGTCGCGCCCGCCGACATGTTCCAGGCTTCGACGCCGTCCCCGCTACCAGCCAATGTGCCGCCGGTGCGCGAGGCGAGATGGAAGTAGCCGCCGGCGACGCGATAGGTGCCGCCGGCGAAATCGCCGTCGTAGCCCGCGGTGACGTCGAGCGCGTCGTGCGGGCCCAGGCGCCGGTCGAAGGTGCCGATGGCCGGCGTCGGCGTCGGGTGATAGGCGACCCCCGCCTTGATGCCCAGGAAGTCCGGCGTCTGGTAGGACACGCCGAGCGCGTTGCCGGTGAAGCGCTTGAAGGTGAAGGCGTCGCGCAACACGATCCCGGTGCGTGGGCGGAGCCCGTCGCCGATCAGTTCATCGTCGACCGTGAGGAACGCTTCGGGGATCGGATCGCCGATGGTGGAGGCGTTCACGCCCGCCTTCTCGCCCATGCGCAACCGCCCGAAAGTGGTGACCACATCGACATAGGCCTCGTCCACGTCGACCGCTTCACGCCCGACCGCGAAGGCGCGCACGTAACTGCGGATGCTGATGCCGTTGTCGAGCGCGGTCTTGCCTTCGGCCGAGATCCGCACGTCGTTGAACATCGCCACGGTGTTCAGGTCTTCGCCGGGTTTCTGGTCCTGGTCGGCGACGGCGAAGAATTCCTTGATGCGCCCGCCCAGGGTCAAGGTGATGGCGTCGGCAGCCTGGGCGGTTTCGGCCCACAGCAGCGCGGCGCAGAGCGGCAACAGAGCGGAAAGTGGCTTCATCGCGAGCGGGAATCCCCTGTGATCGCGCCACCTTATGACAGTTGGCCGCTTTGGCAAACCCGGCCCCGGACGCGACCTCCCCGGCCTGAAAATGGAAAGCGCGCCGGGGCTAGAACATCACCTGCCAGCGCACCGCGAGGGCGTCGATGTCCAGCCCGGCCGCGACACCCGGCCCACCGCCGGCGCGGGGGGTGGCCTTGTGCAGGCTGGTGCGGATGTAGTTCAGCTTCCACAGCATGTTCGCGTTCCAATACCAGTTCAGGCCGGCGGTCACCGCCGCCTGGCGGCCGCCGTTGACGCCATTGGATTGCAGGGCCAATGGAATGCTGCTGTCGTATTGGTCGGTGAGGTCGACCCAGCTGTAGCGCAGCGCGAACTCGAACGCGCCCTGGCCGCCCTTGAGCGGGCTGAACGGCGTGGTGGGATTGACGCCGCCGTAGCAACCGCAGGCGACATTGTAGGTGTGCTTGCCGCCGACGGTGTAGGCGAGCTGCGCGTAAGCGCCGTCGAACTCCGCCGGCGTCCGGCCCCGGCGGCCGATGTTGTAGTGGTAATACTCACTCTGAGCGAAGAACTGGCCGAACGTACCGGCGATTTCCGCGCCGGTCATGGTCGCCTTGTCCACCGGATTGGCCACGGTGCCGAGCGCGCCGGTCGAGATGGTGTTGGTCGGATCGATGCGCAGCTCGGCCTGGTTGGCGAGGGTCAGGGAGGTCGCCGTATTGGGCCCGGAGTCAGGCGCGCTGAATACCCGGTCGATGCCGGCACCGACATGCAGCGTGGTGTCGCTGGTCTGGATGATCTGATAGGTCGCGCGCACGTAACCACCGAACGTGCGCTGGGTCAGTCCATGCGCCTCTCCCGGCTTCGAGCCGGTGAGATAGGCGCCGAACCACCAGTTCGGCCCCCAGGTGCGGAAGCCCATGTTGGCGCGCGGGTCGCCGACATTGATGTTGGCGATCAGCGCCGTCGGCGAGGCCCGCTCGAGGAACAGGATGTCGTTGGAGCTGGTGGACTCATCGAGCGTGAAATACGACGGGAAGTAGCCGACTTCGAGGACCGTGTTGGCGATGCCGGTGTAGCCGATGCTGGCGGTGTTGATCAGCCCGGCGTTGTCGCTGGAGCCGCCCGCGTCGAGCACCAGCGTATAGGTGAAATCGTTCATGGCCTTGCCGGTGACTCCGATGCGGCCACGGCGGACATTGAGGCCGCTCGACAGCCGGCCGCCGGCGGCGGTGCCGAGACCGGTGGTGCCTTGCGGCTTCTGGTCGAGGTAGCCGCCGATATCGAAGTGGATGCGGCCCGTGGGCGCGATGGTCCAGGCGCCGTCGGCGCTCGACAAAGTGAAGCGGTGGATCGCGGACTCGACAACCTTGGGCACTTGCGGCGGGGCCGCGTTGGCGACCGCGTTGTCGGTGGCGATGCGTTCCTTGGCTTCGCGCGCGACCGCGTCGCGGGTGGCCTCGTTGGCGGCCTTCAGCGCATCGAGCTGCTGTTGCATCAGGCGCAGCTGCTCTTGCAGCAGCTGGATTTCCCGCGCCTGGGCCGCGAGGGTGCTTTCGGCGGCAGCCGCCGGTGCGGCCAGCAATATGCTAGTGAGCGCGGTGGTCGCTACGAGCGTCGCCGAAGCGACACAAATGTTTCGCATTAGTTTCTCCTTTGAACCCACGTCCGGTTGTGGAGCGGGTTGGTACAGGGCGATTCGCGGCGCGGCACGGGCGCGGAACTGGTATCCGCCCGGGGATTTCGGGCGGAACCTACGGGCAGAATTCGCGGGTTTTGGTGACAGTGGCGTTACGGTTTTATGAAACCGGAACCTGCAGTGAGGCGGTTTTTGGCATGGCGGCCTAGGAAAAACTGTTTAAAATCTTGGTGTTACCGCGTATTTGGGAATGTGTGGGGTTTATGAAGTTTTAGGGACATAAACCTAGGGTTGGGCCGCTGCCGAGGCCTGGGTCTGCCGGGTCCGGAACGTCACATATCTATCATAAATCGGTAACAATACGGTCGCTGCTGGTTCTTAGCATTGCTGACGTCAGGATTCCGGGCCTCCGGACTCCCAAAAACAACGCCAGGAGACACCCTTGAACCAGTTCACCCAGAAAGTCGCGCGCGCCGCCGTCACTGTGGCCGCCGCCGTGACCTTCTCCGTTTCCGCGTTCGCCGCCGACATTTCGGGCGCGGGCGCGACCTTCCCTTATCCGATCTACGCCAAGTGGGCGGATGCCTACAAGAAGGAGACCGGCGTCGGCCTGAATTATCAGTCGATCGGTTCGGGCGGCGGCATCAAGCAGATCACCGCCAAGACCGTGACCTTCGGCGCCAGCGATCAGCCGCTGAAGCCGGAAGATCTCGACAAGAGCGGCCTGATCCAGTTTCCGATGGTGATGGGCGGCGTGGTGCCGGTGGCCAACATCAAGGGCGTGAAGCCCGGCGAAGTGAAGCTCGACGGCGCGACCCTCGCCGATATCTATCTCGGCAAGATCAGCAAGTGGAACGATCCCGCGATCGCCAAGCTGAACCCGGACGTGAAACTGCCGTCCACCGCCATCGCCGCGGTCTACCGTTCCGACGGCTCGGGCACCAATTTCCTGTTCACCACCTACCTTTCGCAGGTCAATCCGGGCTTCAAGGAAAAGATCGGCGCGGCGACATCCGTTGAGTGGCCGTCCGGCATCGGCGCCAAGGGCAACGAAGGTGTCGCGGGCATGACCACGCAGACCGACGGCGCCATCGGCTATGTCGAATACGCCTTCGCCAAGCAGAACAAGATGACCACCATCAGCCTGATCAACAAGGACGGCAAGGTCGTGGAACCCAAAGCCTCGGCGTTCCAGGCCGCCGCCGCCGGCGCCGACTGGGCCAACGCCAAGGGCTACTACCTGGTTCTGACCAACCAGGCCGGCGCCGACAGCTGGCCGATCACCGGCGCGTCCTTCATCCTGGTGCACCGCCAGCCGCAGAACGCCGGCGCGGTCGGCGATGCCCTCAAGTTCTTCTCCTGGGCCTATAAGAACGGGGGCAAGATGGCCGACGAACTCGACTACGTGGCGATGCCCGCGAACGTCGTCACCATGGTCGAGAAGACCTGGGGCGAAATCAAGGGCAGCGACGGCAAGGCCGTGTGGATGGCCGCGAAATAGCCCCTTATAACTCCCTCTGATCGCGCGGGGAGAAGCGCCCACGAACAAGTGGGATGCTTCTCCCCGTTGTTTTGGTTCTCCTCCGCAAGACCCGCATGTCCCAGCACGCCGAAACCGTAGCGCTTCACCCCGAGATCCAGCAGCGCATCCAGAAGCAGCGCCTGCTGGACAATGTGTTCCGCTATGTCACTCTGAGTTTCGCGCTGCTGGTGCTGGTGATCCTGGGCGGGGTTATCGTTTCGCTGGTCGACGGCGCGCTGCCCGCGCTCAAGAAGTTCGGGTTCGACTTCCTGACCACCGAGCGCTGGAATCCGGTCAAGGAAGTGTTCGGCGCGCGCGCCGCGATTTACGGCACGCTGATGACCTCATTGATCGCCATGATCGTCGGCATCCCGGTGAGTTTCGGCATCGCCATCTTCCTGACCGAGCTCGCGCCCGAGTGGCTGAAGCGGCCCATCGGCACCGCCATCGAACTCCTGGCCGGCATCCCCAGCATCATCTACGGCATCTGGGGCCTGTTCGTCTTCGCGCCGTTCCTGCAGCGAAATATCCAGCCGCTGCTGATCGCGATCTTCGCGGACGTGCCCGGCCTTTCCAGCTTCTTCGCCGGCCCGCCGTTCGGCATCGGCGTATTCACCGCCGGCCTGATCCTCGGCATCATGGTGCTGCCGTTCATCACCTCGGTCACCCGCGACGTGTTCGAGACCGTGCCGGCGCTGCTCAAGGAATCCGCTTACGGCCTCGGCGCCACCACCTGGGAAGTGGTGTGGCAGATCGTCATCCCCTACACCCGCGTCGGCCTGGTCGGCGGCGTCATGCTGGGCCTGGGCCGGGCCCTCGGCGAAACCATGGCGGTCACCTTCGTGATCGGCAACGCGCACCGCATCAGCCCGTCGATCCTCGCGCCCGGCACCACCATCTCGGCCTCCATCGCCAACGAATTCCAGGAAGCGGTGGGCGACATCTACACCAGCGCGCTGGTGGCGCTCGGCCTGCTTCTGTTCGTCATCACCTTCACCGTGCTGGCGCTCGCCAAGCTCATGCTGATCCGCATGCAGCGCAACACCGGTGCCCGCACATGACCCTGTATGAACGCCGCAAGATGAAGAACCGGATCGCGCTGGCGGCCAGCGGCGTCGCGGCGCTGATCGGCCTGTTCTGGCTGCTCGCCATCCTGGGCACCTTGGTGGTCAACGGCGTATCCGCGTTGTCGTTCGAGCTGTTCACCGAAAGCACGCCTCCGCCCGGAAGCGCCGGCGGCCTGTTGAACGCCATGTTCGGCAGCCTGGTGATGAGCGTGTTCGGCATCGTGATCGGGACGCCGGTGGGCATCCTGGCCGGCACGTATCTCGCCGAATACGGCAAATCCAATGCCTTGGCCTCGCTGATCCGTTTCATCAACGACGTTCTTCTGTCCGCGCCGTCGATCATCATCGGCTTGTTCGTCTATGAGCTGATGGTGGTGCCGATGGGACATTTTTCGGCCTGGGCCGGCACCGTCGCCCTGGCCTTGATCGTGATCCCGGTGGTCCTGCGCACCACCGAGGACATGCTGAACCTGGTGCCGGACTCGCTGCGCGAAGCCGCCGCCGGCCTGGGCGCCCCCAAGTGGCAGGTGGTGAGCCATGTGGTCTACCGCGCCGCGCGCTCGGGCATCGTCACCGGCATTCTGCTGTCCATCGCCCGCGTCAGCGGCGAGACCGCGCCGCTTCTGTTCACCGCCCTCAACAACCAATTCTGGAGCGCGAACATGAACGCGCCCATGGCCAACCTGCCGGTGGTGATCTTCACCTATGCGCTAAGTCCCTATGAGGATTGGCGCCGGCTGGCGTGGGGCGGCGCGCTTCTGATTACCGTTACAATTCTTGTTCTCAACATCGCCGCCCGTCTCTTGACGTCGCGGTCTTCCGTCCGGCAGTGAGCATGAGTATGGACCGTCCCTCCGAAGCCCAAGGCAGCGCCGCGACGCAGTTTCGCGGCATCTCGCTCGCCAGCCCGCGCGCGACGGACCCCGCGGCCCTGACCGAGAAGATCTCCATCAAGAACCTGGAATTCTTCTACGGCAGCCACAAGACGCTCAAGGACATCTCGCTCTCGATCTACGACCGGCGCGTCACCGCCTTCATCGGCCCGTCCGGCTGCGGCAAGTCCACGCTGCTGCGTGTCCTCAACCGCATGTACGACCTGTACCCCGGCCAGCGCGCGGCCGGCACCGTGCTGCTCGACGGCCAGGACATTCTCTCGCCCAAGCAGGACATCAACCTGTTGCGCGCGCGCATCGGCATGGTGTTCCAGCGCCCGACCCCGTTCCCGATGTCGATCTTCGACAACGTCGCCTTCGGCATGCGCCTGTACGAGCGCCTGTCCCAGAGCGAAATCGACGGCCGCGTGGAAGAAGCGCTCAAGGGCGCCGCGTTGTGGAACGAAGTGAAGGAAAAGCTGAACCAGAGCGGGCTTTCGCTCTCGGGCGGCCAGCAGCAGCGCCTGTGCATCGCGCGCGCCATCGCGGTGCGCCCCTCGGTGCTGCTGCTCGACGAACCGGCGTCGGCGCTGGACCCGATCTCGACCGCCAAGATCGAGGAGCTGATCGACAGCCTCCAGTCCCAGTACACCATCGCCATCGTCACGCATAACATGCAGCAAGCGGCGCGCGTCTCCGACTTCACCGCCTTCCTGCTGATGGGTGAGTTGGTGGAGTTCAGCCGCACCGAGGACATCTTCACCAAACCCGCGGACCCGCGCACCGAGGCCTATGTCACCGGCCGGTTCGGCTAACCGCTTCGGCTACCCGCCCAGGGGCGTAAACGGGCGACGTTACGCCCTCAGGTTTCCTGCGCGAGAGGGCGCACAAAGCCTTGCATTAAAAGGGCTTGGGCCACGCGCGCCGGGCCTTCCGAAGACCCTCTCAGTTGGTTATAAACGCCCTCGCCTCGCGGGCAGGGAGCGACCCCTGAGCCTGCTGGATGCCCTTGTGGAGCGGATCAAGATGTCGGCTAAGGCCTTGGTATCGTTGAAATATGTGGCTTTCGCCGCGACCGCGCTCGTGCTCGCGGGCTGCGGCTCCGACCGCAGTTACCAGGCGGCGCCCTCGGGCGGCCGGGACCGTGATGCCGCCCCGAGCGACAGCACCATGTCCGGCGGCGGGGCCGGCAACGCCCTGTTCGGCTCCAAAAAGGACAGCGACAGCGTCGCCATCAACGCCTTCCTGTGGCGCGCGTCCCTCGACACCATCGCCTTCATGCCGCTGGCCTCGGCCGATCCGTTCGGCGGCGTGATCCTGACCGACTGGTACGCGCCGCCGGAAGCGCCGGACGAGCGCTTCAAGGTCAACGTCTACATTCTGTCGCGCGTGCTGCGCGCCGACGGCTTGAAGATCACCGTGTTCCGCCAGCAGCGCGACGCCAGCGGCCAGTGGCGCGACGCCGCCGTCGGCCCCGAAGTGTCGACAGAGTTCGAGAACGCGGTGCTGACCCGCGCCCGCGACCTGCGACTTAGGGCCGTGCCGGAAAATAACTAGCCCTGCGTGCTTTTTTGTTTGGTCGCATTTTCCTAGGAAAATGCTCCGACGCGGCGGCTTCATACACCCGAGGCATGCCCGAACCAGCAATCGCGGACTGCCTCCACTGAGGCAGATGAGCGATGTCGTCACCGGAAGAGCGTTATAATTTCGTCGAGTCCGAGCCCAAGTGGCAGCGGACCTGGGCCGCGGGCAACTGCTTCGCGGCGGAAGACTCCTCCACCAAGCCCAAGTACTACGTGCTTGAGATGTTTCCCTATCCGTCGGGGCGCATCCACATGGGCCATGTGCGCAACTACACCCTCGGCGACGTGGTCGCCCGCTACAAACGCGCCAAGGGTTTCAACGTGCTGCACCCGATGGGATGGGACGCCTTTGGCCTGCCGGCCGAGAACGCGGCGCTGGAGCGTGGCGTGCATCCGGGAACCTGGACCCGCCAGAACATCGGCGTGATGAAGGCGCAGTTCGAGCCCCTGGGGCTGTCGCTGGACTGGAGCCGCGAGGTCTCGACCTGCGAGCCCGCGTACTACAAGCACGAACAGAAGATGTTCACCGACTTCCTGAAGGCGGGCCTGGCCTACCGCAAGAAGTCCTGGGTGAACTGGGATCCGGTGGAACACACCGTGCTCGCCAACGAACAGGTGGTCGACGGCAAGGGCTGGCGCTCGGGCGCCGACGTGGAACAGCGCGAGCTGAGCCAATGGTTCCTGAAGATCACGCATTACGCCGAGGAATTGCTGCGGGCGATCGAGACCCTCGACCGCTGGCCGGAAAAAGTGCGCGTCATGCAGCACAACTGGATCGGCAAGTCGGAGGGTGCCCGCGTGCTGTGGCCGTTGCAGGATTCCGCCGGCAAGGCGCTGGGTCAGTCCATCGAAGTGTTCACCACCCGGCCCGATACCTTGTTCGGCGCGTCGTTCTGCGCGATTTCGGCGCAGCATCCGCTGGCGGTGAAACTGGCCGAAGGCAACGCCAGGCTCGGCGACTTCCTGGCCGAATGCGCCAAGGTCGGCACCTCCACCGCCGCGATCGAGACCGCCGAGAAGCTGGGCTTCGACACCGGCCTGAAGGCCGAGCATCCGTTCATCCCGGGCGCCACGGTGCCGGTGTATGTCGCCAACTTCGTGCTGATGGCTTACGGCACCGGCGCGATCTTCGGCTGCCCCGGCCATGACGAACGCGACATGGAATTCGCGCGCAAATACGGGCTGACGGTGAAATGCGTTGTCGCCCCGGAAGGCGAAGACGCCGCCGCGTTCACCATAGGCTTGGAAGCGGGCAACGAAGCCTTCACCGGCGACGGCGTGATCGTCAATTCCCAGTTCCTGAACGGGCTGAAGGTCGAGCCCGCCAAGCGCGCGGCCATCGAGAAGCTGGAATCCCTCGCGCGCGGCAAGGGCACGGTGCAATACCGCCTGCGCGACTGGGGCGTCTCGCGCCAGCGCTACTGGGGCTGCCCGATCCCGATCATCCACTGCGAGAAGTGCGGCCCGGTGCCGGTGCCGGACAAAGACCTGCCGGTGACCCTGCCGGAGGACGTGACCTTCGACGTGCCCGGCAATCCGCTCGCGCGGCATCCGACTTGGAAACACACCACGTGCCCCACCTGCGCCGCGCCGGCCGTGCGCGAGACCGACACCTTCGACACGTTCTTTGAATCGTCCTGGTACTTCGCGCGCTATTGCAGCCCGCATCTAAGCGACAAGGCCTTCGACCGCAAGCAGGCCGAGACCTGGCTGCCGGTGGACCAGTATATCGGCGGCGTGGAACACGCGGTGCTGCACCTGCTGTACTCGCGGTTCTTCACGCGCGCGCTCAGCGACTGCGGCTATTTCGATCTGCGCGAGCCGTTCGACGGCATGTTCACCCAGGGCATGGTGTGCCACGAGACCTACCGCGCCGCCGACGGTGCCTGGGTCGAACCCGGCAATGTGCGCAAAGAGGGCGGCGCGGCGGTGCGCGTCTCCGACGGTTCGCCGGTGACGGTGGGCCGCTCGGAGAAGATGTCCAAGTCCAAGAAGAACACGGTCGATCCGCAAGCCATCATCGAGACCTACGGCGCGGACGCGGCGCGGCTGTTCATGCTGTCCGACTCTCCGCCGGAACGCGACCTGGAATGGACCGATGCCGGCATCGAAGGCGCCTGGCGATATCTGAACCGTCTGTGGCGTTTGGCGAGCATCGCCCGCGATATCCAGACCGGCCCCGTGCCGGCGACTCTGGATGCGGGCCCGGCGGCCGTGAACCGCCAGATCCACCGCACCATCGCGGCGGTCAGCGATGACCTGGAGCGCTTCCGTTTCAATTCGGCCGTGGCGCGTATCCGTGAACTGACCAATGCGCTCGCCGACCTGGACCGCAAGGCCGCCGGCGGGGATGCGGTCTACCGCAACGGCATCGAGGTGGTCACGCGCCTGGTGAATCCGATCGCGCCCCATATCGCCGAGGAAGTCTGGCAGATGCTGGGTTACACCAGCTTTCTGGTCGCAACGCCCTGGCCGGAATTCGACCCGGCGCTGCTGGAAGACGACGTGATCACCATCGCGGTGCAGGTGAACGGCAAGCTGCGCGGCACTATCAGCGTCGCCAAGGGCGCCGACAAAGCCGCCTGCGAGAACGCCGCCTTGTCGCTGCCGGCGGTGCAGAAGCAGCTCGACGGCAAACCGCCGCGCAAGGTGATCGTGGTGCCGGAAAAAATCGTCAATATTGTCGCCGCATGAAAATCCGCGCTGCCTTTGCCGCCGCGATCCTGTGCGCAGCCCTGGCCGGCTGCGGGTTCGAGCCGCTGTACGGCGAGCACCGCGTGGCGGGCGGTCCGGGCGTCGTCGCCGAACTCTCCCGCGTGACGATCCGGCCTCTGCCCGACCGCCAGGGCATGCGGCTGCGCCAGGTGTTGCGCGAGCAGTTGCAGCCCCGGGGCGTCGAAGGCCAGGCGCAGTTCGATCTGGATATCGCGCTTACCACGCGGGTCGACGAACTCGGCGTGCGCCGCGACGCCACCGCCTCGCGCGCCAACTTCACCCTGACGGCGAATTTCAATCTCAACGAGGGCGGGCAACGGATCTACAGCGACCGGGTGCAGAGCGTGGTCAGCTACAACATCCTCGACGACCAGTACGCCACCGTGACGGCGCAGGCCGATGCGGAGGAGCGCGCCATCCGCGAAGCCGGGCAGGCGATCCGCACCCGCCTCGCGGTCTATTTCGTGAAACGCGCCAAGACGCAGTCGGCCAAAGCCCCTTAGGGCGTGATTTTCCAATCACGCCCTAGATTCTTGTTTGGTCGCATTTTTAGCGGTCGAACCGGTTTCCACTTCGACCTAAAATACTCCGGATGAAAATCACAGGTCGCGCCGAAGCCTTCATCGCCAAGCCCGATCCGGCCTTGGCCGCGATCCTGATCTACGGCCCCGATGCCGGCCTGGTGCGCGAGCGGCTCAACGCGCTCACCAAGGCGGTCGCGGGCGGCCTCGACGATCCCTTCCGCATCAGCGATATCGCGCCCGATGCCTTGCGCGACGACCCAGCGCGTCTGGGCGACGAAGCCGCCGCGCTGGCCTTCACCGGCGGCCGGCGCGTGGTGCGTATCCGCGGCGCCACCGATACCGTGGCTGAACCCATCGCCGCCTTCGCCGAAGATCCTGTCGGCGGCGCCCTGGTGCTGATCACCGCCGACGATTTGAGCCCGCGCTCGAAACTGCGCCTGGCCTTCGAGAAGGCGGAACGCGCCGCCGCGTTGCCGTGCTACGCCGACACCGAACAGACCCTGGAAGCGATCATTCGCGAAACGCTGAAGGCCGCCGGCCTGACGGTCGCGAGCGATGCCTTGTCCTGGCTGACAGACCGCTTGGGCGGGGACCGCGAGCTCAGCCGGCGCGAGTTGGAAAAGCTCGTGATCTACATGGGCCCTGTAGAAAAGGGCGACACCAAGACCGTCACCGAGGAGGATGTGCTCGCCTGTATCGGCGATACCGCCGCCATGGGCCTCGACGATCTGATCTATGCGACAGGGGATGGCGATCAGGCCACGGTGCAGCGAGTGTTCGCGCGCCTGACCAATGAAGGCACGTCGTCCATCAGTATTTTGACCAGTGTCGCGCGCCATGTGCTGCGCCTGCATGAAACGCGCGGCCGCATGGCCGACGGCAAGAACCTGGAGAGCGCCATGATGAGCCTGCGCCCGCCCGTGTTCTTCAAATACAAAGGCCGCTTCACCGCGCAGGTCAGTAAGTGGAGCGAGCCCTTGCTCGCCCGCGCCCTCGACCTGCTCAACGAGGCCGAGATGACCGCCAAGAGCACCGACATGCCGGCGGACGCGGTGATCGAACGCGCGCTGATCCAGATCGCCAACGTGGCGCGCAACGCGAAGCGTTGAATCTATGGAACGTCAAACCGCCGCGGGCTGCGCCTCGCCGATCGCGACGCTTGGGATCGCGGGTTCGGCCAATGGCATATAAGTCCAGGGACCATCGAGCGAGACAGGCGGGTCGAACCGGTACAGCGCGCAATTGACCATGTGCAGGCCGGTGGTGATGCCGGCGAATTTTTCCAAAGGCCACACACTGCCGCCGTGGCCGACAATCAGCACCGGTCCCGGCTGAGACAGCGCCGCGTTCATGCCGCGCAACAGCCGCGCGGAAAATTGCTCCAGGGATTCTCCGCCAGGGATCGGCTTTCCCCGGCGCCAGTCCTCGCGCCAGGCGGCGGCGGCGTCCTGGCCTTCATGGATTCCAAAGCCGCATTCCTTGAGATCGTCGATCACGACCACGGGTACATTGCGCGTGTTGACGATGTCGGCGGTTTTCCGGGCGCGGCTCAATGTGCTGCAACAGATCGTCGCGATGGGAAGCTTCGCGACCGCGGGCGCGATTTCCTGCGCCTGCGCGAGGCCGGTGGCGTTGAGCGGGATGTCCTTGTGGCCCTGCATCACGCGGCGGCGATTCCAATCGGTTTCGCCGTGGCGTAGGAAATAGAAGGAGATCGGCGTAAGACGCAAGGGCGGGTCAGTGCCGGCTAGATTTCTTCGGCGTGCCCGATATCGCTGCCGCTGATGCCTTGGTCCGGCATGTCATCGGCCGTGCCGTCCATATCGGTGTCCGTTCCTCCGTGCGCGGCTTTGCGTGGGCCGTTGGAAAGACGGCGCACGATGTCGTCGAGCTGCTCGAGCGTGGCGTAGGCGATGGTGACCGCACCGCCTTTGCCGTTGAAGCTGATGCTGACGTTGTAGCCGGTCGCTTGCGCGAGGCTTTGTTCAAGTGCCGCTGTGTCGGCATCCTTCGCGAGCGCGGCGACGCCGGTGCGGGCCGCCGTTTTGCTGACGCCGAAATTCTTGGACAGGCGCTCGGTCTGCCGCGCCGAGAGTCCTTTCTTCACCACGATGCGCGCGATCTCTTCGGCGTCCTTGCGCCCGATCAGCGGCCGCGCCTGGCCGATGCTGAGCTGGCCGCGCTCGATCATGTCCTGCACCGCGTCGGGCAGGGTGAGCAGCCGCAGCGCGTTGGCGACATTGGTGCGGCTCTTGCCGACCACATTGGCGACTTGCTCTTGGGTGTGATGGAATTCGCCGATCAAGCGCTGGTAGCCGCGCGCTTCCTCCATCGGCGACAAATCCTGGCGCTGAAGATTTTCGACCAGCGCGACTTCCAGGGTTTCGGCATCGGTGAGCTCGATCACCAGCACCGGGACTTCGTGCACCTGGGCCCGCTGCGCCGCGCGCCAGCGGCGCTCGCCGGCGATGATTTCGAAATGACCGGGTTTCTGCGAATCGGGCCGGACCAGCAGCGGCTGGAGCACGCCCTTTTCGGCGACGGAAGCGGCGAGATCGGCCAGGGCCGACTCGTCAAAATGCCGGCGGGGCTGGAACGGCGATGGCGCAAGAAATTCTACAGGAACTCTATTTGCGGTTGCGCCCGCCGGCGCGGCCACACCCTCTCCTAATGGAGATGAGGTTTCCTGTTCCCCGAACAGGGCGTCCAGGCCCCGGCCGAGGTTTTTCCGTTTCGGGGTGTCGGCGTTCATGCGGCGATGCTTTGTTCGCGCTTCAGCACTTCGCCGGCCAGATCGAGATAAGCCCGCGACCCCTTGGACTGCAGGTCATAGAGCAAGACCGGCTTGCCATGGGACGGCGCCTCGGAGATTCGGACGTTCCGGGGAATGGTGGTGGCGTAGACCTTGGGACCGAAGTAACCGCGCACATCGCTCTCGACCGCTTCGGACAGATTATTACGCTTGTCCACCATGGTCAGGACGATGCCCTGGAGTTCCAGGCTCGGGTTGAACGCCTTGCGGACCCGCTCGATGGTTCGCACCAGCTGGCTAACCCCTTCCAGTGCAAGGAATTCTGCCTGCAGCGGCACCATCACCGCGTCCGCCGCCACCAGGGCGTTGAGGGTCAAGAGACCCAAGGACGGGGGGCAGTCGATGAGGACAAAATCCCAGTTATCATATTGATTTAAAAGGGATTCTTTGAGTCTGGCGTGACGGTTGTCGAGATCCACCAGCTCAAGCTCGGCCGCGGCCAGGTCAACGCCGGCGGGGATGACGCTGAGGTTCGGGATCCCGGTGGGGACGATGGCAGCGGCCACCGAGCCGGTCCCGGTCAGCAGGTGATAGGTGGTGACAGGCCGGTGCTTCTGGTCGATGCCCAGGCTGGTGGAGGCATTGCCCTGAGGATCCAGGTCGATGACCAGGACGCGCTTCTTCACCGCCGCCATGGCGGTGGCGAGGTTCACTGCCGTCGTGGTCTTGCCAACACCGCCCTTCTGGTTGGAGATGGCGATGACGCGGGGCTTCGCTTTAGCCCGGTTTTGCTCAGGAAGTGAGGCGGGGGGAAGTGTGGCCTCGGTCATGGGGCGATACCTCTCGCAAAATCACCACACGTCCGGTGGAATCGGTCCGGCTGACGTGTGATTCCGCCTCCATTCTCCATATTTTGTGGGCTTCGGTCAATTCGACCTCTACATTTTGACCCTTCAAGAACACAAATTTTGTCTCCGGGGTCGCAATTTTGGCGCTCAGGGCCAGCAGCTTGTCCACCGGGGCGAGCGCCCGGGCGCAGATCAGGGCTGTCGGAAGCCCGCTGAGGGATTCGATCCGGGCGGGGTGGAAGGTCGGTTTGACCCCGGCGACCCGGGCCGCCTCGCGCAGGAAGGCCACCTTCTTCTGATCGGATTCGACCAGGTGGACATCACGCTGGCCCAAGATCGCAAGAACAAGCCCGGGAAATCCGGCGCCGGAGCCGAGATCCACCAGGCTCGGACTGTCCTGGGTGAAGGGGTAGAGCTGGGCCGAGTCCAGCATATGCCGGAACCAGAGGTCCGGGATCGTGGCCGGTCCGACCAGGTTAGTGGTCTTGTTCCAGGTCTGGAGCAGGGCGGCATAGGCCTCGAGGCGCTGGAGGGTCTCTGCTGAAACCTTCAGGTCGCGCTGGAAGTCGGACGGGCCGTAGTGAGTAAATTGTTTCACGTGAAACAGGTTAACGCGACCGGAGGGGACAAGGGGGGACTATTAGGATGTTTCACGTGAAACAAGTTAACGAGCCCAGCCACAGCAATATGTTTCACGTGAAACAGGTTAACGAGGTCTAGGCCGATTGGGCAATCGCACCGGTATCTCTGCGCCGGACATGGCGGAGCAGTGCCGTCAGGGCCGCCGGTGTAATCCCAGGAATACGGGCTGCAGCCCCCAAGGTCGCTGGGCGAGCAGCCTGAAGCTTCAGGCGCACCTCGTTGGACAGTCCGCCGATCTGGCCGAAGTCCAAAGACGCCGGGAGAACCAGGGCTTCGTCCTTGCGGAAGGCATGGATGTCGGCGGTCTGGCGTTCGATATAGCCGGTATAGCGGCCTTCGATCTCCAGCTGTTCGGCCACATCTGCCCGAAGTGCGGGCAGTTCCGGGAAAAGCTCCTGGAGCCGGGGAATGGACATGCCGGGAAGGGCCAGAAGCTCCAAACAGCTCCGGCGGACACCGTCCTGGTTCACATGCACGCCCTTCGCCGCCAGTTCCGGCGGGGTTACTTTAAGTCCGCTGTAGACGGCGCGGGCTTCATCCAAAGCCTTGGACTTAGCCGCGAAATGATCCTGGCGCGGCCGCCCGACACAGCCCGCGGCGATGGCTTTGGGGGTGAGACGCAGATCGGCGTTATCCGCCCGCAGCAGTAGGCGGTATTCGGCCCGGGAGGTGAACATCCGGTAGGGTTCGGCGGTGCCCAGGGTGGTCAGGTCGTCCACCATCACCCCGAGGTAGCCCTCGGCCCGGTCTACGGTAAGGGGCTCGGACCCCGAAACCGCCCGGGCGGCATTCAGACCCGCCAAAAGGCCCTGGCCGGCGGCTTCTTCATAGCCGGTGGTGCCATTGATCTGGCCCGCGAAGTACAGGCCTTTGACCTTCTTGGTTTCCAGGCTCGGCCACAGTTCCCGGGGATCGACGAAATCGTATTCGATGGCATAGCCGGCCTGAAGCATGGCGGCCTGTTCCAGACCCGGGATGGTCTTGAGGAGCTGGAGCTGCACGTCCTCGGGCAGGGAGGTGGAGATGCCGTTGGGATAGACCGTCGGATCGTCGAGACCTTCGGGCTCCAGGAAGATCTGATGCCGCTCCCGGTCGGCGAAGCGGACCACCTTGTCCTCGATGGAGGGGCA
Source organism: Rhodospirillaceae bacterium (assembly GCA_019694335.1). GTDB lineage: Bacteria > Pseudomonadota > Alphaproteobacteria > Rhodospirillales > Rhodospirillaceae > SHVO01. The sequence goes on along the minus strand of JAIBCD010000009.1, from coordinate 49,166 downwards.
ATAGCGCGGTCCGGTGCTTTGGATCTGGCCGTTGTACATGGGCGCCCGGTGCTTATTGGCCAGGATCAGGGCGTGGCTGTCCGGGGTGGTATAAGTGATGCCGCAGGTGACCTGGGGCGTCGTGATCCGCTCGGTCAGGAAGGAGAACGGCTCTGGGGGATTATCCCCTTCCTGGGCCTCAAGGATTCCCCAATTGATCGTGCGCCCGTCAAGCCGCGGCGGCGTGCCGGTCTTCAGGCGGCCAACTGAAAATTCCTTTGATTTCAATGTATTAGATAGTCCCAGCGCGGGCGCTTCGCCGATCCGGCCAGCGGGGATGCGCATCTCGCCGCGATGGATCAGCCCGCTCAGGAAGGTGCCAGTGGTCAGAACCACGGCCCCGCAGGAAGTGCTTTGGCCTGATCCGGTGACGACGCCCGAAATCCGCCCCGAGGCATCGAACAGCAGGTCTTCGATGGCGCCGGCTTGAATCGTCAGGTTGGCTTGCTCGGCGAGGAGCTCCTGGACCGCTTGCTTATATAAGCGTCGGTCGGCCTGGGCCCGGGGGCCCCGGACGGCGGGGCCCTTGGACCGGTTGAGAACCTTGAACTGGATTCCCCCCCGGTCGATGGCTTTGCCCATAATGCCGTCGAAGGCGTCGATCTCCCGGACCAGGTGGCCCTTGGCCAGGCCGCCAATGGCCGGGTTGCAGGACATCTGGCCGATGGTCTCGACCTTATGGGTGATCAGCAGGGTCTTGGCGCCAAAGCGGGCCGAAGCGGCCGCCGCCTCGGTCCCGGCATGGCCGCCGCCAACCACGATCACATCGTAACGCTGAGATCCGGACATCTATCTTCCGAGCGCCGCGCCTTATGAGGGGCCTGTGGATATCTTTATACCTTGGGGGCCTTATATCGCTAAGCACCTCACATATCCACTGGCGCCCCAGCCGGGACACGCACCACATGCGCCGTTCCGATTCGCGCGCGGGCGTAGATGACGGCGCGCTTTCAGAGCCTACTTGCCGATACAGAAGTCCCGGAACACCACATCGAGTATTTCCTCCACCTCGACGCGGCCGGTGATCCGCCCGAGGGCACGCGCCGCCAGGCGCAAGTCTTCCGCCGCCAACTCGGGCAGTTGCGCGGCGCACGCGCGTTGCAACGCGTCACGGCATTCCTGAAGCGCCTGGCGATGCCGCGCGCGTGTCAGGGGCGCCCCGCCTTGTGCCCCGATCTTGTCCTTCACTTTTTCGGCCAGCGCTTCCAGAAACGCCGTCACACCCGCTCCGGTCTTGGCCGAGATGACATGGCCGCCCGCGCTGGGCGGCGCAGGCAGCAAATCGCCCTTGTTGATGACCACCAGGGTGTTCGCATCGACCAGCGCGGTGGTCGCGGCGTCTCGCGGCGCCGCGCCGTCGAACACCGCGATCTTCAGGTCGGCGGCTTCCGCGGTCAGGCGCGAACGCCGGATGCCTTCGCGCTCGATTTCGTCCGCCGCTTCCCGCAGGCCGGCGGTATCGGCCAGGGTCACCGCGAATCCCTTGAGGTCCAAATGCACTTCAATCACGTCCCGGGTGGTTCCCGGGGTGGCGGTGACGATGGCCGCGTCACGACCGGCCAGCATATTCAGAAGGCTTGATTTTCCGGCATTGGGCGGGCCGATGATGGCGACCATCAACCCGTTCCGGATGCGCTCGCCCCGGCCACCGTCGTCCAGATGGCGGGCGATCTCCCCGGCCAGGGTTTTGACCTCGGTCCAGAGGCGGGCCGCGACATCGGCCGGCAAGTCCTCGTCCGGGAAATCGATCACGGTTTCCAGATGCGCCAGAGCTTTGATCAGCCGGGCCCGCCAGCCGTCATAAAGCGCTTTCAAATCACCGCCCATTTGCCGCAAGGCCTGGCGCGCTTGGGCCGCAGTCTCCGCGTCCACCAGATCGGCGAGGGCTTCGGCCTGGGTCAGGTCCATCTTGCCGTGTTCGAACGCGCGCCGCGTGAACTCACCCGGTTCGGCCGAACGCAATCCGGGAATGGACGCGAGCGCGGCGAGGATTCCCTCGATGACCGCGCGGCCACCGTGGATATGAAGTTCGGCGACGTCCTCGCCGGTGAAACTGTGGGGCCCGGGAAACCATAGAGCCAGGCCCTGATCCAACAGATCGGACGTGCGCGGATCGGTGAAGGAGGCCCGCGCCGCCACGCGCGGCGGCGGCAACGGCCCGGCCAGGCGGCGCAACGCTTCGCCGGCGTCGGGGCCCGACAGGCGAATGACGGCGATGCCGGCGCGGCCGTGTCCGGACGCCAGCGCAAAGATGGTGCGCGCCGTCATAAGAATTTCATCGCGGCGTTATTTGTCGGACTTGCCGGTGAATTGGCCCCAGAACGCCTTCTGCATTTCGGTGAAGCTGTCGCTTTGCAGCGGGAACAGCGCCTTGAAAGCGGTTTCGGGGTCCATGCTGGCGGCGACCTTCTGCATTTGCGCCTGCATCTGCGCCATCATGCTCTCCTGCAGGGGGCGCACGTCGGGGAGCCCGAAAAACGCGCGCGCTTCCTCGGGGCTGCATTCCACATCGATCGAGACTTTCATGGGTAAGTCCTCCCTTTCCCGTGACGTCTCAGGGTAGGCGGTGAGGCGCGGACTGTCCATTTGTGAACTGCCTCTGGCTTCTTGTCTGGTCGTATCGTCTTTGCCGAAAACCGGTATCCACTTTTCGGCACGATGCTTTAACGTAACCTCATGCCCCAACTGTCTCTTCATTCGCCCATCGGCGACCTGACCGTAAGCGCCGAGGACGAACATATCGTCGCCCTCGATTGGGGATGGGGCCGTGATCAGGACGAAACCCCCGTGCTGATGCGCGCCAAGGCGCAGCTCGAGGACTATTTCGACGGCAAGCTGGCGCCGTTCGACCTGCCGTTGCGGCCCGATGGGTCCGCGTTCCATCGCGCGGTATGGCAGATCATGTGCGGGATCCCCGCCGGCCAAGTCCTGACTTACGGCGAGATCTCAAAGCGCTTGATCGCCAAACATCCCGGGGCCAACCCACGCGCGGTCGGAACCGCCTGTGGCCGCAATCCGATCCCGGTTATCATTCCCTGCCATCGCGTGATCGGCACCGGCAAGCTTGGCGGCTATTCGGGCGACGGCGGTGTCGATACCAAACTCGTCCTGCTGCGGCATGAAGGCTATCCCGGCGCGATCAATCTTGGGCCAGCCCTGCCGCTTTTCGAATCTCTTGAGTAAGGAACACCAGGTGACCAAAGCCATCGTTGTGCGGACCCATGGCGGCCCGGAAGTTTTGAAGCTCGAAAACATCACGGTTGGCGCTCCCGGCCCCGGCGAGATCAAGCTGCGCCAGACCGCCATCGGCGTGAATTTCATCGACACCTATTTCCGCACCGGGCTGTACAAGGCCCCGCCCGCCGCCGGTTTGCCGGCAGGGGTCTTCATTCCCGGACAGGAAGGCGTCGGCACCGTTGAAGCGGTGGGTTCAGGCGTCACCGACATCAAGGCAGGCGACCGGGTCGCTTATGGCAACGGGCCGACCGGTGGTTACGCCGAAAGCCGGCTGATCCCGGCCGCGAGCGTCGTCAAGGTGCCCGCGGGACTCAAGGATGAAACCGTCGCCGGCATGATGCTGCGGGGCCTGACGGTCTGGTACTTGATCCGTGCCCTCTATGTGGTGAAACCCGGCGACACCGTGCTGTTTCACGCGGCCGCCGGCGGCGTCGGATTGATCTTCTGCCAATGGGCGAAACACCTCGGCGCCACCATCATCGGCACGGTCGGGTCGGAAGATAAGGCGAAACTCGCTAAAGCCGCCGGTTGCCACCACACCATTCTTTATAAGCAGGAGGATTGGGTCGCGAAGGTAAAGGAACTCACCGGCGGCAAAGGCGTGGCCATCGCCTACGACGGCGTCGGCAAGGACACCTTCTCCGGCTCACTCGATTGCCTCACGCGCCGCGGCATCATGTGCACTTTCGGCAACGCCTCCGGTCCCGTGCCTGCCATGGAGCCCGCGATACTGGCCGCCAAGGGTTCGCTGTTCCTCACGCGCCCGCGTCTCGGCGATTACATCGCCCAGCGCGAGGAACACGTGCGCGCGGCGGATGAACTGTTCGATGTCGTCACCAAGGGCCACGTCAAGATCGATATCGGTCAGTCCTATGCGCTCGATCGGGCCGCGCAGGCTCACAGCGACCTGGAATCGCGCAAGACAACAGGGTCGACCATCCTCGTGATCTAAAAGAAAACGGGCCGGTGTGATCCACCGGCCCGTTCCACATTTCACGTTCGCCGAGCTACTTGTTCATGCGATCGAAGAAATCGCCGTTGTTCTTGGACTCGCGCAGCTTGTCGAGCAGGAACTCCATGCCGTCCTGAACGCCCATCGGGTCCAGAATGCGGCGCAGCACCCACATCTTCGACAGGTCGCCCTGTTTGACCAGCAGCTCTTCCTTGCGGGTACCCGATTTGGTGATGTCGATCGACGGGAACACGCGCTTGTCCGATAGCTTGCGGTCGAGGACGATTTCCGAGTTACCGGTGCCCTTGAACTCTTCGAAGATCACTTCGTCCATGCGGCTGCCGGTATCGATCAGCGCGGTGGCGATGATGGTCAGCGACCCGCCTTCCTCGATATTGCGCGCGGCGCCGAAGAACCGCTTGGGCCGCTGCAACGCGTTGGCGTCCACGCCGCCGGTCAGCACCTTGCCCGACGAGGGCACCACGGTGTTATAGGCGCGCGCGAGGCGGGTGATCGAGTCGAGCAGGATCACCACGTCGCGCTTGTGTTCCACCAGGCGCTTGGCTTTCTCGATCACCATTTCCGCCACCTGTACGTGGCGCGATGCCGGTTCGTCGAAGGTCGAGCTCACGACCTCGCCCTTCACGGTGCGGTCCATGTCGGTGACTTCTTCCGGGCGTTCGTCGATCAGCAGGACGATCAGGTAGACTTCCGGGTGGTTGGCGGCGATGGCGTTGGCGATCGCCTGCAGCATGATGGTTTTGCCGGTGCGCGGCTGCGCGGTGATCAGCGCGCGCTGGCCCTTGCCGAGCGGCGAGACCAGCTCGATCACGCGTCCGGTCAGATCCTTGTTCTTGGTGTCCTTCTGCTCGACCTCCATCTTCAACTTTTCGTCGGGATAGAGCGGCGTGAGGTTGTCGAAGTTGATCCGGTGACGGACGTTGTCCGGATTCTCGAAATTGATGGTGTTGACCTTGAGCAGGGCGAAATAGCGCTCGCCGTCCTTGGGCGCGCGGATCTCGCCTTCCACCGTGTCGCCGGTCCGCAGGCTGAAGCGCCGCACCTGGCTCGGTGAAACATAAATATCGTCGGGGCCCGGCAGGTAGTTTGCCTCAGGCGAACGCAGGAAGCCGAAGCCGTCCTGGAGGATCTCGAGCACCCCGTTGCCTTCGATCGATGTGTCTTTCTCGGCCAGGATCTTGAGGATCGCGAACATCAAATCCTGCCGGCGCAGGTTGGACGCGTTCTCGATACCGAGTTCTTCCGCGAACGCCAGCAATTCGGCCGGGGTTTTACGCTTCAATTCCTGAAGGTGCATGTGATTCGAGATGTTGAGGGTGGTGGGAAGGTCTGGGAGATTCGGCAGCACCAGTCGAAATTGATCTGGAGGCTGCCGCAGCGAACCAAGAACGGGAAGAAGGTCGGCCGGAAGGTGGTCAGTCAACGAAACTGAAAGGGCGGGCGCCCTTGGTCTGACATCATCAGCGATACCCGAGGCCAGAATCTAAGTCAATTCCTTACCTGCCGGATTTGGGGTCACCGACGAAGGCGATGTTATCCAGCGTTCCCTTCATCCTTAAAAAAGAATCTTGATGGGTAGGGGAGGGTAGTTGGCCCTGTGAGTCCGGGGGATTACCGCGGTTGTTCTTGTTGTCCCCAAACCCACGTCATTCTGCCGGCGCCGATGCGTTGATCTGTGAACTATGGGGAGAAGCGCGCTCCCGTGCCGTAAAAAGACCGAAGGGATCGGGCGGGACAGCGGGAAAACACCGGCCCCGCGGCCTGCCGCCGCGGCGATTTACCGGGATTCACCCATGCGCACCGCTCCTATCCACACCGTGGCGGTTACCGGATAGAATCAGGCCTTGGGTTGATCGCTTCGGCGGCCCAGCCGCCCAACCCGCGATCATCCCCAGGATTCCCAAGTTATCCCGTCCGGATCTCCTATGCATTTTCAGATGGTTTTTCCCCTGACCTAAGTCTAGCTGGTGGCATGCAGCAGCCAATCTACAACCTCCATCTTGTGTCCGATTCGTCCGGCGAGACCGTGACCAATATCGCCCGCGCCTGCCTGGTGCAGTATGGCGACGTGCATGTCACCGAGCATTACTGGTGGCTGGTGCGCACGCCTGGGCAGATGAACCGGGTGATCGATGGGATCAAAGCCGCGCCCGGGCTGGTGGTGTTCACCTTGCTCGACGGCAAGGTCCGCGCACTGTTGGAACAGGCCTGCCGCGACCTGAAGATGCCCTACATCTCGGCCATGGATCCGGTGATGCAGGCGTTCTCGCGCTTCTTCGGCAAGCAGGCGGGTGGCGAGGTCGGCAAACAGCATGTGCTCGACGACGGCTACTTCCAGCGGATCGACGCCATGCAGTTCACGGTCCAGCACGACGACGGCCAGTCTCTCGCCACCATGACCGAGGCCGATATCATCCTGATCGGCGTGTCCCGTACCTCGAAAACGCCGACCTGCATGTATCTCGCCAATCGCGGGCTCAAGGTCGGCAATATCCCGCTGGTGCCGGGAATCACGCTGCCGGATGAAATCATCGCGGCAACGAAGCCGCTGTTCGTGGGACTGACCCGTGAACCCAAGAGCCTGTCCGACATCCGCCAGAGCCGCCTCAGAATCATGAATGAAACCCGCGGCGAAGGTTATGCCGACATCGAGAAAGTGAAGGAGGAGATCGCGGACTCCCGCCGCCTGTTCTCCAAACACGGTTGGGCGGTAATCGACGTCACCCGCCGCTCGATCGAGGAAACCGCGGCCACCATCATCCAACTCTATAATCAGCGTCATCCTCACAGCCATGAGCGTACGTAGTGTCGTTCTCGCCTCCGCGAGCAAAAGCCGCGCGAGCCTGCTGACGGCCGCCGGCCTGGCCTTCGACGTGGTCCCTGCCCACGCCGATGAAGACGCGGTGAAAGCGGCGCTGAAGGCGGAAGGCGCGGATGCGCGCCAATGCGCGGAAACCCTGGCCGAGATCAAGGCGGTGCAAGTATCGCAGCGCCTGCCCGAGGCGCTGGTGATCGGTGCCGACCAGATGCTCGAATGCGACGGGGTCTGGTTCGACAAGCCCGCGGACATGAACGGCGCGCGCGCCCATCTCACCGCCATGCGCGGCAAGACCCATACACTGCCGACGGCGGTCGCGGTGGTGCTGGGCGGTTCCGTGATCTGGCATCACAGCGCCAGTCCGCGCCTCACGATGCGCGATTTCAGCGATGCGTTTATCGCGCACTATCTCGCCAATACCGGCGAGCGGATCTTGAGCTCCGTAGGGGCCTACCAGCTGGAAGGCTGGGGCGTGCAATTGTTCGAGCGCATCGACGGCGATTACGCCACCATCCTCGGCCTGCCGCTCCTGCCGCTGCTCGCGTTCCTGCGCGAGCACCAGGTCATCATGAAATGACCGCACATAAAAGTGGCGGGCCTCCGGCCCGGCGGGCTGGGGTCATGGGCTGGCCGGTGGCGCATTCGCGCTCGCCGCGGCTGCATGGCTACTGGCTGAAGCTATACGGCATCGACGGCAGCTATGTGCACCTGCCCGTGCCGCCCGAAGATCTTCCGGCGGCGCTCGCGAAACTCGCCACCGAAGGATTTGCCGGGGCCAACCTCACGGTGCCGCACAAGGAAGCCGCGCTGACGCTGGTGGATGAGATCGCACCCGAGGCCGCGCGTATCGGCGCCATCAACACCGTCTTTGTCCGTGACGGACGCCTCACCGGCACCAACACGGATGCTTACGGTTTCATCGCCGCCTTGCGCGGCGCGGCGACCGACTACGATCCAAAAGACCACCCCGCCGTTGTGATTGGCGCCGGCGGGGCGGCGCGGGCGGTCTGCTACGCCTTGCAAGAGGCGGGCTGTCCCGAAATCAGGCTGGTGAATCGCACGCCGGAGCGTGCGGAAAATCTGGCGCGGAATTTCGGCGCCCCGGTGACCGCCGTGACCTGGGAGAATCGCAACCAAGTACTTGAAAATACAGGTGTTTTAATCAACACCACAACCATGGGCATGACCGGCAATCCGCCCCTGGAATTGAGCCTGGAACGCCTGCCGGTCGCCGCCGTGGTCAACGACATCGTCTATACGCCTCTGGAAACACCGCTTCTGGCCGAGGCGCGCCGGCGCGGTCATACGGTGGTCGATGGTTTGGGCATGCTGCTGTACCAGGCGCAGGCGGGGTTCGAAGGCTGGTTCGGCGTGAAGCCGGCGGTGACGCCCGAACTCCGGGCGCATGTGTTGGCGTCCTCATGACGCAGCGGTTTTCCCGGCGGACAAGCCGCGGCCCGGTCGTCTTGGGACTCACGGGCTCCATCGCCATGGGTAAAACCACCGCCGCCCAATTCCTGCGGCATCTCGGTGTGCGGGTGTTCGACGCCGACGCGGTGGTTCGTGAACTCACCGGTCCGGGCGGATCGGCCTTGCCGGCGGTTGCCGCGCGGTTTCCGGGGGTCGTGAGTCCGGCCGGCCTCGATCGAAAAAAAATGAGCGCCATCGCATTTTCCGACCGGAAAGCGTTGCACGATCTCGAAGGCATCATCCACCCGCTGGTGCATGCGGCGCGGGAGCGGTTCCTGCGCACGGCCGCTTTGCGGCGCGATGCCGTGGTCGCCTTCGACGTGCCGCTGCTGTTCGAAGGCAAAAGCCGTCCCATCTATGACGTCGTCGCGGTGGTCACCGCGCCGGCGTTCCTTCAAGAACAGCGCGCCTTGCGCCGCGAAGGGATGTCGGTGGAAAAACTCAAGGGCGTGCGTGCGCGCCAGATGAGCGATCATCACAAGCGGCGCCTCGCGGACGCCGTGATCCCTTCCGGCCTGGGCAAACGCGAGACCTTGCGCCGCCTGAAACAAGTGCTCAAAGTGGCCCAAACACGAACGGGATTTTGATGCGCGAAGTCATCCTCGACACCGAAACCACCGGCCTTAGCCCGATCGATCATCGGGTGGTCGAAATCGGCTGTATCGAGCTGATCAACCATGTCGCGACCGGCAAGGAATTCCACGCCTATATCAATCCCGAGCGCGATATGCCCGCGGAAGCCGAGGCGGTGCACGGCCTGTCGTCGGAATTCCTCAGCACCAAGCCCCTGTTCGCGGCCATCGCCGACGAATTCCTGGCGTTCATCGGCGATTCCCCCGTGGTCGCCCATAACGCCGGCTTCGACATGGGTTTTATCAATGCGGAGCTGAAACGCCTGGAGCGGGCGCCCCTGGCGGCCGATCGGGCGATCGACACCGTCCTGCTCGCGCGCCGGAAATTCCCCGGCGCCCAAGCCAGCCTGGATGCGCTTTGCCGGCGTTTCCAGATCGACACCTCGGCCCGCACCAAACACGGCGCGCTGCTCGACGCCCAGCTATTGGCGCAGGTCTATCTGGAACTGGTGGGTGGGCGTGAACCCGGCCTGGCGTTGGCGCTATCGGAAACCGTTGTGGCGACCCTGACCCCGGTCGAACGCGTCGCCCGGGAGCCGCGGCCCCACGCGCCGACGACCGAAGAACTGGCCGCGCATACCGCCTTCATCGCGACCATCAAGAATCCGCTTTGGACGACCGTTTGGTCGAAGACCGAGGAACCCGCCGCTTCTTAGTGAACCGCGGACGGTTCCGTGCCGCCTTCGGCGGCGGGCTGCGCGCCCGGTTCGCCGAACTTCTTGCGGTACATGTCGGCGAAATCGAAAATCTGCAGCATCAGCGGCGGGAAACCGCCGTTGGCGGTGATCTCGGACACCAGCTGGCGCACGAACGGGAACAGCTGGCGGGGAACTTCAATCATCAAAATCGGGTGGACGTGTTCCTGGGGCACCATCTGCGGGTTCACCTCGACCACCGCGGCATAGGCCAGCTCCAGGATGAAGGCCTTCTTGCCGCCGGCCACGGCCTCGAGCTGGACGCTCAAGGTGACCTCGAAGCTGGATCCGGCCATGTGGCGCACGGTGGTGTCCAGGCCGATCGGGATTTCAGGGGCCTCGGTGCGCAGAATGGCGAAAATATCGGGCGCATGCGGCGTTTCGAACGACAAGTCCTTGATGTACTGGCCCATGATCCGGATCGGCGACGGCGGCGGATTGTCCAGCTGCATCGGGTCCGCGGAGGGGGCATCGGGGGGAAGGGACGTGTCGCTCATCGCGTTGATTCTCCGGAAACACTCGGTCTTTTGGCGTGTGTCCCGACGGAACACCGGTTTCCACTTTTCCTGGACACACGCTAAGCGGCCCGCGAACTAACACGCTTCGCCCTGGTTAAACAAGGCGCGCGCGCGGAACCGGTGCAGGCTCCATGTAAGCCCGGCAAAAGCCGGGCGGGTCGCTTGCCCTTGGCGGGGGTCCGGGCCTATTTTCCTTAAATATCTGCTGGATTTGAGCGGAACGGGCCAAAAAACATGTGAAAAGCCCCCGCCCGCCCCCATATTGGGATTAGAATTCCAGCTGGCTTTGGCCCCGCGTCGGCTATAGCCGCCGCTTCCTTTGGCACCTCTGTAGGCGACCCGGACGATGGAAGGTTTTCAGTTTATCGACATCATCATCCTCGCGATGGCCGCGGGCTTTATCGTGCTGAGGCTGCGCAGCGTGCTGGGCCGGCGCACCGGCCATGAGCCGCCGCAGACCCCGCAAGCCGGCGATGCCTTCGGCCGCACCCCTGACAATCGTGGTCAGGATAATGTGGTGCAGATGCCGCCGCCGGTGGTCCGGCGTGGCCGCGAAGGCGTGATGGACATCGAACCGGTCTACCAGGGCACGCCGCTCGAAGCCGGGCTGGTCCAGCTGAAGATGGCCGATCCCAATTTCTCGGTGGCGCGTTTCCTCGAGGGCGCCGCGAAAGCGTTCGAGATCATCGTCGCCGCCTACGCCAAGAACGACACCGATGCGCTCAAACCGCTGCTGAGCGACGAGGTCTATGCCGGCTTCGCGTCCTCGATCCAGGAACGCGAAGACCGTGGCGAGACCGCCGAAACCGAACTCGTGGTGCTGAAGCCGCCCAAGCTGGAGTCCATCGACGTGGCGGACGGCCGTGCGCTGGTGTCGGTGCGGTTCCAGAGCGAGCAGGTCAACGTGACCCGCGACAAGGACGGCAACGTCATCGAAGGCAGCCGCGATCACGTGGAAAGCGTCACCGACGTTTGGACCTTCTCCCACGATATCGCCAGCCGCGATCCCAACTGGGTTCTGGTGGCGACCCGCAGCGTCGAATGACGCGCATCTAGCGCGTCGCCGCGTTCATGACTCCCAATCAACGTTTGCTTGCCGTCGCCGCCGTGTCGGCGCTGGTCGGCGCCGTCATCGGCGCCGGCGTGACGCAGCGGCTGCAGCCGCCGGTCGGGCGGAGCGAGCAAACCAATGACGGCGGCGAAAAAGCCCAGGAACAATTGCGCGAAGCCGGCGCGGTCTATACGCCGGTGGCGGTGAGCGCCCTGCCTGGCTGGTTACAAGACACGGTGGGACAGGCCTTGCCAGGCCTGAAACGTTCTTGCGCCGCGCTGCGCGCGCTGTCCGGCGACACCATCATCGGCAACGGGCCGATCGCCCGGCCGGCGGCCGCATGGCACGCGGCCTGCGCCCAGATCGCGGCCACGCCCGACGGCGACGCCAACTTGCGCGCGACCTTGGAACGGGAATTCATGCCCTACCGCGTCGCCAGCTCCATGGGCGCCGGGCGCGAAACGCCCAAGGGCCTGTTCACCGGCTACTACGAAGCCGAATTCAACGGCTCGCTGCAACAGACCGGCCGTTACCAGGTTCCCATCTACGGGCCGCCGCGCAATATGATCGTCGCCAATCTGCGGAACTTCATGGCCAAGTCCGGTCCCGTGCCGGCCGGTGTGCCCGAGGTTCTGGTGGGACGCCTGGACGCCGAGGATGCGGGCCTCAATCAAAGGCGCCTGCGCCCTTATTTCACCCGTGAGGAGATCGATCAGGGCCACGCCATCGCCGACGACGCCGACGTGTTGCTATGGGCCGACGATCCGGTGGCGGTGCATATCCTTCACGTGCAGGGTTCGGGGCGGGTCAATCTTCCCGACGGCAGCCAGATCCGCATCGGCTTCGCCGGGCACAACGGACGCGCCTTCCGCGGCATCGGCAGCATCCTGGTCGACGCGGGCATGTTGCCGGCGGGCGGCGCCTCCATGATCGCGGTGCGCGACTGGCTCAAGCAACACCCCGACCAGGCCGCGGAATTCATGAATCGCAATACCCGCTATATCTTTTTCCGGCGCATCCCGGCCGACAGCGAAGGGCCGATCGGGGCGCAAGGTGTCGCGCTTACACCCGGGCGTTCGCTGGCGGTCGACCAGCGCTACATCCCCATGGGTTCGCCGGTGTGGCTTGACCTGAAGGATCCCGACAACGTCGAGCTTCAACGCCTGGTGGTGGCCCAGGACGTGGGTGGGGCGATCACCGGCCCGGTGCGCGGCGACTATTTCTGGGGCCACGGCGAGGAAGCCTTTCAAAAAGCGGCGCGCATGAAGTCGCAAGGTTCGTACTTCGTGTTCATCCCGCGGCCGCTCCCGCCGGGGGCCTAAGCGTGTCCGGCGTTTAGAGTCGGGTAAACTTTCCCGGTTAGGCTTTCGGCAACTGCCCGCTTAAACCTTTAAATCGTTATCTTTTATGCCGGTCCGGCGGTTATTGATGGGCCGAGTCGACGCAAGGCACGTCACGGGATGAACGCACCTCCGACCCCCAAAGCTGGCGAGAAAAAACGCGACCGGGCGCTGTTCGCCCGGCTGATCGAATCCTACCAGGCCGACCGTGTCGGCATCTTCGTGGACTTCGACCGCCTCAACCACCCGCGCTCGCCGGTCTGGAACCCTTGGGAGAACATCGCGCCGCTGCTGGTGATCCTGATCGGCTCGCTGGCGATCATGTTCTTCATGATGCTGCTGGGCATCGCGGTGATGGTGCTGGGCGTGATGTTCTACATGTTCATCATGCGGCCCTGGATCGCGCAACGCGTCTACCGCCGCGCCATCGACGCCGCGACCGAGAACCTCCACAACTGGAATCTCCTGTGGAAGATCGGCGGGCTGGTGATCACGCTCAACCATATGAACAAGACCCGCTGCGTGTCGCCCGACGGCGACTGGCGCGCCTTCGTCACCCGCTACCTGCCGGAAATGGAACTCGACGGCGCCGATATTTACAACGCCTTCCGCAACCCGAAGGCCGACGAAGAGAAGGGCAAGGACCAGCCCTCGCGTTATCAAGACATGCATATGTGAAGTGACCCGCCGCCGCGAACTCACCCCGGAAGACGCCGAGTTGTGGCGTTTTGTCACCCGCAATGTGGACCCATATCACAGCGCGCGGCATCTAACGGAAGAACCTCCGGCGCCGCCGCCGGTCGAATCCAAAAGGCCCGCCGTTATTCGTCCGCATGAGATCGCGGCAAAACCGCCGGCGGCGCTTCCGTCACTCAGCGTCGGCAAAGTCACCGACATGGACAAGCGCACGGCGCGGCGCTTGAAGCGCGGCGAATTGCCCGTCGACGGGCGTCTCGACCTTCACAGTCTCACGCTCGATCAGGCACATGGCGCGCTGACTGGCTTCATCCGCGGCGCTTACGGCCGCGGCGCGCGCTGCGTGGTGGTGGTGACCGGCAAAGGCAAAAGCGGCGAAGGCAAAATCCGCCGCGAGACGCCGCATTGGCTCAACCAGCCGGCTTTGCGGCCTTTGGTGCTCGCGGTCACGGAAGCCCGCACCTATGACGGCGGTTCCGGCGCGTTTTATGTGCTCCTCAAGCGCAAGCGCTAGAGGATGAACCGCGACAGGTCGCCCTTGCGGGCGAGCTCTCCCACCTGCGTGCGGACATAGTCGGCCGTGACGGCGAAGGTTTCGCCGGACTTGTCGGTGGCCGAGAAGCTGATGTCCTCGAGCAGCTTTTCCAGCACCGTGTGCAGGCGCCGCGCGCCGATGTTCTCGACGCTGGCGTTGATTTCCGCCGCGAGGTCGGCCACCGCTCCCACCGCGTCGTTGCCAAACTCCAGGGTCACGTTCTCGGTCGCGAGCAGCGCTTTGTACTGCTTGATCAGGTTGGCTTCGGTGTCGGTGAGGATGCGAACGAAATCGTCCCGCGTGAGCGCCTTCAGCTCCACGCGGATCGGCAGGCGCCCTTGCAGCTCGGGCAGCAAGTCCGAGGGCTTCGCCAGATGGAACGCCCCCGAGGCGATGAACAGGATATGGTCGGTCTTCACCGGGCCGTGTTTGGTGGACACGGTGGTGCCCTCGATCAGCGGCAGCAGGTCGCGCTGCACGCCCTCGCGGCTGACGTCGGCGCCGCGCGCTTCCTCGCGGCCGGTGATCTTGTCGATCTCGTCCAGGAACACGATGCCGTCGTTCTCGACCGCGCCGATGGCTTCGCGGGTGACGCGTTCCTGGTTCAGCAGCTTGTCGGATTCCTCGCGCAGCAAAACCTCGTAGGACTGGGCCACGGTCATCTTGCGGGGCTTCGATCGTCCGCTGAACATGCCGCCCAGCATCTCGCTCAGATTCACCATGCCCATCTGGGCGCCGGGCATGCCGGGGATATCCATGGTCGGCATGGACGCGGACATGGATTCCTGCACCTGCACCTCGATCTCGCGCTCGTTGAGGGCGCCTTCGCGCAGCATCTTGCGGAATTTCTGGCGTGTCTCGGGGCTGGAATTGTCGCCGACCAGGGCGTCGAGCACGCGCTCTTCCGCCGCCAGTTCGGCCTTGGCGGCGACTTCCTTGCGTAAGCGCTCGCGGGTCATGGTGAGCGCGATTTCCGTCAGGTCGCGCACGATGCTTTCGACGTCACGGCCGACATAGCCTACTTCGGTGAACTTGGTGGCCTCGATCTTCAGGAACGGCGCATTGGCGAGCTTGGCCAGCCGCCGCGCGATCTCGGTCTTGCCGACGCCGGTCGGGCCCACCATCAGGATGTTCTTGGGCAGGACTTCGTTGCGCAGATCCTCGGGCAACTGCTGGCGGCGCCAGCGGTTGCGCAAGGCCACCGCGACCGCGCGCTTGGCGTCCGCCTGGCCGACGATATAGCGGTCCAGCTCCGAAACGATTTCGCGCGGGGAGAAAGACGAACTCATAGGGATTCCAAAACCACTTCATCGTTGGTGTAGACGCAGATATCGGCGGCGATGCCCATGGCTTTGCGGGCGATCGCTTCGGCATCCAGCTCCGGGATATCGATCAAGGCGCGCGCCGCCGCGAGCGCAAACGATCCGCCGGAACCGATACCGATCAAACCGTTTTCAGGCTCCAGCACGTCGCCGGTGCCGGACAGGATCAGCGACACATCCTTGTCCGCCACCGCCATCATCGCTTCCAGGCGGCGCAGGTAGCGGTCGGTGCGCCAGTCCTTGGCCAGCTCAACGCAGGCGCGCATCAACTGGTTTGGGTGTTTCTCCAATTTGGCTTCCAGGCGCTCGAACAGGGTGAAGGCGTCGGCGGTGGCGCCGGCGAAGCCCGCGATCACCTTGCCGTCGGCCAGGCGCCGCACCTTGCGCGCATTGGCTTTCACGATTTGCGCGCCCATGGAGACCTGGCCGTCGCCCGCGACAACGACGCGGCCATTTTTGCGCACGGAGAGAATAGTCGTCATGGAAGGGCTTTCATTGCCGAGGGTAAGCGTGTCCAGGAAAAGGGGAAGCCGGTTTTCCGTCCGGATCTAGAAATGATGGTGAGTCCCGGCCGGCGTTTCAAGCGCGCGCAGCTTCAAAACCACCGGTACGTGATCCGAGGGCGGCTGCCAGTGCCGCACATCGGTGAGGATCTCGACAGCCGCAATATGCGATTTGAGGGCCGGGGTCACCCAGATGTGATCCAGGCGGCGGCCCTTGTTGGCGGCCTGCCAGTCGGCGGCGCGGTAGCTCCACCAGGTGAACACCGGATCGTCCGCCGCGACGACTTCGCGCAAGGCATCGATGAAATAGAGCGAGCGCTTCATGCGCTCCAGGGCTTCGACCTCGATGGGCGTGTGGGTGACGATCCGCGACATCTTGCGGTGATCCCAGACATCGGCCGGCAAAGGCGCGATGTTGAAGTCGCCCGCCACCACCGCCAGGTCGCGGAGGCCATGACAGGCCGCGAAATGATCGCCGACCGCATCGACGAACTTGAGCTTGTGGGCGAATTTCGGATTTAGCTCCACGTCCGGAATCTGTCCGCCCGCCGGCACATAGAGCGAATGCACGGTCAGCGGCGCGCCGCCGAAATCCACGCGCGCGGCGATATGGCGCGCGTCCGCGCGTCCGCAATGATGGTGCCGCGCGACATCACTGAGCGGCAACTTGGAGAGGATGGCGACGCCGTTGTAGCCGCTCTGGCCCGCGCCCGCTTGTCCCGCGTAAGCCTGATGGGGATAGCCAAGACCGGCCAGCGCGGCGGCGGGAAACATCGCCTCGCTGCATTTGGTTTCCTGCAGGCAGATGATGTCGGCCTGTGTGTCATCCACCAGGCGCTCGACCTGGTGCATGCGCTTGCGGATGGAGTTCACGTTCCAGCTGGCGATGCAGAGCATGGCGTCAGTCTAAACATGCGCCAGATAAGACGGCGCCCGGTGTTGGGGGGAACACCGGGCGCCTAACACGACGCCAAGAACGGCAGGGGACACCGTTTTTATCCTGGCGTGTCGGCTCCATTGCGGCGCCGACGGGTATGAACGGAATATGGGCCGTGGCAGCCGTTCTGCAACGGGTTGCATTCGCATATCCGCCATGCACGCACAGCAGATGCGCGCGCGAAGCGGAAAGCCCCAGAAAATCAGGCGGTTGTAGGGTGGTCACAAGAGTGTGACCGGCACACTTAGCGGGGATTCAATTCTTATCGCCGCGGTCCTGGCCGCGCTTCCGGGCTTCGTATTTGAACAACGCGGGGTCCATTTTGCCCCCGAGCCGGATGTTATCGAGGGTCACCACCACCTCTTTGCGCTGGGCGTCCAGCACCCGCCATTGCTTCAGCTCGAACGGCGCTTCGGTGAAGACCAGGGTGAGTTTGCCGGCCGTCGGATCCTTGGCCAGGGAAGCGGCGATCTCGACCGTGCCGGTGGCCGCTTTCACGCCGCCGAGCTTGATATCGGGATCCTTGAAGGTGAGGTCTTTCTTCAGCAACAGCCCGGCGGGCGTGTCGTTGAGGTCGATATGGCTCACGTCCTTCATCTGGGTGTCGACGTAGATCAGGAACACCCCGTCGGCCACCATCAGCATGGGTGTGGGCGGATCGTAGACCAGGCGCATCTTCCCGGGCCGCGAGATGTAGAGGTCGCCTTCGTTGCTGGAACCGTCCGGGTTCACCTGGGTGAACCGCGCCTGCAAGGTGCTGATGCCGTTGAGGTATTGCTCGGCCTTAGCGAGGGCTTCGGCGTCGGTCAGGGCGAAGGCCGGGCTCGCAAAAAGCAGGGCCGCCAGAAATGTCAGGAATTTACGCATCATGCCTCGCCATAACGCCGGTCAGCGGAATATGGCCGCACACTATGGCGAGGGTGTGATGGGGTCTAGTAGTCGTCGCGCTGAGGTAACAGGACCTCACGCTTTCCGACATGGTTGGCACGGCTGATCATGCCCTGCTGTTCCATTTCCTCGATGATGCGGGCGGCGCGGTTGTAGCCGATCTGCAGGTGGCGCTGGATGAAGCTGGTCGAGGCCTTGCGCTCCTTGGCGACGATGGCCACGGCCCGGTCGAATAGGCCGTCCTCGCCGCTGGTGTTGCCGCTGGCCTCGCCGCCGAAGCCCGGCACGCCTTCCATATCCGATTCCTCGGTCACTTCCTCGACGTAGGAAGGCTCGGACTGCGCGCGCAGATGGTTGGTGACTTCTTCCACTTCCCGGTCGCTGACGAACGGGCCGTGAACGCGGGTGATGCGCCCGCCCGCCGCCATATAGAGCATGTCGCCCTGACCGAGCAGCTGTTCGGCGCCCTGCTCGCCCAGGATGGTGCGGCTGTCGATCTTGGAGGTGACCTGGAAGCTGATGCGGGTCGGGAAGTTGGCCTTGATGGTGCCGGTGATCACGTCCACCGACGGGCGCTGGGTGGCCATGATGACGTGGATGCCGGCCGCGCGCGCCATCTGCGCCAGGCGCTGGACCGCGGCTTCGACTTCCTTGCCGGCGACCAGCATCAGGTCGGCCATTTCGTCGATGATCACGACGATATACGGCAGCGGCGTGAGGTCGAGCGCCTGTTCCTCATAGATCGGCTTTCCGGTGCTGGGCTCGAAGCCGGTTTGCACCGTGCGGGTGAGCGACTTGCCCTTGGCGCTTGCTTCCTGGAGGCGCTGGTTGTAGCCGGCGATATTGCGCACCGACAGCTGGCTCATGGCGCGGTAGCGGTTCTCCATCTCGCGCACGGTCCACTTCAGCGCCATCACCGCCTTGCCCGGATCGGTGACCACGGGCGCGAGCAGGTGCGGAATGCCGTCGTAGCTCGACAGTTCGAGCATCTTGGGGTCGATCATGATGAAGCGCACATCCGCCGGCGTGTTGCGGTAGAGCAGCGACATGATCATCGTGTTGATGGCGACCGACTTGCCCGAACCGGTGGTGCCGGCGACGAGCAGGTGCGGCATGCGGGCGAGGTCGGCGAACACCGCGGTGCCGCCGATGTCCTTGCCGAGTGCCAGGCTGAGCTTGGCTTCGCTCTTCTCGAATTCGTCCGAGGCCAGCATCTCGCGCAGGTAGACCGTCTCGCGGTTGACGTTCGGCAGTTCGATGCCGATCACCGTGCGGCCGGGGACGACCGCGATACGCACCGACACCGCGCTCATGGAGCGGGCGATGTCGTCCGACAGCGAAACCACGCGGCTGGTCTTGGTGCCGGGCGCGGGCTCGAGTTCATACAGGGTGACCACCGGGCCCGGGCGCACTTTGACGATCTGGCCCTTGATGCCGAAATCTTCCAGCACCGATTCCAGCATGCGCGCGTTGCTTTCCAGGGATTCGCGGGAAACGCCCTTGCCCGCGCGTTCCACCAGCGGCGCCGCGGTCAGGATGTCCAGGGGCGGCAAGTCGAAGCCCTTCTTGGCGTTCGGCAGCAGGCTGCCCTGGCGCGTTTCCATGTCGCGCTTGGAGGGCTTCGCCGCCTTGCGCGGCGCAACCACGGATTCCTTGGGCTTCTGGTATTCGATCGCCGGCGGCGCGGCCGCCACTTCCGCGTCATCGTCCTCGATCTCGGTCTCGATTTCCGGCGCGGCCGCGACCTCTTCGATTTCGACTTCATCTTCAACGATGTCTTCGGCCACGGCTTTGCGCTTGGCGACCGGGGGTTCCTCACGCGCGGGACGGGCTTCCGTGAAGCGCTGCCCGGCGATTTTCAAACCGGCGAAGAAGGCGCCAAATCCGGCCATGACTCCGCGCCCGGCGGCGATGCCCGTGCGGCCGGCGGTTTCGGGACGCACGGTGATGCTCCAGAGCGCCAGCAACACCCCGCCGACGCCGACGACAATGCCGAACAAGATCCGCGCCGCGAACAAGACCGGCGCCGGGATGGTGCCGAAGCGCGTCACCACGTCGTGGTTCACCGTGATCGCCTGCATCAGCACGCGGCCGGCGGAACCGCCGATGCCGGCGCCCACCGGCCAGAAGCTCGGTGCCGGAATCAGCGCGAGGCCGACCGCCAGGAACAGCATGCTGGCCAGCGCGCCGACGGTGCGCAGCCACAGCCAGGTCACCGGCTCGCCGCGCATCAGGCGCACACCCCAGGCCAGCACCGCGAGGCCGAGGATGCTGGCGCCCAGGCCGGCGGCCTGCAAGAGAACGTCCGCGACCACCGCGCCCGGATAGCCCAGTGCGTTCTGCGCGCCGGCCGAAGTGGCGGTGTCGAACGAGGGATCGTCGGGCGCGTAGGTGAGCAGCGCCAGCAGGATCGCGGCGCCCAAGGCCGTCACCAGGCTTCCGGCCATGAACAGGCAGCTGCGTTTCAGCATCGCGGCCCAGGCAGGCGGCAGGAACGGGACGTTCTCGGCGCGGACGGCGGTATTCATGCTAATCCCCAAAAGCAATCAAACCTAAAGCGATCCAAGCAGGTCGTTCATACGTGTCAGCGCGCCGGCCGCGGTCTTGCGGTCGTGCACCAGGGCGACGCGGATATAACGCTGCCCCGGGTTCACGCCGTGTGCGGTGCGCGCGAGATAAGCGCCCGGCAGAACGCGGATGCGGCCTTCGGCCCACAGGTGTTTCGCGGCGCGCTCGCCGTCGCCGACATCGAGCCACAGGAAAAATCCGCCGGCCGGGCGATAGAAACCAAATTGATTGCCGAAAATCTTGGCGGCGTCGTCGATCTTGGCGCGGTAGAGGGCGCGGTTCTCTTCCACATGGGTTTCATCGCGCCACAAGGCGGCGGACGCGGCCAGCACCGGCATCGGCTGCACCGCGCCGCCGTGGGCGCGCAGTTTCGAGAACTTGGCGATCAGGTCGGCGTCGCCCGCGACAAAGCCCGAGCGCAGGCCCGGCACGCTGGAACGCTTGGACAGCGAGTTGAGGACGATCACATTGGCGAGGCCCTCGCCCAGTTCGGCGCAGGCGGCCAGCGCGCCGGCGGGCGCGGCGCCGGTGTAGATCTCCGAATAGCATTCGTCCGAGATCAGGACGAAATCATGCGCGCGCGCGAGGCAGATCAGGGTCTTGAGCTGTTCGAGGCTCGCCACCGCGCCCTGCGGGTTGGCGGGCGTGCAAAGATAGGCGCAGGACGCGCGGTCGAGGTCGGCCTTGGCGACCGACGTGTAGTCGGGCTGGAAGCCGGTGCTCGCGTCCGCCGGCACATAGACCGGGTCGGCGCCGTGCATCACCGCCGCGCCGAAATACACCTGGTAGAACGGATTGGGCATCAGGATGGTGGGCTTGCGGCCGGCCTTGTCGGGCGGGGTGCACAGTTGCGCCGCCATGAACAGCCCTTCGCGCGACCCGGCCACCGGCAGGATATGGCGTTCGGGATCGAGGAATCCGGCCGGCAGGCCGTAGCGGTGATTGGCCCAGGCGGCGACCGCGGCGCGGAAGTCCGGCGACCCGGCGGTCGGGGGGTACTTGCCCCATTCGGCCCGGTGTTTTTCCAGGGCGGCATGTAACAGCGCCGGCGGGGTGTGCTGGGGCTCCCCGATGGACATATTGACCGCATCCCCAGACGAATTTCCGGGTGCGGCGGGGCCGCCCAAAAGGGCCGCCAGCCGCTGGAACGGATATTCGGTCAGGCCGTCGAGGCGTGTGTTGTACATGTGACCAAAGGACAAGGACCGGGATCCCGACCTTTCAAGTCAGTGCCCCTGCCCGCATATTCCCTCGGAGAGAGTATACGAAACGTAAACAGAAGGCAAAAAATAGAGTGTTATCAGTGTTATCTGGGTTAATGCTCAGGCCGTATATGAGCTTTGGGCTGGCCGGGGCAGGACTCAAAAATGCCCCATAACCCTCTGATAAAAATAGAGTTTTGAATCAGGCCAAAAGGCTGGCCACGACCGCGTTCAGGGCCAGCCGCCCTTTGGCGGTCGTTAAGAGAGTGGTGGCGGAATCCACCAGATGCCCCTCATCCAGCAGGATTTTCAGGGCCGGCGCGGCGATGACCTGCTCCAGCGGGCGGCCGGCGAGGCGGGCGAACCGGGCCTTGTCCAGACCCTCGGTCAGACGCAGGCCCATGAGCACCAGCTCCTCGGCCCGGGCCTCGGGGGTGATGGGCTCAACCTCCTGGGTGCCATGGCCGTTCGCCCCGACGGCCTTCAGCCACAGGGACGGCGCCTTGATCTGGCGGGTGGCGCGGGTGACGCCGCCTTGGGTCAGCCGGCCGTGGGCGCCGGGGCCGACGCCCACATAATCCCCGCCCCGCCAATAAGTGCGGTTATGGCGACTCGGCTGCCCCGGCTTGGCATGGTTGGAGATTTCGTAGGCCGGAAAGCCGGCGGCCTCGCACAGTTCCTGGGTCGATTCGTAGAGCGCGGCGGCGGCGTCCTCATCGGGCAGCGTGAATTCACCGCGC
Organism: Rhodospirillaceae bacterium; assembly: GCA_019694335.1. Classification (GTDB taxonomy): domain Bacteria; phylum Pseudomonadota; class Alphaproteobacteria; order Rhodospirillales; family Rhodospirillaceae; genus SHVO01. Next base: position 27,002 of record JAIBCD010000009.1, on the reverse strand, counting down.
GCGTGGGCGGCCTGCATCGCGGTGCCCGGCTCCATGGTGAGCTGATAGAGCGAGAGGTGCGTTATGCCGCAGTCATCGACGGCGCGTAGCGCTGCGGCGAGTTCGTCACGCCATGCGCTCACGGTCTGCTGCGGGCGCGCGTAGATCAGGTCGAAGGACACGCGCGGGAAAATCCTCGCCGCACGCTCCCAGGCACGGCGCGCGTCGGCGATGGAATGCTTGCGGCCGAGGAAGGCGAGGTCGCGGTCATTGAGCGCCTGCACGCCCATGGAGAGGCGGTTCACACCGGCGTCGCGGAAGGCGGCGAAGGAGCCCTCGTCCACCGTGCCGGGATTGGCTTCGAGCGTGATCTCCAGATCGGCGCCGGTTTCCCAATATCCGCGCGCGGCGGCGATGATGGCCTCGGCGGTGTCCGGCGCCATCAGGGACGGCGTACCGCCACCGAAGAAAATACTGGTGAGGGTGCGGCCCGCGACCGGGCGCGCGTAGTGATCCAGTTCGAGCAGCAGCGCGGCGCGCCAGGCGGATTGATCGACGCCGGCGACGACGTGACTGTTGAAATCGCAATAGGGACACTTGGAGACGCAGAACGGCCAGTGGACATAAAGGCCGAAGCCTTCATCGCCGCTCATTTAAAGCACGCGTCCACGAGTTGCCGGAACGCGAGCGCCCGGTGGCTGATGGTCTGCTTGAAGGCGTGGGTCATCTCGCCGCAGGTGATGCCGTGGCCGTCGGGGATGAAAATCGGGTCGTAGCCGAAGCCATTATTTCCGCGCGGCGGAAACACCAGATGTCCCTGCAGAACGCCCATGAAATGCTCGACATGGCCGTCGGGCCAGGCCAGCGCCAGGCAGCAGTTGAACTGGGCGCGATCGTTCTTTTGGCCGGTGGCGCGCTCTTTTTCGGCCATCTCCCGGCGCACGCGTTCCATCGCCAGGCCGAAGTCCTTGTTGGGCGCCCAGCGCGCGGAATAGATCCCCGGCGCGCCGTCCAGCGCATCGACGCTCATGCCGGAATCGTCGGCCAACGCAGGCAAACCGCAAGCCTTGGTGGCCGCCACGGCCTTGAGCACGGCGTTGTCGATATAGGTGAGGCCGGTCTCATCCGGTTCGGGCAGGTTCAGTTCCTTCGCCGAGACGATCTTGACCGGGAAGGCTTCGAGCAGTTCAGCGATCTCGCGCGCCTTGCCGGCGTTGTGGCTGGCGACGACCAGTTTGTCGTCTTTAAATTTCCGCGCCATCAGAGTCCGATCTTCGCGAGCGCGGCGCGCTGGTGCTGCACCAGTTCGGCGATGCCGGACTTGGCGAGCGCCAATAGCGCCAGGAATTCTTCTTCGGTGAACGGATGATGCTCGGCGGTGCCTTGCACTTCCACCAGCTTGCCCGAGGCGGTCATCACGAAATTGGAATCGGCCTGGGCGTTGGAATCCTCATTGTAGTCGAGGTCGAGCATGGGCGTGCCGCTCACCAGGCCACAGCTCACGGCGGCGACCGGCTCGCGCAGCGGGATTTTTGTGATCGCGCCCAGCTTCTTCATGGTGCCGAACGCCTGGTGCAGCGCCACATAAGCGCCGGTGACGCTGGCGGTGCGGGTGCCGCCGTCGGCCTGGATCACGTCGCAGTCCAGGCGCACCTGGATCTCGCCGAAGCCGCGAATCTCGGTGACGGCACGGAGCGCGCGCCCGATCAGGCGCTGGATCTCGTGGGTGCGGCCCGATTGTCCGCCCTTGGCCGCTTCGCGCGCGGTGCGGGTGTTGGTCGAGCGCGGCAGCATGCCGTATTCGGCGGTGACCCAACCCTTGCCGGTGTTCTTGAGCCAGCCCGGCACCTGTTCCTCGATGCTGGCGGTGCACAGCACATGGGTGTCGCCGAACTTCACCAGGCACGAACCCTCGGCATGTTTGCTCACCCCCAGGTCGAGGGAGATCGGACGAAGGGATGCGGGCGTACGGCCCGCGGGTGACCGGGTGGGCATAAGGGCTCTCGCGCTAGGGATGATCGGCCTCGTCTATCATCTGCGCGACGCGAGGGCAAAGGCGGCATCAAGTGCTTGTGACACAACGAATTATGGGAATCGCCCTTCCGTTGACGCCCGCCCCCTCGCGGCTTACATACCCGTCAGCCCCGTTTAACCCCGATTTTGGCCGGTTCCCTTTAGGTCGATGATCCCTACCGACGCTCATAGTGTGGTCGCGCTGAACGACCGCTCGCGGGAGATTTTCCGCCATATCGTCGACGCCTTCGTCGAAACCGGTGAACCGGTGGGCTCGCGCACCATCGCGCGCAAGCTGCGCGGTTCGCTGTCGCCCGCCACCATCCGCAATGTCATGGCGGACCTGGAATACGCCGGGCTGCTTTATGCCCCGCATACGTCCGCCGGGCGCCTGCCCACCGACGCGGGCCTGCGCATGTTCGTCAGTGGGCTGCTGCAAGTCGGCGGCCTCGACACCGAAGAACGCAAAGCCATCGACGCCCATTGCCAGGCGGCCGGGCGTTCGCCGGAAGAGGTGTTGGGCCAAGCCAGCGGCGCGCTGGCCGGGCTCGCGCAATGCGCCGGGCTGGTGTTGGCACCGAAAACCGAAGCCCCCTTGAAGCATATCGAGTTCGTCAATCTCAAGCCCGGCCGCGCCCTGGTGGTGATGGTCGACGAAAGCGGCATGGTCGAGAACCGCCTGATCGAGGTGCCGCGCGACCTGCCGGTGTCGGCGCTGGTCGAGGCCGGGAATTTCCTGGCCGCGCGCCTCGCCGGCCGCACCGTGTCCGAGGCGCGCGCGGGCATCATAGAAGAAGTGGAAACGCGCCGCGCCCAACTGGACGAACTCACCGCCAAGGTCGTGCAGGCCGGCCTCGCCACCTGGAGCGGCAGCGGCTCCAACGTCGACCGCGGGCTTATCATTCGCGGGCAGTCGCATCTCTTGAAGAACGTGACCGCGATCGAAGATCTGAACCGCATCCGCCAATTGTTCTCGGCGTTGGAAGCGCGCGAGCAGATGGTGCGCTTGCTCGACCTCGTGAACAAAGCCGAAGGCGTGCAGATTTTCATCGGCGCGCAGAACGAATTGTTCGGTATGGCCGGCTGCTCGATGGTGGTCGCGCCCTTCCAGAACAGCCGCGAGCAGATCGTCGGCGCCATCGGCGTCATCGGACCCACGCGCTTGAACTATGCCCGCGTCATCCCCATGGTCGACTACACCGCCAAACTGGTCGGCCGGATGCTGGGTTATGAATCCTAACGAAAGAGTGGAAATACAATGAATACGCCTGAAACCGCCCCGGAAACCTCCACGCCCGCCGATCCCGCGTCGGTCGCCGATGCCGCCGCCGCATCTTCACCTGGGCCGGATTTGTCCGCGCGCGTGGCCGAGCTGGAAGCCCTGGTCGAGACCTTGAAGAACGAAAAGCTCACGGCCTTGGCCGAAGCCGAGAACGCCTCCAAGCGCGCCGACCGGCGTATCGCCGACAACGCCAAGTACGCGGTCTCGAATATCGCCAAGGCGCTGCTCGCGGTGGCGGACAACCTGTCGCGCGCGCTGCTGGCCGCGCCCGCCGACCAGCGCGCCGCCAACGACACCTTGAAGAATCTCGCCACCGGCGTGGAACTCACCGAGCGCGAGCTGGTGTCGGTGCTGGAGAACCAGGGTGTGAAGAAAATCAATTCCCTCAACCAGCCGTTCGACGCCAATTTCCACAACGCCATCCAGGAAGTGGAAAACAAGGACGTTCCCACCGGTACGGTGGTGCAGGTATTCCAGGAAGGCTATGTGATTCACGACCGGCTGTTGCGCCCGGCGATGGTGGTGGTGTCCAAGGGTGGCCCGAAACGCGAAGCCGCCGCGGCTGCTCCGAATGCCAGCGGCGTCAATACGACGATCTAAAGCGCTTTACGGAACGTCAGGCTGATGCGGCCCGCGAGCGGTTCAAGCGGGCTGGTGCCGGGATGGATTTTGCGGATGCCGTGAAACCGCATCCGGCTGTCGCCGCCCATGATCAGCGCGTCGCCGCTTTTGACGATCAGCACTTGGGCGCGTTCGCTCCGCGTCAGGCCGCCGATCAGGAAATCGCCGTCGTCGCCCAAGGACACCGTGACGATGGGCTGGGCGAAATCCTTTTCGTCCCGGTCCTGGTGCAGGCCCATCTTGGCGCCTTCGCCGTAGAAATTGATCAGGCAGGCGTCGGGCGCGAAATCCGGCCATGGCGTATCCGCAACGGCTGCCGCCACCGCCTCGCGGAAAATCGCCGGCATCGGCGGCCATGCCGCGCCGGTCGCCGGGTTGCGGGTTTCATAGCGATAGCCTTTGAGATCGCTCCACCAGCCGGCGCTTCCGGCATTGGTCATGGCGGCCGAGGTCAGGCCCATCCGGGTCCGGGCGTGGGCAAAGGGTGCGTCCCGGGCCACCGCCTGGACGGCGGCATAAAGCGCGGCCTGGCCGGCGGGGTCCAAAAGCCCCGGCCGGTGGAACAGCCCGGGGGGCAAATTCGCGGGGGTTCCGGCAAAAAGGCCGGGCTGGACTGACTTTCGAGGCATCGGACCCGGAATTTCCTCTGGTTTTCGGGGATTTCCCTGCAAAAAGAGTCTCTTGGGCGTTGCAGGCATTTTAGCCGCAACTTATATAGCCCCGGAGGCTGAAAGGCGGATTTCTCCCGCGCCCGGGTGGGCTGCTTTGTCAGTCTTTTGAATGACTTAAATATTGGGGATGTCTAAGGGTGCCAAGGGTTGGGCCCGGGATGTCCGCCGCATCAGGAGGATATGAGTAATGGCTAAAGTTATCGGTATCGACCTTGGCACCACGAACAGCTGCGTGGCGGTCATGGAAGGCAAGAACGCCCGCGTGATCGAGAACGCCGAAGGCGCGCGCACGACGCCGTCCCAAGTGGCTTTCACCGAATCCGGTGAGCGCCTTGTGGGCCAGCCCGCGAAGCGACAGGCGGTCACGAACCCGGAAGCGACCTTGTTCGCGATCAAGCGCCTCATCGGCCGCCGCAACGACGACCCGATGGTGGAGAAGGACAAGAAGCTCGTCCCCTACAAGATCGTCAAAGGCGACAACGGCGACGCCTGGGTGGACGTGCGCAACGAGAAGTACTCGCCCTCTCAGGTTTCGGCCTTCATCCTGCAGAAGATGAAAGAGACCGCTGAGTCGTACCTCGGCGAAAAAGTCACCGAAGCGGTGATCACCGTTCCGGCCTACTTCAACGACAGCCAGCGCCAGGCCACCAAGGACGCGGGCCGCATCGCCGGCCTCAACGTGCTGCGCATCATCAACGAGCCGACGGCGGCGGCGCTTGCCTACGGCATGGACAAGAAGAGCCAGGGCGTCATCGCGGTCTACGACTTGGGCGGCGGCACCTTCGACGTATCCGTGCTCGAGATCGGCGACGGCGTGTTCGAAGTGAAGTCCACCAACGGCGACACCTTCCTCGGCGGTGAAGACTTCGACGCGCGCGTGATGGATTACCTCGCCGACGAGTTCAAGAAAGAGTCGGGCATCGACCTGCGCAAGGACAAGCTCGCCCTGCAGCGCCTGAAGGAAGCCGCGGAAAAGGCCAAGATCGAACTGTCCAGCTCGATGCAGACCGAAGTGAACCTGCCGTTCATCACGGCCGACGCCTCGGGCCCGAAGCACCTCAACATCAAGCTGACCCGCGCGAAATTGGAAGCGCTGGTGGAAGACCTGATCCAGCGCACCATCGAGCCGTGCAAGAAGGCGTTGAAGGACGCCGGCTTGAAGGCCAGCGAGATCCAGGAAGTCATCCTGGTGGGCGGCATGACCCGCATGCCCAAGGTGCAGGAAGTGGTGAAGCAGTTCTTCGGCCGCGACCCGCACAAGGGCGTGAACCCGGACGAAGTGGTGGCGATCGGCGCCGCCATCCAGGCCGGCGTGCTCAAGGGCGAAGTGAAGGACGTGCTGCTGCTCGACGTGACCCCGCTGTCGCTGGGCATCGAGACCCTGGGCGGCGTGTTCACCCGCCTGATCGACCGCAACACCACCATCCCGACCCGCAAGAGCCAGGTGTTCTCGACCGCGGAAGACAATCAGACCGCGGTCACCATCCGGGTGTTCCAAGGCGAGCGCGAGATGGCGGCGGACAACAAACTCCTGGGTCAGTTCGACCTGGTGGGTATCCCGTCGGCGCCGCGCGGCGTGCCGCAGGTGGAGGTCACCTTCGACATCGACGCCAACGGCATCGTCAACGTGTCGGCCAAGGACAAGGCGACCAACAAGGAGCAGCAGATCCGCATCCAGGCCTCTGGTGGTTTGTCGGAAGCCGACATCCAGCAGATGGTCAAGGACGCGGAGTCCCACGCCGAAGAGGACAAGGCCCGCAAGGCCGGTGTGGAAGCGCGCAACCAGGCCGACAGCCTGGTGCACTCCACCGAGAAGAACCTCAAGGAGCATGGCGACAAGATCGCGGCCAATGAGAAGGCCGAGATCGAGGCCAAGCTCGCCGACGTGAAAGCCGTGATCGACTCCGGCGACGCCGAGAAGATCAAGGCGGCCTCCGACGCGCTGATGCAGGCGTCCATGAAGATGGGCGAAGCCATGTATAAGCAGGCGCAAGGCGCGCCCGGCGCCGAAGGCGGCGAGGCCGGCGGTTCCGAGGCCAAAGGCGGCGACGACGTGGTCGACGCCGACTTCGAGGAAGTCGACAAGAACAAGAAGTAACGAAAAAGCGGGGGCGCGGATTTTCGGTCCGCGCCCCTCTTTTATTAAGAAGTTCCCGTCATATATGGCGGGCACCTGAAGCCAACTCGAAGTGGCCCGCGATCCTCACCATGATCATCACCGCCCTTCCCAAGTCGCGATAAGATTATGGCCGTTACCAAGCAGTGCTATTACGAAACCCTTGAAGTGAGCCGGACCGCGTCCGGGGATGAACTCAAGAAGGCCTATCGCAAGCTGGCGATGAAGTGGCATCCGGACAAGAACCCCGGGGACGCCAAGGCCGAACAGCAATTCAAGAATTTGAGCGAAGCCTACGACGTGCTGCGCGACGAACAGAAGCGCGCGGCCTACGACCGCTTCGGCCATGCCGCCTTCGAACAGGGCGGTGCTGGCGGCGGCGGCGGTGGCTTTGGCTTCGGCGCGGGCTTCGCCGATATTTTCGACGAGATGTTCGGCGACATCATGGGCCGGCGCGGCGGCGCCAAGCAGAACGCCCGCGGCCAGGATGTGCGTTTCGACATGGAGATCACGCTGGAAGAGGCCTACTTCGGCAAGAAGGCCTCGATCACCGTGCCGTCTTCCATCACCTGCGACAGTTGCTCGGGTTCGGGCAGCAAGGGCGGGGCGGCACCCTCCACCTGCCCCACCTGCCGCGGCGCGGGCCGCATGCGCGCGCAACAGGGATTTTTCACGGTCGAGCGGCCGTGCCCGACATGTCACGGCGGCGGCCAGGTCATCACCGATCCCTGCGCGAAGTGCGGCGGCGCGGGCCGCACGCGCAAGGAAAAAACCCTTGAGGTCACCGTTCCGCCGGGCGTCGAGGAAGGCACGCGCATCCGCCTTGCCGGCGAAGGCGAAGCCGGGCGCAACTCAGCGCCTCCGGGCGACCTCTATCTGTTTCTGGCCATCGCGCCGCACCGCATGTTCCAGCGCGAAGGCGCCAACCTTTACATGCGCATGCCGATCGCCATGACCACGGCGGCCCTCGGCGGCGAGTTGGAAGTACCCGCCATCGACGGCACCAAGGTCAAAGTACAAATTCCCAAGGGCTGCCAGCACGGCCACCGCTTCCGCCTCAAGAGCAAGGGCATGTCGGTGCTGCGCTCGACCGCGCGCGGCGACATGTTCCTGGAAGCGGCCATCGAAGTGCCGGTGAACCTCACCGACGCTCAGCGCAAGCTGCTCCAGGAATTCGAACGCTCCTGCGACCAGACCGCCTGCCACCCGGAAAGCTCCGGTTTCCTGGGCAAGGTGAAGGAATTCCTCGGCGCCGGCGAGAAGTGACTTTTAGGCGCGCGCTAAAACGCGCGCCAAGTAAAGGGGGCGGCCTCAGGCCGCACGCGCGCCTGGAAGTCATCCTCGGGCAAGCGCAGCGCGACCCGAGGATCCAGGGTGTGGCACGCGTGTATTGCCGCGCATGAGATTGCCAATTACCTGGGGCGTTTTCTAAAGCCCGCCTTCGTTACTGCTCTAGGCCCTCGGATCAAGTCCGAGGGCGACACGGAGTGGTTGGGCGGTTGCCTCATTCCCTCTATACTCCGCTCATATTGGGGGCTCATCTCGTGACCAAGATCGGAATTGTCGGCTGCGCGGGGCGCATGGGGCGGATGCTGATCCGCGAAGTCCTGGCCACGCCCGGCTGCATCCTCGCGGGCGGCACCGAAACCGCGGGCGACATCGTCGGCACCGACCTCGGCCTGCTGGTGGGCACCAAGACCCTAGGCATCGCGGTCACGGCCGACGCCAAGGCGTTGTTCGCCGCCAGCGACGCGGTGATCGATTTCACCGTGCCGGCCGCCACCAAGATTCATGCCGACCTCGCGGCCGCCACCGGCAAGGCGCTGGTGGTCGGCACCACCGGCCTCGGCGCCGATGTGCTGGCGGCGGTACACGCGGCTTCCAAGAAAGCGTCCGTGGTGCGTTCGGCCAACATGAGCGTCGGCGTCAATGTGCTGCTGGCGCTGACCCAGAAGCTGGCCGCCACTTTGGGCGACGATTACGACATCGAGATCGTGGAAATGCATCACCGGCACAAGGTGGATTCACCTTCCGGCACCGCGTTGGCGCTGGGTGAATCCGCCGCCAAAGGGCGTGGGGTGAGCCTCTCCAGCGCCGCGCGCCGCACGCGTGACGGCCAGGTGGGGCCGCGCCCCAAGGGCGAAATCGGCTTCGCGACGTTGCGCGGCGGCGATGTGGTCGGCGATCACACGGTCGTGTTCGCGGCCGATGGCGAGCGGATCGAGATCACTCACAAGGCCTCGTCGCGCGAAGTGTTCGCCAAGGGCGCGGTGCGTGCCGCGGCCTGGGCGGCGGCCAAGGCGCCTGGGCTCTATTCCATGGCGGACGTATTGGATCTCGCATGATCCGCAACATCGTCCTTCTCGGTTTTGCTGGCGTGCTCGCCTTCGGCGCGACGCAGCGGCTGAGCATGGGGATCGCCGTGGTGGCGGTGGAGCTCGTGGTGTGGGGCGCGTTCCGCTACCGCAACCGCAATCACGACCTCTCGGCACAATAGGGCGTGTTCATGCTGACGCCTGAACACGCCCTATTTTTATATTTGGTCGCATTTTCCACGGAAAACCGGCTCCCACTTTTCCGGAAAATGCTCCGATGAAGCCCGCCGCCGTCGCGGAATTCTACAGCCGGCTGCGCGCGCAGAATCCGAACCCGGAAACCGAACTCAAATACGTCAATCCTTACACGCTGCTGGTGGCGGTGGTGCTGTCCGCCCAGGCCACCGATGTCGGCGTGAACAAAGCCACCGGCCCCCTGTTCGCCAAGGTCGATACGCCCGAGAAGATGCTGGCCTTGGGCGAGCAGGGCCTGCGCGGCTACATCAAGACCATCGGGCTATTCAACGCCAAGGCCAAGAACGTGATCGCGCTCTCCAAAATCCTGGTGGAGCAGCACGGCAGCCACGTGCCGCGCTCGCGCGAGGATTTGGAAAAACTTCCGGGTGTCGGCCGCAAGACCGCCAACGTGGTGCTCAACGTCGCTTTCGGCGAGGACACCATCGCGGTCGATACGCATATCTTCCGCATCGGCAATCGCACGGGGCTGGCACCCGGCAAGGATCCGTTCGCGGTCGAGGCCAAGCTGGAAAAGGTGACGCCGCCGGAATTCAAGCGGCACGCCCACCACTGGCTGATCCTGCACGGGCGCTACGTGTGCAAGGCGCGCGTGCCGGAATGCTGGCGTTGCGTGGTGGCGGACCTATGTCCGTATAAGCCTAAAACGCCCGCGCCGGGTTCGACCCAGGCGGTGAAGGCAAAAGCGGCCAGGAAAAAAGCGAACAAGAAAAAGGCTTAGGCCCGCGCGCCTAGGTCAATTCAATCGTGCCTTCGAGTTTGCCGCCGTTGGCGACCATGATGGTCTTGTAGCTCACCGCGCCCTTGATGGCGCCGGTCGATGCCACTTCGAGGTGGCCCGCGACCTTGAGCGTGCCTTCGTACACGCCGGCGATCACGGCGGTTTCCACTTCCGCGGTGCCCTTGAACTGGCCGCTCGCGGTCACTTCGATGGTTTTCACGTCGGTCAGGGCGGCATCGACTGTGCCATCGATTACCAGGCGTTCGCAGCCGGAGATCTCGCCCTTCATGCGGATCGCCTTGCCGACGATCAGGCTGCGGCCGTCATTCTCGGCGGCGGCGCGCATGGCGGCGGGGTTGGGGATGTCGGCGACCCGGCGCGGAATCTGCGGGGAGAACGCGGCCATGCGGTCGGAACTGAAGCGGTCGGACATCATCTTCCCCTGATTGGTTTTGGTCGCGCCCTGCTTGGTAGCAAGGGTTTTTGTGAACAGGTGGCTCTTGAACAACGGCTTGGCGTTGAAAGGCTTGGCGGGCGGCCGCAGATCCTGATCGACCGGCCCCTGCGTCAGCGCGAGGTGCGGCGAGGGATCCAGGTTTCCCTGGACGGGTTCTGAGGATTCGGTCGCGGAATTACGGTCCAGCACGTCCCACACCCATCTTTTTGACCCCGGTCATTGATGCCGGGGTTCGGCCAAGGTTTTCATGACATAGTCTGATCCTGGCCGGTTAATTTGGAGTATAGCCTGGAAACACAGGCGATATACTGCCGCGCCGCCGTTCTTACCCTTCCTTCCGCCAATCCATCCTTCTGAAAGAGCCCTTACCGCCATGCCTGAAACCCGGTTTGACGTCCTTGGCATCGGGTCCGCCATCGTCGACATCCTGTCCCGCTGTGACGAAGACCTGCTGGGCAGGTTCGATCTGGTGAAGGGCTGCATGGCCCTGACCTCGGCCGAAAAAGCCAAGAAAATCTATGACGCCATGGGCAAGGCGATGGAGATCTCCGGGGGGTCGGCCGCCAATACCATGGCCGGGATCGCGTCCCTGGGCGGCACGACCGCCTTCGTCGGCAAGCTCGGCAACGACAAGCTGGGCGAGATCTTCCGCCACGACATCGAGGCCATCGGCGTCGATTTCCACGGCGGCCACAAGCCCGCCGACCTGCCCACGGCCACTTGCCTGATTCTGGTGACCGACGATGGCCAGCGCACCATGAACACCCACCTGGGCGCCAGCACGACCTTGGGTCCGGACGACATCGACGAAGCCCGAATCGCGGCCTCGCGGGTAATTTATATTGAGGGATATCAATGGGATACGCCTCAGGCCAAGGAGGCGATCCGCAAGGCCTCGCGGGCTGCCAAAGGGGCCGGGCGCGAGGTGGCTCTGTCGCTCTCCGACCCGTTCGTGGTCGACCGGCATCGGGAAGACCTGCTCACCTTGATTCGCGATGACGTGGATATCCTGTTCGGCAACGAGGAGGAGATCTTCCGTCTTTATCAAGCCGATGACCTTGCCACCGCCATCACGCGGCTGCGCGGCGCGGACGTGCTGGCCTGCATGACCCGGGGCGCCAAGGGCACGGTGGTGTTCGACGGCACCCAGACCATCGCGGTCGAGGCCTTCCCGGTTCAGAAAGTGGTCGATACCACCGGGGCCGGCGACCTGTTCGCTGCCGGTTTCCTGTATGGCTATACCCACGGGCGCGACCTCCCGAACTGCGCCAAGATCGGTTCCATGGCCGCCGCCGAGGTTATCGGCCATATGGGCGCCCGTCCCGAGGCGGATTTGCGCCACATGATGGGTAAACACGGCCTGTAGACTCTTGTTTTTTCGTGAGTCCGGCCGGAAAACCGGGTTCCCCTTTTCCTGGACGTGTTCAGGCCCAGCGAGCCCTGCGTTAAACGCTTGGGTCGCATGAACATTTCGTGCATTTGACCCCGGTCAGCTTGAATAAACCGGCTCTCCCGTATATATACCCGCCACGAAACGGCCGGGCGCCCCCGAGGGGGGAAGCCCGGTTTTGTTTATGTCCCACTGCCTTGTGCCGGAGCTTCGGACTGAACGTCCGAAGGGTATGCCCATGGAACTGCGCAACATCGCGATCATCGCTCACGTCGACCACGGCAAGACCACGCTCGTCGACGCCTTCCTGAAACAGTCCGGCGCGGTGCGCGCCAACGCGCGCATGGAAACCTGCGCCATGGACTCGAACGACCAGGAACGCGAGCGCGGCATCACCATTCTCGCCAAGTGCACGGCGGTCGAGTGGAACGGCATCAAGATCAACATCGTCGACACCCCGGGCCACGCCGACTTCGGCGGCGAAGTGGAACGCATCCTGTCGATGGTCGATGGCGTGTGCCTGCTGGTCGACTCCTCCGAAGGCCCGCTGCCCCAGACCAAGTTCGTGCTGTCGAAGGCCCTCGGTCTCGGCCTGCGCCCGATCGTGATCGTCAACAAGATCGACCGTCAGGACGCGCGTCCCGACGAAGTGCACACCGAAATTTTCGACCTGTTCGCCGCGCTCGGCGCGACCGATCAACAGCTCGACTTCCCGACCCTGTTCGCCGTCGGCCGCGAAGGCTGGGCCGTGCGCGACCTCGAGAAGGACGAGCGCAAGGATCTGACGCCGCTGTTCGAAACCATCGTCAGCCATGTGCCGGCGCCGAACCGCGAAAAGAACGCGCCGTTCAAGATGCTCGCCACGACCCTCGAGTTCGACAATTTCCTGGGCCGCATCCTCACCGGCCGCATCGAATCCGGCATCGCCAAGGTCAACATGCCGCTCAAGGTGCTGTCGCGCGACGGCAAGGTTCTGGAAACCGGCCGCGCCACCAAGCTCCTGTCGTTCCGCGGTCTCGAACGCATCCCGGTGGACACGGCGGAAGCCGGCGACATCATCGCGCTCGCGGGCATGGAAAACGCCAACGTGGCGGACACCTTCTGCGCCCCCGAAGTCAACGAGCCGCTCAAGGCCCGCCCGATCGATCCGCCGACGCTCGCCATGACCTTCTCGGTCAATGACTCGCCGTTCGCCGGCCAGGACGGCGACAAGCTCACCACCCGCGTCATCGCCGCGCGCCTCGCGCGCGAAGCCGAGGGCAACGTCGCCATCCGCGTCTCCGAATCCCAGGAAAAGGATTCGTTCGAAGTGGCGGGGCGCGGCGAACTTCAGCTCGGCGTGCTCATCGAAAACATGCGCCGCGAAGGCTTCGAGCTTTCGATCTCGCGCCCGCGCGTGCTGTTCCAGACCGACGACAAGGGCCAGCGGCTCGAGCCGATGGAAGAAGTCGTGATCGACGTGGACGAGCAGTTCTCGGGCGTCGTGGTCGAGAAGATGTCGATCCGCAAAGGCGAAATGCAGGAACTGAAGCCGGCCGGCGGCGGCAAGGTGCGCATGGTGTTCATCGCCCCTTCGCGCGGCCTGATCGGTTATCACGGCGAATTCCTCACCGACACCCGCGGCACCGGCGTCATGAACCGCCTGTTCCACAGCTACGGTCCGTATCGCGGCAACATCGCCTCCCGCCGCGAGGGCGTGCTGATCGCCACCGAAACCGGCGAAGCCAACCAGTACGGCCTGTTCCACCTGATCGACCGCGGGCCGCAGTTCGTCTCGGCCGGCACCAAGATCTACATGGGCATGATCGTCGGCGAGCACACCCGCGACAACGACCTGGAAGTGAACCCGCTCAAGTCCAAGCAGCTCACCAACTTCCGCACCGTGATGAAGGACGACAAGCAGGATCTGCCGCCGCCGATCGTCATGACCCTGGAACAGGCGATCGCCTACATCCAGGACGACGAGCTGGTGGAGGTGACCCCGAAGTTCATCCGCCTGCGCAAGCGCTTCCTCGACGCCAACGACCGCAAGCGCTACGCCAAGAAGCTCGCGGGCTAAAGCGTCACGCGCGCTTAAATTTTGACGCATTGTCCAGGTCGCGCGCCAAAACGCGCGAATGACGGATGACGGGCTCCGCCCGTCCGAACCGCGTCTCACTTCGCCGGACAATGCTTGGCGATTCACATCCCTTTCGGGGTGTGTCACTAATTGCGCCATGGCAGATACGGCCGCGCCCTCACGCACCTGGTCGCAAACCCTCGCGGTCTACGGCGAGCGCGCGACCATCGCCATGTACGGCCTGGGGTTCTCCTGCGGGCTGACGTTCTGGCTGATCTACGACACGCTGACCGCGTGGCTGCGCCAGTCCGGGCTGCTGCTGGAAACCATCGCCTTCCTGACCCTGGCGACCCTGCCCTACGCCTTCAAGTTCCTGTGGGCGCCGGTGCTGGACCGTGCTTCCGTGCCCGGCCTCACCCGCATGCTCGGCCACCGCCGTTCGTGGACCGTGGTGGCGCAGCTCGCGATCATGGCGGGGTTCACGCTGCTGGCATTGTCCGATCCCACCACGCATTTCCCGATGATGGCCGCGGCCGCCGTGTTCATCGGTTTCTCCGGCGCCACCCAGGACATCGTCGTCGATGCCTGGCGTATCGAAGTGGCGCCCGCGAACAAGCAAGGCGCCATGCTCACGGCCTATCAGTGGGGCCATCGCTCGGGGTTCCTGGTGTCCGGCGTGGCGCCGCTGGTGATCGCCGATCACTTCAACTGGACGCTGGCCTATCTCGCCATGGCGATCCTGATGGGGCCGTGCATCGCCGCGACCTTCTACGCGCCCCGGGAAGCCGCTCATGAACTGCGGCCAATTCCAAGAGTCGAGGGTAATCCCCGGCCGTGGGCCGACCGCATCGAATGGGTGGTGCGTCTCCTGATCCTGGTGGCGGGCGCGGTGTTCCTCGGTTCGGGCCTTTCGGGGCGCGACCTCCTGCTCACCATGCTCATGCCGGAGCCCATGGCCGCGAGCTTCGACGCCCTGTGGAAGACGCCCACTGTCAATGTGTTCGTGCAGGTCGGCATGGTGGCCATCGGCTTCGCCTGCATCGTGCTGTGCGCCTGGCCGCTGCCCGGGCGGCGCACACAGCCCGGGCTGTTCCTCTCCCATGCCTTCGGCGATCCCTTGCGGGATTTCTTCAACCGTTTCGGCGCCTTCGCCTGGATGATGATCACCCTGATCTGCTTCTACCGGATCTCGCAGTTCCTCCTGAACATCATGAACCCGTTCTATCTCGATCTTGGGTTCACGCTCACCCAGATCGCCGAGGTGCGCAAAGTCTACGGCGCGGTCATGGACATGGTCGGCGTGCTGGTGGGCGGCCTCGCCATCACCCGCTGGGGGCTGATGCGCTGCATGGTCGCGGGAACCGTGCTGGCGCCCATGAGCAATCTCACCTTCGCCTGGCTGGCGACCCAAGGCGCCAGCATCCCGGGGCTGGTGATCTGCCTCGGTTTCAACAACGTGCTGCAGAATTTCGCCGGCACATGTTTGATCGCCTATATGTCCAGCCTGACCAGCGCGGGCTTCACCGGCACCCAATATGCGCTGTTCTCCTCGCTCTATGCGCTGCCCGATAAATTCATCATGACCCAGTCGGGCCGCGTGATCGAAGGTGCGGCGCAGTCGGCCGACGCGGGTGGATTCTTCGCGCCGCTACTGGTGTTCTTCGGCGCCGTGCCGGCCACCAGCTATGTCGCCGGAGCCGCGAAGATCGGCGTCGCGCCGGCCGCGCTGGGCGCGGGCTACATGGGGTATTTCTTCTATACCTGCCTGCTGGGCGTCTCGCTGCTGCCGGTGGCGCTGATCGTCTACCGGCGCTCGCTCACGGTCAGCTCGCGGCCCTGATCGCCACGGACTGATTCGCCGGCGGCAGGAACACCGTGAACACCGAACCCTTGCCGATCTCGCTGTCGATGGTCATGGCGCCGCGATGGCGGTTGATGATGTGCTTGACGATGGCGAGGCCCAGTCCGGTCCCGCCCAACTGGCGCGAGCGCGCGGTGTCGATGCGGTAGAAGCGTTCGGTCAGGCGCGGCAGGTGCTCGCGCGGGATGCCCTCGCCGGAATCCTTGACGTCGATGCGCATGCACCCGCCCCGGCCTTGCATGGAAGGCGGGCGTGTATCCGACAGCGTCACGATAATCTCGACCTTGCCGTCGTCGCCGCCGTACTTGATGGCATTGCCAAGAAGGTTGTGGAACACCTGCCCCAGCTCGCCGGCATCGCCCGCGATCGCCGGCACATCGGGCGCGATGCTCACGGTGACGGTGGTGCGCCGCTCCTTGGCCTGACGGTCGAACAACTCGACGGTGGCGTGGATCACGTCCGCCACGTCCACGATATCGGTGGGCCGGGTATGTTCACGCAGCTCGATGCGCGATAGCGACAGAAGATCGTCGATCAACCGCGTCATGCGGTTGGCCTGCTTGAGCATGATCTCCAGGAACTGATCGCGCGCTTCGGCATCGTCCCGGGCTGGGCCTTGCAGGGTCTCGATGAACCCGAGCACGGCGGCCAGCGGCGTGCGCAGCTCGTGGCTGGCATTGGCGACGAAATCGGCGCGCATGCGGTCGGTCTTCAGGCGTTCGGTCTGGTCGTAAAGCGCCACTACCGCAGCGGTACCGTCGGCGTTGCCTTCCGATTTCATTGGCGGCAGCGGCATCACCAGGGCGCCGAAGGTATGTTCCACCGGCGAGGGCAAGGTGAACTGGGTGGTGCCTTTGCGGCCTTGCTGAAGCGCCTGATCGGCGGCTTCCAGCACTTTGGGGTCGCGGATGACGCTGGCGAGGTCGCGGCCCGCGAGGCGTTGCGCGGTGCGGTCCATGTCGAACAATTCACCGGCGGCGGCATTGGCGCTGATGATGCGCCGGCGCCGGTCGATCAGGATCAGGGGGTCGGGCAGGGCGTCCAGCACGTCCTGGCCGGAGCGCGCGAGGCCGTCGGCGGCCTCGCGGCGTTCGGTCCACAGCTTGCGCAGCGCCGCGATGGCGGCGAGCAGCCGGCGCGCGGTGGCCGACCGGCTGAGTTCCGGCAATGGCGCGTCGGGATTGACGAGGGATTCCTCGGCGTAGCGGATCAGCCGGTCGAAATCCGCGAGGCGGCTGAACACCAGGAGCGCCATGATCGCGAACACCACGATCCCGCCCGCCACGGCGGCGCCCCGGCCGAGTTCAGCGAAGGCGACAAGGCCGGCGAGGACCGCCCAGGCGGGGATGCACGGACCGAAGGACCAGGCGAGCAGCCGGCGGAACGAGGCGGAGTCCGGCGTAGACATGGTCCCTGAGAGTGATTCCCTTTTAGCTAGAGTGTGTTTCCGATTCTTTGAATCGGAAACACACTCTAGGTTTTTGTTTGGTCGCATGTTTAGCGGCCGAACCGGTTTCCACTTCGGCCTAACATGCTCTAGGGCGCGTATCCCGGGCAGAAAACCGGGCTCCACTTTTCCTGGACACGCGCTAGCGGACTGCGGTCGCACCTATATGGGCGGCCATCAGCGCCATCTGTACCAGATCGGAGACGGTCGCATCCATGCCCACGATTTGCACGGGTTTCTCCAAACCGATCAGCATGGGTCCGATGGAGGTGGCGGCGCCGAAGCGCTGCACCAGGCGGGTCGAGATGCTGGCGGCGTGCAGGCCGGGCATGACCAGGATGTTGGCGGGTCCGGTCAGGCGGCAGAACGGATAGATCCGCTCGCGGTTGGCGTCCAACGCCACGTTCACGCCCATCTCGCCGTCGAATTCGAAATCGATGCGCCCGGCGGCGGATTCGCCCTCCAGGATCCGCACCGCCTCGCGCATGGTGTCGGCCACCGGTCCCGGCGGATTTCCGAAATTAGAATATGACAGTAATGCGACCTTGGGATCGTGGCCCAGGCGCCGCACCACGCTGGCGCTTTCCATGGCGATACGGGCGAGCACGTCGGAGCTCGGGCGCTCGTGCACCGCGGTATCGGCGATGAACAAGGTGTGGCCCTTCACCACCACCATGGTCAGCCCGAACACCGGCGCCGTCGGCGTGTTGTCGATCACCTTGCGCACGTCGGCGAGCGCGGTGTGATAGTTGCGGGTGAGGCCGGTAACCATGGTGTCGCCATGGCCGTGGGCCATCATGCAGGCGGCGAAGATGTTGCGGTCCAGGTTGACCAAGCGTTCGCAATCGCGCTGGAGCAGGCCGCGCCGCTGCAGGCGGCGGTAAAGGAACTCGGCATATTCCCCGGCGTGCGCGGATTCACGCGCATTGGAAATGGTGATGCCGTCCAGATCTTCGGGGCGGATAGAAAGGTTCTGCAAGGTCTGTTCCACCTTGCGGCGGCGCGCGACCAGGATCGCCTTGCCATAGCCGGCGTTGCGGTAGGCGATGGCGGCGCGGATCGAGCGTTCCTCCTCGCCTTCCGCGAACACCACCGTGCGTGGCGCGCGCGACACTTCGGCCGAGATGCTCTGCATGCTGGCGAAGATCGGATTGAGCCGCGCCGACAGCTGCTTTTTATAGGCTTCCATGTCGGTGATCGGCTTGCGCGCGACACCGGTATCCATCGCGGCGCGGGCGACGGCCGGGGGCACGGTCGAGATCAGGCGGTGATCGAACGGCACCGGGATGATGTACTCGGGGCCGTAGCGCAGTTTGCGCCCGGCATAGGCGGCGGCGACTTCATCGGGCACGTCCTGGCGCGCGAGGTCGGCCAGCGCGCGAGCGGCGGCGAGCTTCATGTCCTCGTTGATGGTGCGGGCGCGCACATCGAGGGCCCCTCGAAAAATAAACGGGAAACCCAGGACG
This sequence comes from Rhodospirillaceae bacterium, assembly GCA_019694335.1. Classification (GTDB taxonomy): domain Bacteria; phylum Pseudomonadota; class Alphaproteobacteria; order Rhodospirillales; family Rhodospirillaceae; genus SHVO01. Next base: position 8,349 of record JAIBCD010000009.1, on the reverse strand, counting down.
TTGTTCACCTGATTCGGGTAGTCCGAGCGGCCGGTGGCGACGATGGCGTCCTTGCGTACCTCGGCCACTTCTTCCGGGGTGATTTCGGGGTCCGGGTTGGCCATGGCGAAGATGATCGGATTCTTGGCCATGGATTTCACCATGGCCGGCGTCATTGCGCCCTTGACCGACAGGCCGAAGAACACGTCGGCGCCGTCAAGCGCCTGTTCCAGGGTGCGTTTGTCGGTGGCGACCGCGTGGGCGGCCTTCCACTGGTTCATGCCTTCGGTGCGGCCCTGATAGATCACGCCTTTCGAGTCGCACATGATCACGTTCTCGGCGCGCACGCCCATGGCACGGGCGAGTTCGACGCAGGAGATCGCCGCCGCGCCGGCGCCGTTCACCACCAGCTTGATGTCCGAGAGCTTGCGGCCGGTGATATCGGCGGCGTTGATCATGCCGGCAGTGCAGATGATCGCGGTGCCGTGCTGGTCGTCATGGAACACCGGAATGTCCATCAGCTCGCGCAGGCGGCTTTCGATCACGAAGCACTCGGGCGCCTTGATGTCCTCGAGGTTGATGCCGCCCCAGGACGGGCCCAGCAGCTTCACGCAGTTGATGAACTCTTCCGTGTCCTTGGTGTCGACCTCGAGGTCGATGCCGTCCACGTCGGCGAAGCGCTTGAACAGCACCGCCTTGCCTTCCATCACCGGCTTGCCGGCGAGCGCGCCGAGGTCGCCGAGGCCAAGCACGGCGGTGCCGTTGGAGATCACCGCCACCAGATTCCCCTTGGCGGTGTAGTCATAGGCGGTGGCGGGATCGCGCGCGATCTCCAGGCAGGGCGCGGCGACACCCGGCGAATAGGCCAGGGACAGGTCGTGTTGGGTGGTGAGCGGCTTGGTGGGCGCGATCTCGATCTTGCCCGGCTTGCCGGTGGCGTGGAAAACCAGGGCTTCCTGATCGAAGTTGCGGCGAACGGGCTTTCCGGAGGATTTGGCCGCGGATTTTGGATTCACGATCTTGTCCATAAATGTTGTGCACGGCCTGCGGCAGCTCAAAACCCGGCGGTGCGTCGGAGGCGCTCCCCAGCACCTTCGAGGTCCGCGATCGGGTCGAGGCAGGTCTTCTCCCGGGGGTTATTCTGCACGACCGAGGCGGGTGGTGCAAAGCGTGAGGAGGTGAAATTTATCCTTACCTGACATTGCGATAGACAGCGTTCGCGAATCTGGTCAACGCCTCTCCCGCCCACCCCTGGGCTGGTATAGTGTCCGACCTTCCCAAATCTAGTCCTTCACGCCGTCATACGGACCGATTTCGTGCCTGATGAAAACCTAGACCTGCGCGGCGAGTCGCCTGCCCGCGAGGCGGCCGACACCGCGCCGCAGGATACGACGCCACTCATGGCGCAATACCTGTCCGTGAAGGCGGGCTACCCCGATGCGCTGCTGTTCTACCGCATGGGGGATTTCTACGAACTGTTCTTCGACGACGCCAAAAAGGCGTCGCAGGCCCTCGACATCGCGCTCACCAAACGCGGCAAGCACGCCGGCGACGACATCCCCATGTGCGGCGTGCCGGTGCATTCCCATGATGTCTATCTGTCCAAGTTGATCCGCGCCGGCTTCAAGGTGGCGGTCTGCGAGCAGCTCGAGGATCCGGCCGAGGCCAAGAAGCGCGGCTCCAAGTCGGTGGTCAAACGCGACGTGGTGCGCCTGATCACGCCCGGCACCTTGACCGAGGACGCACTGCTGGATGCGCGCGCCCACAACTATCTCGCGGCGCTGGCGCAGGTGAAGGGCGAGTCGGCCCAGCACTGGGGCTTGGCCTGGCTCGACGTCTCCACCGGCGATTTCAGCATTCAGCTGATTCCGCAGAGCGGCCTGGCTGCGGCGCTGGCGCGGCTCAATCCGGGCGAGCTGCTGCTGCCCGACCGGGTGCTCGGCGATTCCGCCGTGATGGGCTTGATCGAGAACTGGAAAAACATTCTCAGCCCGCTGCCGTCGCCGCGGTTCGATTCCGACAATGCGCGCAAGCGGCTCGAGCGGCTGTTCAATGTTGGCACACTCGATGCCTTCGGCGCCTTCACCCGCGCGGAAGTGGCGGCCGCCGGAGCATTGGTCGACTATGTCGAGCTGACCCAGAAAGGCAAACTGCCCCGCCTGGGCGTGCCGCAGCGCGTCGGCGCGGGCGCGGTGATGGAGATCGACGCCGCCACACGGCGCAATCTCGAACTCACCGAAACCATGACCGGCCACCGGCGCGGCAGCCTGCTCGACGTCATCGACCGCACGGTCACCGGCGCGGGAGCGCGATTGCTGACGGCGCGGCTGAGCGCGCCGCTCACCGATCCCATCGCCATCAACGCCCGGCTCGACGCGGTGGAGTTCTTCGTGAACGCATCGCGCGCACGCGATGAAGTGCGCGAACAGCTCAAGGGTTGCCCGGATTTGGAGCGCGCCTTGTCGCGTCTGTCGCTGGGCCGTGGCGGCCCGCGCGACCTGGCGGCGATCCGCGATGGCCTCGCCCAGGTGCCGCGCTTGCGCGCCGGGATCACCGATCTCGCCCAGGGGTTCATGCCGCCGCCAGCGGACGTGGAACGGGCGCTGAAGGCGCTGGGGCAGCACCAGGTGCTGGTGGAGCGGCTCGCGCGCGCGCTGTCGGCGGAACTGCCGTTGCTCACCCGCGACGGCGGCTTCGTGGCCACCGGTTACGATCCGCGCCTGGATGAGCTGAAGCAACTGCGCGACGAAAGCCGGCAGTTGATCGCCGGCTTGCAGAGCCGTTACGCGGCCGAGAGCGGCATTTCCGGCCTCAAGATCCGCCATAACAATGTCATCGGCTACTATGTCGAAGTGCAGCCCAAGCACGGCGAGAAAATGATGGAGGACGCCCGCGCCGGTTCGATTTCGGCGAGCGGTGCAAAGAGCCCCTTCATCCACCGCCAGACCATGGCGAACGCCATGCGCTTCACCACCGTCGAGCTGGGCGAGCTCGAGGACAAGATTCGGTCCGCCGCCGACAAGGCCTTGGCGCTCGAACTTTCGATCTTCGCCGACCTGGTGGTCGAGGTCTTGAGCCGCAGCGCCGAGATCGCGGGCGCGGCGGCGGCCATGGCGTCGCTCGATCTCGCGGCGTCGCTTGCGGCGCTCGCGGCGGAGAGCAACCACGCGCGCCCTGTGGTGGACGGGGGCACGGCGTTCACGGTCACCGGCGGACGCCATCCCGTGGTTGAAGCCGCCCTCAAGGCCAGCGCCACGCCGTTCGTCGCCAACGATTGCCGGCTCGCGTCCTCCGGCCATGACGCGCAGCTGTGGCTGATCACCGGCCCCAACATGGCGGGCAAAAGCACCTATCTCCGCCAGAACGCGCTGATCGCGCTTCTGGCACAAATGGGCGCCTTCGTGCCGGCGGCGGCGGCGCATATCGGCGTCATCGACCGGCTGTTCTCGCGTGTAGGTGCTGCGGACGATCTCGCGCGCGGGCGGTCCACCTTCATGGTGGAAATGGTCGAGACCGCGGCCATCCTCAACCAGGCGACCGCCAAGTCGTTCGTGATCCTGGACGAGATCGGCCGTGGCACCGCCACCTTCGACGGCCTGTCGATCGCCTGGGCGACGCTCGAACACCTGCATGACGTGAACCGCTGCCGGGCGCTGTTCGCCACGCATTACCACGAACTGACCGCGCTGGCCGCGCGGCTCAAGGGCCTGGCGCCCCACACCATGCGGGTGAAGGAATGGCAGGGCGAAGTGATCTTCCTGCATGAGGTGGGTCCAGGTGCCGCCGACCGCTCCTATGGCATCCACGTCGGCCGGCTGGCGGGCCTGCCGCCGGCGGTGATCGCCCGGGCGGAGGAGGTGCTCGTGCTCCTGGAAAAGGACTCCCGCGCGGGTGCCGCGGTGAAGCTGGCCGACGATTTGCCTTTGTTTTCGGCCCTAGCGAAGCCCGTCCAGCCGGCCATATCTGGGGCCGGGCCCGGGCCCGACACGGTGCTTCAGGACGCCCTGGCGGAGGTGGTCCCCGATGCCCTGTCGCCCCGGGAGGCCCTGGAAACCCTTTATCGCCTCAAGGCGTTAATCCAGGAGAAGGGGTAAGCCCTGCCACTGGTACGCTGAGTCTCTGATATACTGACGGCGGAAAGGCATGACCGCCATGTTTGAGATCGACCCCGACAAACCGAACATCCCGGCCCTGGCGCGCATCCTGTCGATCATGGGTGTTCTGTGCCTGATGGGCAGTATTGTCTCTTTGATGCTGTCCTTCTCCCGCTACGACTGGGTGAACGAGACCTACACCACGGTCGGCGCCGGCGGCGCCTTCCTGGTGGCGCTGCTGCTGGTGGGCCAGGCCAAGATCATGGAAATGCTGGCGGTGGTGAGCGCGCGGCTGAAATCGCGCTTCGCAGTCGAGGCACTGGCCAAGTCCGCGGTGTCGGCGGCCGCGCCCGCCCCCGCCCCCGCCCCCGCGCCCACGCCATCGTCCCAGACATTCGCGCGCCCGACGGCCCAGAAGGAGCGCGTCATCCACGTGCCCGACGACCAGGCACGCCAGCAGGGTTTCAAGATCAGATAACCCCCCAGATTTTTGCGAGTCTTCCCGGGTTTTCACGTGCAGGTTTTTCATCCTCGCGAAATCATCGACCGCCGCGCCGTGGCGGACGAACTCGACCGCCAGATGGCCGGCCTGGGCGCCGACGCGCGGCGCGCGCATCTGGTCGAGAGCCTGAAGGCAGCACATAAAGCCGGCTCGGCCGTGATCCGCGCGCGTCTCGAGGGCCACAAGGCCACCGGCGCCGAGACCGTGGCCGCTCACAGCTTCCTGATGGACCAGATCATCCGGGTGCTGTTCGACTGCGCCAACACCGAAATGTTCGCGGGGGGCGGCGTCACGACGGCCGAGCGCATCAGCATCGTCGCCATCGGCGGCTACGGGCGCGGCGAACTGGCGCCGCTGTCGGACATCGATCTCCTGTTCCTGCTGCCCTACAAACCGACACCCTCCACCGAGCAGGTGGTCGAGTTCATGCTCTATGTGTTGTGGGATCTTGGGCTCAAGGTCGGGCACGCGGTGCGCTCGGTGGACGAGAACCTGCGCCAGGCCAAGGCCGATTTCACCATCCGCACCACCTTGCTCGAAGCGCGCTGGATCTGGGGCGACCAGGAGCTGGCGGCGGAGCTGATCGCCCGCTTCAAGAAGGAGATCAAGCGCGGCACCGCCGCCGAGTTCGTGCAGGCCAAGCTGGCCGAACGCGACGAGCGGCATTTGAAGGTGGGTGACTCGCGTTACCGCCTTGAGCCCAACGTCAAGGAAGACAAGGGCGGCCTGCGCGACATGCACACCTTGTTCTGGATCGCGCGCTATCTTTATGGCGTTTCCGACGTACGCAAGCTCGCGGACAAGGCGATCATCGACGACGAAGCCGCGGCGCGCTTCATCAAGGCGCATGACTTCCTGTCGACCGTGCGCTGCCACATCCACTATCTTACCGGCCGCGCCGAGAATCGCCTGACCTTCGACCTGCAGCGCGATATCGCGCCGCGCCTCGGCTATACCGACCGCGCAGGCGCCACGGCGGTCGAACGCTTCATGCGCCACTATTTTCTGGTCGCGCGCGACGTCGGCGACCTGACGCGCATTTTCTGCACCCTGATCGAGGAGCGCGGCAAGGAACGGACGATTTTCCGCCTGCCCGCCGCCCTGCGCCGCAAGTCCGTCGACGGCTTCGTGGTCGAGGGCGGGCGCATCGGCGTGGCCGACGATCAGGCCTTCGCCAAGGAACCCCTGCGCCTGCTCACCATCTTCCGCACGGCGCTGGAAAATGACCTCGATTTCCACCCGGCGACCTTGCGCCTGATTTCGCATTACGCTAGGCGGGTTTCGGCCCTGCGGCGCGATCCCGCGGCCAACGCGGCGTTCATGGACATTCTGTGTTCGCAAAAGGGGCCCGAGGCCACCTTGCGCCTGATGAGCGAGTGCGGCGTGTTCGGGCGGTTCATCCCCGACTTCGCGCGCGTCGTGGCGCAGATGCAGTACGACATGTACCACGTCTACACCACCGACGAGCACACCATCCGCGCCATCGGCATTCTGTCGCGCATCGAGCAGGGTAAGCTCAAGGTGGAATTGCCGATCACCTCCGAGGTGATCCACAAGATCCAGTCGCGCCGCGCGCTATATGCCGCGGTGCTGCTGCACGACATCGCCAAGGGCCGCGGCGGCGACCATTCCGATCTGGGCGCGCAGATCGCGTTGGAGCTCTGCCCGCGCCTGGGCCTGACGCCGGAAGAAACCGAGACCGTGGCCTGGTTGGTGCAGCATCACCTGGTGATGAGCAATACCGCCTTCAAACGCGACCTCGACGATCCGCAGACCATCGTCAAGTTCACCGAAGTCGTGCAGTCGCCGGAGCGCCTGAAATTGCTGGTGGTGCTCACCTGTGCCGACATCCGGGCGGTCGGTCCCAACGTCTGGAACAACTGGAAGGCCACGCTGCTCAAGGAGCTTTTCGAGCGCGCCAACGAATATATGCGCGGCGGCCAGACCACCACCGGCATCACCGCCCGCGTCTCCGCGGCCAAGACCGCGCTCGCCGACCGCCTGGATGACTGGCCCGAACGCATGCGCGACAGCATCCTGTCGCTGAACTCGCCGGGCTTCTGGCTGACCGACACCACCGATACGCACGAGAAGCTCGCGCACTTCATGCGCGCGGCCGATGAAGTCGGCGACAAGATCGCCATCGACTTCAATTCCGGCGAGGCGGTCACGGAAATGATCATCTACACGCCGGATCATCCCGGCCTGTTCGCCAAGATCTCGGGCGCGCTGGCGGTGGCGGGAGTCTCGGTGGTGGATGCCAAGATCCTGACCCTCTCCACCGGCATGGCGCTGGATACCTTCTCGTTCCAGGATTTCGAGGGCGAGCCGATCACCTCGGAATCCCGGCTGTCGCGCATCAAGACCCGGGTGATCGCCGCCCTGGAAGGGCGCCTCAGGTTCAACCAGGAACTGCCCAAGGTCGGCTCGCGCCTGCCCAGCCGTGTCCAGGCGCTGGAGGTGCCGCCCCGCGTCATCATCGACAACGCCGCCTCCAAGGTGTGCAGCGTGATCGAGATCAACGGCCACGACCGGCCCGGCTTCCTGTTCGATGTCACCAAGGCCATCACCGACCTGGGCCTGCAGATCTTCTCGGCCCATATCTCGACTTACGGCGAACGGGTGGTGGACGTGTTCTATGTGAAGGATGTGTTCGGCATGAAGGTCGAGCACGAGACCAAGATCCGCCAGGTCCGTGACGCCCTCGGCAAGGCCATCGGCGTGGCGGCCGCCGACGTTTCGGTCCAGAGCACGCGGCCGACCGCCGCGGCGGAATAAAACAAGCCGGCCGCCGAAGAAAAGCCACAGACCGGGGGCAGGGATTCACAGACTCCCGCCAATCGGCTAGACCAAGGCATGTCCACCCCTCCCACCACTACGTCGCATGGGTCGCCTTCGCTGTTCCGCGCCTTCGCGACCGTGGGCGGCTACACCATGCTCAGCCGCATCACCGGGCTGTTGCGCGAGACTCTGATGGCGACCTTCCTGGGGGCGGGCGCGGTGGCCGACGCCTTCTTCATCGCCTTCCAGTTCCCCAACCTGTTCCGTTCGCTGTTCGCGGAAGGGGCGTTTTCGGCCAGCTTCGTGCCCTTGTTCGCCCAGACCCTGGAGCGCGACGGCAAGCAGAAAGCCAAGGTCTTCGCCGACCAGGCCTTCGCCGTGCTGACCGTGGTGCTGATCGCCTTCTGCGCGGTGGTGATCCTGTTCATGCCCCAGGTGTTGTCGGTTCTGGCGGCGGGCTTCGACAAGATCCCCGGCCAGCTGGAGCGCACCACGGACCTGGCGCGGATCATGTTCCCCTACCTCCTGTTCATCTCGCTGACCTCGTTGCAGTCGGGCGTGCTGAACGCGCTCGGGCGGTTCGCGGTGCCGGCGGCGGCGCCGGTGTTGTTGAACCTGGTGTTCATCGCCGCGCTGCTGGTGAGTTCCCAGGCGCGCGGCGACCGCGCCGCGATCCTGGCCTGGGGCGTGTTGATCTCGGGCGTGGTGCAGCTGGTGTGGCTGGCGATCGATTGCAACCGGGTCGGGATGAGATTCACACTGGTGCGCCCGCGCCTCACGCCGGAAGTGAAACTGCTGCTCCTGCGCATCCTGCCGATGGCCTTCGGCGCGGGAATTTATCAGTTCAACGTCATGGCCAATAAAAGCATCGCGACCCTGGTCGGGCCGGGCGCGGTGTCCTGGATCACCTACGCCGACCGCATCAACCTCTTGCCGGTGGGCATTTTCGGCACCGCCATCGGCGTGGCGCTGCTGCCGTTGCTCGCGCGCCAT
>JAIBCD010000208.1 GCA_019694335.1 Rhodospirillaceae bacterium | reverse complement strand
CCGGCTCGACATTACCAGCGCGCGCAACCGGGCCAACGTTGCCTTGTACGAGAGTCGCTTCGGGACCGCCTCGCTCTCGCTGGCGATCGACTTCTGACGGCGGACCGGCCTCGCGCGCCGTCCCGCCGGCGCCAGCGCGGAATCAGACGCCCTTGCGGCAGACCTGCTTGTAGGTATTGACGTTATTCACCGACGACACCAGCACCCAGGTGCATTTCACGCCATGACCGAGGCTGGTGCTGTTTTTCGCGGCGGCGGGGGCGATCGAGGCGAGCGACAGGCTGCTCACCGCGAACAGGAAAGCGACGAGGCGGGCGATGGTCTTGTTCATGAGGGTTCTCCGTTGAGGTGGGGGAATGACGACACGACGACGCCGTGCCACGCCCGCGACTCAGCAGGAACGGTGCCAATCCGGCAACCCTATGTTTTTACGTGAAATCAGTCGCCGAGATAGGCGGAGCGAACTGCGCATCGGGCCCTATGCCCCAGGCCGTTTGGGGGAAATGCCCCAGCGGCATGCGGATTAGTTCCCTTCACCTACCTTTCCCCGCCACGACAGGCATGATGCGCACTCCCCCAACGCCAGAGAATTCGCCATGACCGTCTGCCCCATCGCCATCGTCGCCTCCTGCAGCAAGTGCCCGGTGGTGAGAATCTGCCCGCTGAAGACCGTGCTCGGCGACGCGCCCAAGGCAACCACCGCCGCGGCCCCGGCCGCGCGGTCAGCCGCGGCGAAGCCCGCCGCGAAGAAGAAGCCGGCCGCCCGCGCCACCGCGAAAAAGCCCGCGGCCCGCGCCAAGTAGTTCAGCGCGCGGCGCCCGGCGCCCGCGCCAGGATCAGCACGGCGGCGAGGATCACCACGCCGCCGGCCATCTGCGCCGGGCTGATCGTCTCACCGAGGAACAGCGCGGCAAGCACGATGGTGGTCACCGGTTCCAGCGTGGACAGCGCGGAGGCATCCGGCGCCCCCAGCCGGCGCAGGCCGGCGAAGAACAGGCTGATCGCCGCCACGGTGGAGATCAGCGCGATCGCCAGCAGCGCCGCCCAGGCCGCCGCCCCCGCCGGCAGGGCAATCCCGTCGATTGCGGCCAGCAGCGTGGCGCCGGCCGCGGCGCCGAGCATCACCACGGTGGCCGCCGGGATCGCCGCCACGCGGCGAGTCACCTCGGCGCCGACCAGGATGTAAATGGAATAGATCAGCGCCGCGCCGATGCCCAGCGCGATGCCCAGCCGGCTGCCGCTCGCATCCCCGCCGACGGTGAGCACGGTGCCGCCAAAGGCCAGCGCCACCGCCGCCAGGCGCGGCGCCGAGGGCGCGCGGCGATGGAGCAACGCCGAGAGCACCGTGACGATCGCCGGAAACAGGTAGAGCAGCAGCGCGGTAAGCCCGGCCGAAGCATGCTGCAAGGCGCCGAAATAGCAGCTCGCCTGGCCGACATAACCGATGCCGCCCATCGCCAGCAGGATGCCGGCGTCGCGCGGCGCCGGCCAGCGGTGGCCGCGCATGCGCATCACCCCGGTCATCACCGCCGAGGCCAGTCCGAAGCGGATCATCAGCAAGGTGAATAGCGGCACCCCGGCCGCGAACGCCAGCTTGCCGAAGATCGCCATCGCGCCGAAGGCAAGCGCGGACAGCGCGACGCACAGCACGCCGATCAGGCGCTCTCGACGGGTGGCATCCATGATGGGCATGCACTTTAGCGCCGTCCCGCCAGGGCTGACTTTCCGGCCGCTTCCGGCCCGGACCGTATAATCGCGGCCCTTCCCCGTTGTTCGAGTTTCCGCCGTGCCCGCCACCGAAAAAGAAGTCGCCAGGGAACTGGCGCGCCGCCGCACTTTCGCCATCATTTCCCACCCCGACGCGGGCAAGACCACGCTGACCGAAAAGCTGCTCTGGTTCGGCGGCGCGATCCAGGTCGCGGGCGAAGTGCGCGCGCGCAAGGCCGCGCGCCATGCCACCTCGGACTGGATGGAACTGGAAAAGCAGCGCGGCATTTCGGTGACCAGTTCGGTGATGCAGTTCCCCTACCGCGACTGCATGGTCAACCTGCTCGACACGCCCGGCCACGAGGATTTTTCCGAGGACACCTACCGCACGCTGACCGCCGTGGATTCGGCGACCATGGTGATCGATTCGGTCAACGGCGTCGAGGCGCAGACGATCAAGCTGCTCAACGTCTGCCGCCTGCGCGACACGCCCATCGTCACGTTCATCAACAAGCTGGACCGCGAGGGCCGCGAGCCGATCGACCTGCTCGACGAAATCGAATCCGTGTTGCGGATCCAGTGCGCGCCGATGACCTGGCCGATCGGCATGGGCAAGCGCTTTCGCGGCGTGTACCACCTCCATGACGACGTGATCCACTTCTTCGACCCGCAGGCCGAGAAAGGCACTTCGGAAACCATCGCCGGCCTCGCCAACCCGCGGCTGGACGCACTGATCGGCAGCCAGGCCGAGGAACTTCGCCATGACGTCGAACTGGTGCGCGGCGCTTCGCATACCTTCGACCGCGAGGCTTATCTGTCGGGCAAGCAGACGCCGGTGTTCTTCGGCTCGGCGATCAACAACTTCGGCGTGCAAAGCCTGCTCGATGCCATCGTCGACCTGTCGCCGCCGCCGCAGTCGCGCGCGACCGAGTCGCGCGAGGTGACGCCGGGCGAAACCAGGTTCTCCGGCTTCGTGTTCAAGATCCAGGCCAACATGGACCCCAAGCACCGCGACCGCATCGCCTTCGTGCGCGTCTGCGCGGGCAAATTCGAGCGCGGCATCAAGCTGAAGCAGCTTTCCACCGGCAAAACGCTGGCGGTGAACAACGCCATCACCTTCATGGCCCAGGACCGCAGCACCACCGACGAAGCCTGGCCCGGCGACATCATCGGCATCCCCAACCACGGCACGGTGGTGCTCGGCGACACTTTCACCGAGGGCGAAGACCTCAAATTCACCGGCATCCCCTGCTTCGCGCCCGAGCACTTCCGCCGCGCGCAGATCCGCAATCCGCTGAAGATGAAGCAGTTGCAGAAAGGCTTGCAGCAACTGGCCGAGGAAGGCGCGACCCAACTTTTCAAGCCCATCCACAGCAACGACCTGATCCTCGGCGCCGTCGGCACCCTGCAGTTCGACGTGGTCGCGCACCGGCTGGAATTCGAATACGGCGTGGATTGCATCTTCGAGCCCTACAACGTCGCCACCGCGCGCTGGCTGCGCGGCAAGGACGCCGACATCCGCGCGCTGGCCGACCGCTCCGGCGTGAACGTCGCGCTCGACGGCGCCGGCGACTATGTGTACCTCGCGCCCAACCGCGTCAA